>NZ_NPEV01000004.1:0-18733 GCF_003258835.1 Rhodobium orientis | reverse complement strand
CGCCGGGCCTTGCTTCAGAGCGCCTTGAGGGCCCGTTCTTCCGCCTCGAGCAGCGCGCGCAGCACTTCCGCGGCGGCGGCGTAAAAGCCGCTGCGGTCGCGGTCGCGGCAGAGGTCGCAGAACTCCCAGGCCCAGACCAGGAGATGGTCGGCAAGCAGGGTGCGCCGGCGCGCCGCCGCACCGGCATCGTCCGCCGCCCGAGCGGTCAACTGGGCGAGCAGCTCAAGCTCCACGGCGATGTGGTCGGCCGGCTCGCGCCGGTCGGCAAGCCACAGCCCCTGGTCCTTCAGGAGCGTTTCCATTTCGGCGGTCGCTTCCTGATAGAGGCGGCCATCGGGCCCGGTATAGACGGATTCGTAGGGTGGCACGCCCTCGCGCGACCCGCCGACACCGAGGAACAACAGGGCATAGGCGGATGCCAGATCGAGCACCTGGTCTTCCGGATCGGCCGGATTGGCGGCGACGTCGAGCAGGCGGTCGAGGCGGCCGCGAAGCACGTCCTCGCCGGCCAGGTCGTGAAACTCCCGGCGGGTCTCCGGCGCCTTCAGGACGCCAAGGGTCTCTGCGGTCTGCTCGCGGATGAACAGGCCGGCAAGCCATTGGTAGAACGCCGGATCGGGAACTGCCGCGGCAGGTTTGTCGAGGCTTTCGGTAGGCATGTGGAGGCCTTTTTTGGATCGTTGAATCGGTCTTTGAGACCGTTGGTCACCGACATAGGAATCGGATGTAAACGAGTTTCCTGCCACGCTTGAACGAACCGTAATAATATGTAACAGGGGTGTAACAAATGCAGCGAGGGGACAACCCGTGGACGAGCGCCAGCATGTCCTGATCGTCGAAGACGAACTCTCCACGAGAACGATGCTCTCCGCCTACTTCTCCAAGGAGGGGTTCCGGGTCAGCACGGCCGAGAGCGGCGACCAGATGTGGGCCGTCTTTGCCCGCGACACGGTCGACCTGGTGCTTCTCGACGTCCGCCTGCCGGGCAAGGACGGGCTGACCCTGACGCGCGAGATTCGCGACCGCTCCGACGTCGGCATCATCATCGTCACCAGCCAGGCCGACGAGGTCGACCAGATCATCGGCCTGGAGACCGGCGCCGACCACTACGTCACCAAGCCGTACAATCCGCGCGACCTGCTCGCCCGGGCACGCACGGTGCTGCGCCGCACCAGGGCGCCGGCGCCGCCTTCCGCGCAGGAAGAGGTCCGGCATTTCGACGGCTGGTGCATCAATTTCGGGCAGCGTCGCCTGAGAAGGCCGAATGGCTGCGAGGTCAAGCTGACCCGCGCCGAATTCGAGCTGTTGGCGGCGTTCGTCCACAATCCGCAGACGGTGATGACCCGCGACGCCCTTTTGGGCGGCGTCAGCCATCGGGAATGGGCGCCGAACGACCGCAGCGTCGACGTTCTGGTCGGCCGGTTGCGCCGGAAGATCGAATGCGACCCGAACGATCCGCGAATCGTACTGACCGAACATGGGGTCGGCTACCGGTTCGCCGCCAACGTCACGTAAGGGCGACCGCCGCCCGCGACGTCCCTACCGCTTCTTGCAGAGCCGTTCCCAGACGACATCGAGCGCGCAAAGCGCCTTGGCCCGTGCCGCGTCGAGCGTCGCGACCATGATCAGGTCGCCGCCGTTCTGGGCGGTCGCCTCGAGCGTTGCCGCCATTTCCGCAAGCGCCGTCAGCCCGACATTGGCCGCCGCGCTCTTCAGCGCATGGGCCTTGTCGCCGACGCGAACGCGGTCTCCCGCGTCTGCGGCCTTGCGGATATCGGCGACCAGCATTTCGGTCGAGTCCCGCACCGCCTCGATGATCTCCTCGACGAGGTCACATCCGAGCAGGCCGGCGTGGTCTGTGAGCACGGCGTCATCGATCAGCACGCCGGCGTCTTCCTCGGGCCGGCCGGCGGGCACGATACCGCGCAGGGCCACGCCGAGTTCCTCGCGCCGGTAGGGCTTGCCCACATAGCCGTCCATGCCGGCGGCAAGGCATTCCGCCAGCCGCGCGCGCTGGGTGTTGGCGGTGACCGCCAGGATCGGCACCGCCGAGCGGCGCGCATCGTCGAGGGCGCGGATCCGGCGGGCCGCCTCCGCCCCGTCCATGCCCGGCATGCGAAGGTCCATGAGAATGACGTCGAAATCGGCATTGGCGGCCGCAGCGACCGCCGCCGCGCCGTCGCGCACCCGCGTCACCTTGTGTCCCTCGAGCTCCAGGAACCCCGTCAGCACCATGGCGTTGACGTCGTTGTCCTCGGCCGCAAGGATCGACAGCGCCGGCAACGAGGCCTGCTTGTCGGACATTCTTGACACCGCCCGGCTGCTTGCCCGCGGCAGCTCGATCTCGAACCAGAAGGCACTGCCCTTGCCTTCGACCGAATCGAGGCCGACCGTGCCGCCGAAAGCCTCGACGATGCGCTTGGAGATGACGAGGCCGAGGCCGGTGCCGCCATAGCGCCGCGAGATCGAGAGATCCCCTTGCGAGAATGGCTGGAACAGGCGATCGCGCGCCGCCTGTGAGACGCCGATGCCGGTGTCCTCCACGACGAAGCGCAGCCGCGCCGCGCCTGCCTTCTCCGCCTTGCGCGCGCTCACCTGCAGCGACACGTGGCCTTCGTCGGTGAACTTGATGGCGTTGCCGACGAGATTGAGCAGCACCTGGCCGAGCTTGGCCGGGTCGCCGCGCAGCCGTTTCGGCACGCCCCTGCCCTGGCGGATGGTGAAATCGAGGCCCTTGCGGAAGGCCTGATGCTGCATCAACGCCCTGGTGCCGTCGAGCAGGTGGTCGAGGTCGAAGTCGATCGCCTCCAGTTCCAGCCGGCCGGCCTCGATCTTGGAAAGGTCGAGGACGTCGTTGAGCAGCGACAGCAACGCCTCGCCGGAGGCCGAGATCGCCTCGATCTGGCTGTGCTGGCCGCGGCTCAGCGTCGACGACTGAAGCAGCTCGGCCATCCCGAGAATGCCGTGGATCGGCGTCTTCAGCTCGTGGCTGACGGCGGCGACGAATTCGGATTTGGCCGAATTTGCCCGCTCGGCCGCGTCCAGCGCGCCGCGATAGTCGGTGATGTCGGTGAGGATGACGACCGCGCCGAGGAAGGATTCGGAGATGTCGAGCATCGGCCGCCGCTTGACGCTGAACCGGCGCGGCCCGTGGCGGGTCTGCAGCGTGCGTTCCACGTCGGTGCCGGCATCCTCCACCGACAACAGGTCGCCGAGGCCGGCGGTCAGATGCGCCAGGTTCGCTTCGCCGTAGTAGACCGTCCCCGGCGTCGCGCCGATGCCGAATATCTCGCAGGCCGCGTTGTTCATGTTCTCGATCCGGCCGCTGCGGTCGAGCAGGATGACCGGATCGCGCAGGCTCTCGAAGATCGTCAGGTATTTGAGCTTTTCGCGGGTGAGCTCGGCATTGCGCTGCTGGAATTCGCGCAAGCGGTCGGTCTCGGCAAGGCCGAACCATTCGCCGCAAAGGCCGAGTTCGATGCGGTCGAACACCCGGTGGACGAATTGCCGGCAGACATGGACCGCCGCCTCGTCGAGGCCGGATTCCTCAACCAGGTCCACATAGGTCTGGCGGTAGTATTTGAGGCCGCCGAGATACATCACCAGCGGCACGCCGCGGGCACGGTGGGCGCCGGCCTTGTCGACGCCGTACTGGGCTACCGAATCCCGGATGTAGTCGAGCTCGGCCGGCAGGTCCGGCGGTGCATCGTAGCGCGCAAGGGCATTGACGATCGTCTGCGAGACGCCGCGCACGGCGGTGCGCCAGGCCTCCGTCAGGGTCGAGCTGTAGGCCGCATAGCCCTGTTCCCGGAAATGCCGGTACATGCGCTGAAGCAGCCAGTCCTCCGAGGACAGCACCAGCTCGGCGAGCAGGGCCAGCCGGGATGTCTCGTCGAGACCGGGATCGTTCGAAGAACTCGGGACGCGGGCATCCATCGAGAGGGTTCCATAGCGGTGGCCCGCCGCGGGCCGAAATCAGCACCGCAGATGTAGGGCCGGATGTCACACCGGGCAATACGAAAGTATGACAAGGGCGTCCGACGCCCTGCAATCGGGCGTCGGTGTATCACCAGTCGCGGTAGCCGCCTCAGGACAGGCCGAAGCGGTCCATCGCCTGGTAGTACGGGAAGATCAGCCGGCCGACCCGCTCCTTGACGCCGTGCATGGAGATGCTGCGGGTGCCCTCCACGACCTCAAGCGGAATGTCGTCGAGCCCGCATTTATCGGCCGCGAACTCGCCGACGATCTTGCCCATGGTCTGGGCCAGCGCGACGCCGCGGGTGGAAAAGCCGATCAGCGAGAAGATGTCCTTGTCGACGACCTGGCACGACGGCAGGTAGCTGTCGGTGATCGAGCAGTAGCCTTCCCAATAGGTCTCGATCTTCGGGTTCACCTGTTCCAGCTCCGGGAACAGGGTGTACATACGCTTGCGCGCATGGCCGAGGCCGTAGCCCTCCGCGCCCGGCACGGAGAACACCGCGCCGCCGGAGATGATCCGCCCGTCCGGATCGCAGCGGCAGAAGCCGCCGGATTTGCGCAGGTCCGTAAAGCAGGTGCGCTGCGGCAGGATGGTGTCGAGCACCTCCTGGGACAACGGTTCCGTGGCGCAATGGAAGAGCCTGACGGCAATGCCGGACTTTTCCAGGTTCGGCGTCAGCGGGTCGGTGTAGCCGTTGGTGGCGATGACGATTTTTTTCGCCGTCACAACGTGGCCGTTGCACTGGACCGTCGCCTTGCCGTCCTGATGCCGGACACGGGAGACCGGGCTCATCTCGTGGATGACCGCGCCTTCCTGGGTTGCCGCGCGGGCAAGGCCGAGGCAGAGCGCGAAGGGCTGCACCGCGCCGCCGGTGGGATTGCGCCAGGCGCCGAGATAGCCGGAGGCGCCGAGGGTCGATTTGACGTCCGGGCCGTCGATCCACTCCACGTCCAGTCCGAGCGCCTTCCATTCCCCGTAGACGGCCTTGATCTTGGCGAGCGCCTTGTCCGAATGCGCCGGCTGCGCCCAGCCCTTTTTGAGCGGGTCGCAGGCGATCTGGTACTGGTCGATCTGATCGAACATCCAGGTCGGCCCGCCGGCAACCAGCGAAATCAGCTTGTCGGCTTTTTTCTTGCCGAGGAGCTTTTCCACGTCGCTCGGCTTTTTCGCGCCGGGGAAATGCGGAACCGCATAGCCGCCGGTGCGCCCGGAGGCGCCGACGCCGACGATGCCGGCCTCCAGAACGACGACGGAGAGCCCGGCCTTGGCCGCATGGAGCGCGATCGACAGGCCCGCGAACCCGGCCCCGACGACGACGAGGTCGACGTCCTTGTCGGCTTCAAGCGGCGTGCTGGAAAACGGCTTTTCCTTGGCGGTCCCGGCCCACAGGACCCCTTGCATTTTCACATCGATGCGGTCGAGGGCAGTTCCCATGACCCGAACCCTTCCTGAAAAAGTGCCGGCCCGACCGCCGGTCGGACCAGCGCATGCTGGAGGACATTTTTATCTGCGTTTTTTAAAAGGCAGCGTTCTCAGACGCCGCTCTTGTTATGCCGTTTATCCGTCTTTGGTTTTGGCGTCGAGGTGCCGGAAATAGATCACCTCGATCTCACGCAGGACGTCGACGGGCTCCTCGTCATAGGTCTCCGAAAAGACGCCGCCCTTGCCGTCCTCCACCGAGATCGCCCATTTGCCGCGATGCGGATTGAAGCTGCAGGTCGGGAAATGCATGTGGTGGTGCCACGCCGCGCCGGACGCATCGATCTCGCGCACCTTCGGCAAAAGGGTCGAGGCCGCGACGGCCGCGCTGTCGCCGCCCGATTTGGAGGCATCGAGGATATCGTCGCCGTGCAGGATCTTCACCAGCACCTTGTCCTCCTCCGGAAAGCCGACAGAGTGGGCGAGATAGGTGATGTCCTCGCTGTCGTCCTCGATGACGAGGCCGTACTGCTCGGGCTTCGGATTGTGCAGGCAGCCGGGCGAGAGGACATGGGAATGCCACTTCTTGCCCGACGTCCGAAGCTCCTCGGCAACGGCAAGCGTCGTGTCCAGCGGGATGATCCGGTAGACGAGGTTGCCGTGGGTGATCGTTTCTGCGTCGGCCATGGGTTTTAGCTTCCGCAGCCGATGACGGCGGTCGCAGAGATCTCGACCGTTACGTCCGGCACCGGGAATGCGACGACGAGCGCAGCGTTGGTCGGGCGGATGTCCCCAAAAATCTTGCCAAGTTCCGGACCGATCGCCTGGAACACCTCCGGCGCCGTCACATAGGTCGTGATCTGGACCACGTCCTTGAGGCTGCTGCCGGCTTCTTTCAGCGCCGGCTCGATGTTCCTGATGACCTGGCGGAGCTGCTCGACCGGATCGGCGGAGACCTCGCCGGTGGCGAAATTCATGCCGATGGTGCCGGAGATATAGACCGTCTCGCCGACCTTGACCGCGCGCGAATAGCCGAAGGCTTCCTCGAATTTCGATCCGGACGAGATGTTCTGGCGTTTTGCGGTCATTGTCATGCCTTTCGAGGTGCGTTGTCGGTGGCTTCAAGCGTTTTCAACGTCAATTCGTTGATCGGCCACCATTGGATGTAGAGATCGAGCCAGGCGGCCATCCGGCCGCTGTAGAGAATGCCTTCGACGAGGACGTCGTCGAGCGAAGCGGTGCCGTCGCCGAGCGCGACGATGAGCTTTTCCAGCACCGCGGCGGTCTCGCCCATGTGGCAGAAGCCGCCGACGCGGGTGATGGCCGCATGCGTTGCAAAGCGCGCGATCGCCATCTTTTCGGTATCGATGATTTCACCGCCCGCATTCCACAGCCGCCACAGCAGCTCGTGCAGCTTGCGCAATTCGCCTTCGGCCATGGAGAGCGGACCGAAGGGGATGTTGAGGCCGCGGCGGCCCAGCAATCCGGCAACGTCCGACGGCTGGGCCGCCCAGACGGCCCGGCGCGCGGCGCGGACGCCGGCAAGGGCGCCGCCGTCGTCGGCTTCGTCCGGCCCGGGTGCCGCATCGGCCGGCGCGTCCTTGAGATAGACTTCGGCCGTAAAGACCGCCGTCCCCTGCCCCTGGCGCTGGCGGTCGGCATAGTCGCGCAGCCAGGCGACGTCGCCGCGCAGCCGGCCGAGATAGTTGACCGCGGCCGTTTCCGCCTGCAGCGCGTCGTAGGTGATTTCCAGATACTGGCGCTCCGGCCAGAAAAAGAACGAGCCGGCCGGCATGTCGAGCACGTCGGAGGCGTTCTCCACCGCTTCGACGAACGGCACCGGCCACATGATGTGGCTGCCGGCGATCTTGGCGCAGTGGATGTCCACGGCCGCGGGCAGCGCCGCCTTCACCTTGGCGAGCGTTGCCGGGCATTTAGAGCCGTCGAGCAGGATCTCCCGCTCGATGCCCTCGACCTTGAAGACCAGGATATCCGGTTCGCCACCCATCAGTCGCGCTTGCCCAGCGTGTAGCCATTGGCGATCCAGCCGCCGTCGACGGGAAGGATGGTGCCGGTGGTCATGCGGGCCTCGTCGCTGGCGAGGAAATAGCAGGCGGCGGCCACCTCTTCCGGCTCGGCGAGGCGGCGGAGCGGCGCCCGTCCCTCGACGCCGGCAAGGTCGTAGATGCCGCGGTCGATGAGGTCCTGCACCATCGGCGTGCGCACGCCGGTCGGCGCGACGGCGTTGACGCGAACGCCGGACGGGCCCCATTCCACGGCAAGGCTGCGCACCAGGTTGTGGACCGCGCCCTTGGAGGCGCAATAGGCCGTGCGCTGCGGCGCGCCGCCGGACCCATAGACCGAGCCGATCATGACGATGGCCCCAAAGCCCTGCTCGATCATCACACGGCCCGCCGCCTGGGCGGTGAACCAGGTGCCCATGACGTTGATTTCCATCGTCTTGCGGAAGAAGTCCGGATCGGCATCGACCGCCGGCTCCACCTTGACGACGCCGGCCGACGTGACGATGCAGTCGAGCGTGCCGAACATGTCCCTGGTGGCCGCGACCGCATCGGTCATGTCGGAAAGCTCGGTGACCGAGCCGGTCAGGCACAACGAGCCGACGCCGGGGTTCAGCTCGGCCGCGACCTCCTTGATGGCAGCCTCTTTGATGTCGAACAGGCAGACGCCATAGCCCTCGGCGTTGAAGCGCAGGGCCGCCGCGCGGCCGATGCCGCTGCCCGCGCCGGTGATGAGTACCGATTTCCGTTTTTGCTGCATGTCCACCTGCCTTGCGTTCGTATTTTCCGAACTATGAAATATGTTATATCAAATTACAAGAGCCTCGTGGCGGCGACCATCGGCGATTTGCGGGGTCAGGCCCGTGCCGCGGCGCGTGCCCGCACCCGCTCGCGATAGGCAACGAACAGGCCGCTGCCGACGATCAGCGCGCCGCCGGCAAAGGCCCAGGCATCGGGCATGTCGCGAAAGACGATCCAGCCGACGATGACGGCCCAGACGAGCTGCAGGTAATTGAAAGGCTGCAGGAGGCCTGCCGGCGCGATGCTGAGGGCGCGGATCAGCGAATAATGTCCGGTCATGGACATGGCGCAGAGCAGCCCCAGCCAGGCGCCGTCCGTAAACGTGATGGAGGTCCAGGCGAACGGCGCGACCACCGTCATCATCACCGCCCCGACCATGCTGACATAGAGGAACGAGGTCGAGGGCGTGTCGTCATTGCCGCAGAGCCGGGTGAGGATCTGGTAGACCGCATAGATCAGCGCCGCGATCAGCGTATAGACCGCGCCGATATCGATGACGCCCGCGCCCGGCCTCAGGATGATGACGATACCGACAAAGCCGATAGCGACCGACACCCAGCGCCGCCAGCCGACCGGCTCGCGAAGGAGCACGGCGGCAAGCGCCGTCGCCATCAGCGGGTAGCACATGAACAGCGTCATGGTCTCGGCAAGGCCGAGCGTGCGGTAGGCCAGCGCCATCAGGCCGATTTCGAGCACCAGCAGCACCCCGCGCGCCACCTGCAACAGCGGGCGGCGGCTCTTGAAGGCGATGTGCAGGCCGGGCTGGCGTGCGGCGAGGCCAAGGCCGAAGGCGCCGAAGAACCAGTAGCGGATGACCAGGATGAAGGTCACCGGATACGACGCCACCAGGTGCTTGGTGATGGCGTCCTGGCAGGCAAAAATGATGGTCGCCAGGACGAGGAGAAGCACCCCGGCGACGATATTGGTGCCGGCCGGGGGAGAGATTGTTTTTATGCTGTGAGAAGTGTCCGGCCCGCCAGCCGCACCGGGACTGTTCACTCGGATTTTCCGAGCTCTATGGAGCGGTCGCGGGCAGCTTCGACGGCATCGCCGACGAGCTTTGAGAGCGCGTCGTCGCGCATCAGCACGCCGAGCGCTGCGGCCGTGGTGCCGCCGGGGCTGGTCACCTTCTGCCGCAACGTTGCCGGGTCGTCGTCGCCACTCCCGGCAAGCCGGGCAGCACCCTCAACGGTCTTGATCGCCATCAGGTCCGCCAGGTCTTCCGGCAGGCCGACCTGGCGCGCGGCCTCAGAAAGCGCCTCGATGAAATGGAAGACATAGGCGGGTCCCGACCCGGAGACCGCCGTGACGGCGTCCATCAGAGCCTCGTTGTCGATGCGAACGACCGTGCCGCAGGCGGCAAGGAGGGTCGCGGCCGCCTCGGACTGGCCGGCCGTCACATGATCGTTGGCAAAGAGCGCCATGACGCCATGGCCGATCGCGGCCGGCGTGTTCGGCATGCAGCGCACGATGGCCGCATCGGCTGCGGTGAGGCCGGCAATGGTCGCCGTGGTAACCCCCGCTGCGATGGACACGAACAGCCTCGACGGCCCGGCGAACCGGGCATAGGCCGGAAGCACATCGGCAAACATCTGCGGCTTGACGGCAAGGACGACGATGTCCGGACAGTAGTCGGCGGCAAGGTCCTCCGCCGAGGCGAGCGCGGACACCGCCAGGTCGGAGATCCGCGCGCGCAAGGCGGCGGCCGGCTCGACGACGGTGATTTGCGGCGACGGCTGGAGCGCGAGCCAGCCTTGCAGCATCGCGAACCCCATATTGCCGCAACCGACAAGCAGAACCTTCTCAGCCAAAGAGCCTCCTATCCGGCCCGCGCCAGCTCGTTGATGAGCCGCGCCGTCAGCGCCGGCTGTTCCATGTGCGGCACGTGCCCCGCTCCCTTCATGAGATGGAGGCCGACACCGGCCGATGCCGAAAAGGCGTGGGCGGACGGGATGATCCGGTCGTCGAGCCCCCAAAGCACCTTTGCCGGGATCGCCAGGTCGGCAAGGACGGACACAAGCCGCATCGATTGCGTATTCCCCGGGAAAAGACCTTCGGCCATCTCGGCTAGGGTCTTTTGCGTATCCCTTGCCTGCCACTGGCGCAATACCGTGCGCGCATAGCCGCTCTGCAGGGCGAAGTCGTCTCCCGTCATGGCGTCGAGCCAGGGCTCCAGCGTCTCCGCGCTCCGGGCATTGGCCATGCCGTCGAGGAAGCCGCCATTGATCTCCGGGCCGAGGCCGGCCGGCGCGATCAGGCAGAGGGAATGGACCGCGATCCGCCCCAATCCGCACAGCGCCAGCGCGACGCCGCCGCCGAGCGAATGGCCGACGAGATGGGCTGCTGTAATGCCTTTGTCGTCAAGCTCGGCTGCGACGGCCTCGACCACGTCGTCGAACCGGGCGATCGCACCGACATCGGACGCGCCATGCCCCGGCAGATCGATGAGGATCGGCGTGACGGCACGGTCGATGAGCGGCACGACCCGGCTCCACGCCGTCTTGTCGGCCCCAAAACCGTGCAGGAAGACAACCGGAACGGCATCGCGGATCGGTCCTGCGCTTTCCTGAGGCGCAGCCGCAGCCGGCTTCGGCGCAGCCTTGGCAGCCTCGACATCCCGCAGCTTGATGCGCCCGCGCGGCCCGGTGCCGCGGAGGTCGTGGAGATCGATCCCGCGCTCCCTGGCAACCCGCCGGGCGAGCGGCGTGGCGACCACCCGCGCGCCGCCCTTGGCGGCAGACGGAGCCGCCGGCGCCGGCGTGTCGTCAGCAGCCTTCGGCGCCGGTGCGGCGCTCTCGGCAGGCGCCGACGCACTCGCTGACGGCTCGTCGCCGATGCGGCCGAGGACGGAGCCGATATCGGCCTCCTCCCCCGGCTGGAACAGGATTTCCTGCAGATAGCCGGAATGCGGCGCCGGGATTTCGGAGGCCGCCTTGGCGGTTTCCACGACGACGACGACCTCGCCCTCAGCGACCGCCTCGCCCGGCTTCTTCGTCCATTCGACGACGACGACGCTTTCCATATATTCGCCGCCGGCGCTTTCCAGCGTGATCGGATGGGTCATTGTCCCCTCCTCAGGCGAGCGTTTGCAGCGACGCGGCGACGATCTTTTCCGCGTTGGGAAGCACCGCCATTTCCAGCGGCTCGCTGTAGGGGATCGGCATGTCGGGCATCGTCACCCGCGCCACCGGTGCATCGAGATCGTCGAAACAGAAATCCATGATCGTCGCCGAGATCTCCGCCGCGTAGCCGCAGAAATTCCAGCCCTCGTTGACGACAACGGCGTTGTTGGTCTTGGCGATGGATTTCTTGATGGCGTTGAGGTCGAGCGGCTTCAAAGAGCGCAAGTCGACAACCTCCGCCGAAATGCCTCTCTCGGCGAGGGCATCGGCGGCCTTCAGGCTCTCATGCACCATACGCGAGGTCGCAAAGATGGAGACGTCCGTACCCTCGCGCGTGACCGATGCTGCGCCGAGCGGCACCAGAACGTCGTCGCCCTCCGGCACCTCGCCGCGCATGTTGTAGAGCAGCTTGTGCTCCAGGAAGACCACAGGCTGGTCGTCGCGGATCGCCGATTTCAGGAGTCCCTTGGCGTCGGCCGGGGTCGACGGCGCGACCACCTTGATACCGGGGATATGCGCGACCATGGAATCGAGCGACTTGGAGTGCTGGGCCGCCGCCCCGGCGCCGCCGCCGCCTTGCGTGCGCAGGACGAAGGGCATCTTCACCTGGCCGTTCCAGATATATTCGTAGATCGAGGCCTGGTTGACGAGCGCGTCGAGCGTCAGCGGCATGAAGTCCGCATACATGATCTCAAGCACGGGCCGCGTGCCGGTCATCGCCGCGGTCACCGCCATCGCCGTCATCGCCTGTTCGGAGATCGGCGTATCGCGCACCCGGTTGAAGCCGAACTCCTCCTGCAGGCCGCGCGTCACCTTGAAGACGCCGCCATAGCGGCCAATGTCCTCACCGAACAGGAAGACCGACGGATCGCGCGTCATTTCCTCGCGCAGCGCCGCATTCAGCGCCTCGGCATACCGCATCAACGCCATTACACAACCTCGCTGTATGCCGCGCTGGCATTGAAGAGTTCGAATTCGGGGAACGGATCGGAGAGCGCCTTGTCAAAGGCTGCCTCGACCTCGGCGACGGCCTCCGCCTCGATGGTCTTCAGCTTGTCCTCGCCGATTTCGGCCTTGAGCTGATCGAAGGCGACCTTCAACGGGTCGCGCGCCTTCCAGGCCGCAATATCCTCGTCCTTCTGGTAGCCGCCCATGTCGGAGGTGGAAAAGCCTTCCAGGCGATAGGTCTTGGCCTCGACCATGCCCGGCCCCTCGCCGCGCCGCGCCCGTTCCACCATGGCCCCGACCGCCCGGTAGACGGCGACCGGATCGTTGCCGTCGACGATTTCCGACGGCATGCCGTAGCCGGCAGCCCGGATGCTGAGATCGTCGATCGGCGACTGCATGTCGGTGTCGACCGTGAGGCCGAACTGGTTGTGCTCCAGCACGAAGACGATCGGCAGCTTCCAGAGCGCGGCCATGTTCATCGCCTCGTGGCAGATGCCGGTCTGCGCGGCGCCGTCGCCGAAGATGCACATGGAGACCGCATCGCGGCCGAGCACCTGGTTGGAGAGCGCCGCGCCCGTGGCCGCCGGAATGCTGGCACCGACGATGGCGTTGCCGCCGATCATGCCCTTGGAGGCATCGGCGACCAGCATGTGGCCGGCCCGGCCCGCGCAGCTCCCGGTCGTCCGCCCAAAAATCTCGGCCACCACCGGATAGACGTCGAGCCCCTTGCCGATGTAGTGGGCGTGGCCCCGGTGCGTGCTCATCACATAGTCGGTGTCGTCGAGCATCGCGGTGGCGGCAACGCCGATCGCCTCCTGGCCGTCGCAGCGATGGATCGGACCGCGCGTCTTGCCTTCCTTGTGCAGGGCGCCGAGCTTTTCCTCAAGCTGTCGCACCACATGCATTTTTCGAAATATTTCAATTTGTTCGTCGATCGATGGCGAGTTTTTCATCCGGCCTTTTCCGCGCTAATTTTGTTATAACATGTAACACATAACTTTAAAAACCCGCAAGGGCAATCTGGCTGCCGGGAGGCGACCCGGCGGCCTGAGACAGTCTTCAAGATGGGTG
Source organism: Rhodobium orientis (assembly GCF_003258835.1). Classification (GTDB taxonomy): domain Bacteria; phylum Pseudomonadota; class Alphaproteobacteria; order Rhizobiales; family Rhodobiaceae; genus Rhodobium; species Rhodobium orientis. The sequence continues at coordinate 5,372 of NZ_NPEV01000004.1, read as the reverse complement.
AAAGATGGCAGGCCCGGCCGGGCCGCAGGACTTAGTCGGCGCCGTTGACGGCGCGCTTGCGGATCATCTCGGCCAGCCAGTCGCCGGCGGTGCGGATGTCGAGGGCGATGGTCGCCTCCAGCTTTTCCGCATCCCGCGCCTTCACCGCCTTGATGATCTCGCGGTGGATGTCGATGCCCACATTCACCTGGCCGTAGTCGGGGTAGAGAACGTTGAGGTAGGAGCCGATCATCAGCCAGCAGGATTCGATCATCCGGGAGAGAAGCGGCATCTCGGCCGCCTCGTAAATGGCGAAGTGGAACTGCCAGTTGAGGGTCCTCAGCGCCGTGTAGTCGCGCGCCTCGTCGGCCTCGATCAGCTTTTCGTTGGTGTCCTCAAGCTTGGTGACCAGCTCCGGCGACAGCCGCGGTGCCGCCTCGCGGGCCGCAAGCCCTTCCAGGTTGATGCGGATCTTGGTGATCTCGATGAGCCGGTTCTCGTCCATTTCCGGCACGCACACGGTGCCGTTCGGCTGGGTTTCCAGCGCGCCTTCGGCAACCAGGTTGAACAGCGCCTCGCGGGCCGGCGTCAAGCTGACGTCGAGCGCCTTGGCGACGGCGCGGATGGTCAGCTTCTCGCCCGGCATGAACTGGCCGGCCATAATGGCAGAGCGGAGCTGTTCGCGAACCAGCGTCCCGAGCGTTTCCTTGCGCTCGACCGGCCTGAAGCTTTCAAGAGTAGATGACATGCCGGTTTTTGCCTCGCGGAAAGTCGTTCTCGGGAAATCGTTTGCGTCGTATATCATATAACGGATGCCCTACCATTAGGACTGTCCACAGCAACGCTTCAGTGCGACAAGATCTGCCCGAGAAAATCCTTCGTTCTTTGGTGTCGGGGAGCCGAGAAGAAGACCTCCGGCGGCGCCTCCTCGACGATCTCGCCCTGGTCCATGAAGATCACCCGGTCGGCCGCCTTGCGGGCAAAGCCCATCTCGTGGGTGACGCAGATCATCGTCAGCCCGTCCGAGGCCAGTTCGATCATCACGTCGAGCACCTCGGCGATCATCTCCGGGTCGAGCGCCGAAGTCGGCTCGTCGAACAGCATGATCTGCGGCATCATGCAGAGCGAGCGGGCGATCGCCACCCGCTGCTGCTGACCGCCGGAAAGTTCGCCCGGATATTTGTGCGCCTGTTCGGGAATATGCACCCGCTCCAGGAAGGTCATGGCCCGCGCCTCGGCATCCGCACGCGACATCCTGCGCACCCGGATCGGCGCCAGCGTGCAGTTCTCCAGGATCGTCATGTGCGGGAACAGGTTGAAGTGCTGGAACACCATGCCGACCTCGCGGTGGATGCGGGCCTCACTGACTTCGTCATGGCCGATCCGGTGGCCGAGCACGGTGATGTCGCCCGACTGGTGGTCCTCCAGCCGGCTGATGCAGCGGATCAGCGTCGACTTGCCGGACCCCGACGGCCCGCAGATGACGATCCGCTCGCCGTTCTCCACCGTCAGGCTGACGTCCTTCAGGGCGTGGTGGGCGTTGTAGTACTTGTTGAGGCGATCCACCCTGATGGCGTGAGGGCCGGTTGCGAGCATCGTAAAGTCCCACTCAGTGCTGCGCGATGCGCATGCGGCGTTCCAGATAGGCGCCGTAGCGCGACAGGCTGAACACGAAGACGAAATAGACGAAGGCGATGAAGACGTAGACCTCCACATAGGCGAACGCCCATTCGCCCGACCCGTAGGCGGCGTTGCCGGAGGCAAGGAACTCGAACAGACCGACGATGATGATCAGCGAGGTCTCCTTGAAGGTGATGACCATCTGGTTGATCGTCGGCGGCAGGGCGCGGCGGAACGCCTGGGGAAGGACGATGTAGATCATCCGCTGCCAGTAGGTCAGCCCGAGCGTCCGGCCCGCCTCGTCCTGGCCGCTTGAGAGCGATTGGATGCCGCTGCGGATGATCTCGGCCTGGTAGGCGGCAAAGAACAGCGCCATGCCGGCGATCACCCGGTAGAGCTTTTCGCCCTGCAGCCAGCTCGGCACCAGGATCGGCACGACAACGGCGACGGTGAAGAGGATGGTGATCAGCGGCAGCGAGCGCACCGTGTCGATGAGGAGCCCGACGGGCACGGAGACGAAGGGCGTCGACGATCGCCGCATCAGGGCGAGCAGGATCGACAACGGCATGCCGATGAGCGCGACGGCGGCAAAGATGAAGATCGTCAGCGACAGCCCGCCCCACTGCTCTTCCGTCACTTCCGAAAGGCCGAAGACGCCGCCGCGCATCAAAACGACGAAGGCGGCAAAGCCCAGCACCCAGGTCACAGTGAGCCGCCTGGCGGTCCAGAAATAGGGCACGCAGGACAGAATCCCGACGCCGATGGCGATGGCGCAGGCGAGCCCGGAGCGCCAGTGCTCCTCGTAAGGGTAGAGGCCGAAGAACATCAGCCGCCAGCGCGCCGCGATCACCGACCAGCAGGCGCCGGCCTTGGCCTCGCACGCCTTCGCTCCGACATCGGCCGAGAACGCCGCATCGAGGATCGCCCATTGGAACAGATGCCAGCCGATATAGACGAGGAGCGCGGTGCCGCCGAGGGTGAGGATGACGTCGGACGGACGGCCGAAATAGTCGGCGCGGAACTTCTCCAGCGCGCCCTGCCGGGGCGGTCCCATCGAAACATCGGACGTATGCAGCATGGTGTCAGCCATGTCGAAAGGTCCTCTCGCGCGCCATCTTCGTCACTTGCGCGTCCCCTGCCCCCTGATCGCGATCGACCGGTTGATGGCGTTCATGACCGTGCTGATCGTGTAGTTGATCAGCAGGAACCCGCCCATCAGGATCAGCAGGAGTTCCACGGTCTGGCCGCTCTGGTTGATCGAGGTCGAAATGACCAGGAAGAAGTCGGAAAAGCCGACGGCGATGCCGAGCGTTGTCGCCTTGATCAGCCAGACATACTGGTTGGTGAGCGTCGGCAGGATGGCGCGGATGGCGAGCGGCAGCCGCACCAGCGTGAAGATGTGCCAGGGCCGGAAGCCGAGCGCCTTTGCCGCCTCGATCTGCCCCTTGGGGATCGACAGGAAGCCGGCGCGGATGATCTCGCCGAGATAGGCGCCGCCATAGAGCGACATGGCGGTCAGCAGCGCGGCGAATTCCGACGTCAGCCGCAGGCCGCCGCGGATGTTCAATCCGCGCAGCTCCGGCATGCTGACGACCGGCTGGCCGGCGATCCGCCCGGCCTCGCCGACGAGGAAGATGGCAACGCCGGCAACAACGAGCGCCAGGCCCGCAAGCGGCAGGCGCCGCGCCTCGGCCCACCCCGACAGCCGCCGGGAGGCGATCAGCCAGAGCGCGGCAACGATGCCCACGACCAGAAAGAGGGCACAGATCGCGATCGCACCGTTGGAAATGTTGAAGCCCGGAAGATAGATGCCGCGCGCGCTGAGGAACACCATATCGCCAAAGGCGACGGCCTTTCGCGGCGGCGGCAGGTGGGTATAGACGGCGTACCAGAAGAACGCCTGCAGGATCAGCGGCACGTTGCGGAACGTTTCCACATAGATCGTGCCGATGGCGTTGAGGACCGGGTTGTGGGAGGTCCGCGCAACGCCGACGAGGACGCCGACGAGGGTCGCCAGTGCCAGGCCCGCGAAGCCAAGGAACAGGGTGTTCATCAGGCCGATCAGCAGCACCTTCCAGTAAGGGTCGCTGATCGAATAGGGAATGAGGGAGAAGCCGATATCCCAGCCGGTGCTGCGCCACAGGAAATCGAAGCCGGAGACGATCCCCTTCGCCATCAGCTCCTGCTGGCCGGCATAGACCAGCACCGCGAGCACGACGAAGACGATCGCCGCAACGACTGCCTGGAAGTGCCTTGAGGCAAGGAGGGTGACGAGCGAGTCCCGTTTCATTCTGTGCGCAGCCGTCATCTCTGCAAAGCGAGGGCCGGCGCGATCGCCGGCCCTGCCTCCTTGATCAGTCTACCAGGATCGGGAACAGAACGCCGCCGTCGCTCCACAGCGAGTTGATGCCGCGTTCCAGCTTGTAGGGCGAGCCCTGGCCGAGATTGCGCTCGAACATCTCGTCGTAGTTGCCGAGCTTCTTGATGACGTTGTAGGCCCAGTCGTCGGAAAGGCCCATGCGGGTGCCGATGCCGGGCGTCGCGCCGAGCAGCTTACCAACCACCGGGGTCGGCGGATTGGCCTTCATCTCGTCGACATTCTCACTGGTGATGCCGTTTTCCTCGGCCGCCAGCAGCGCCGTCAGGGTGAAGTTCATGATGTCGAGCCAGCCGTCGTCGCCCTGACGCACGGCCATGGCCACCGGCTCGGCGGAGACGGTGTCGGGCAGGATGACATGGGCGCTCGGATCATCGGCCTTGAGGCGCAGCACGGCGAGCTGCACGTCCCACTGGGCGAACACGTCGCAACGGCCGGAGAGGTAGGCGGCCTCGCTCTCTTCGGTCTTCTCGGTGGTGACGAACTCCATCGTCACGTCGTTCGCCTTCAGGTATTCGGCGACGGAGCGCTCGGTGGAGGTGCCGGCCGGCACGCAGACGGAACCGCCGTCCAGGTCCTTGACCGACTTGGCGCCCAGTTCCTTGCGAACCAGCATCTTGATCGGCGCCATCATGTAGATGTTGGAGAACTGCAGGCCGAGTTCGGTGTCGCGGCCCATGGTCCAGCCGGTCGCCTTGATGATGACGTCCAGTTCGCCGGACTGGATCGCCGGCCAGCGCTGGGCCCAGCTCGTCGGCAGGATTTTCAGATGATCCTCGTAGTCGCCGAAGATCGCCGTGGCGACGGCCCGGCACAGATCGATGTCGAAGCCCTTCCAGTTACCCTTGTCGTCGACCTCGGCAAGGCCGAGATAGGAACCGTTGTGGCCGGTGCAGGCGAGCGCGCCGCGCTCCTTGACGGCGGCGAGGGTCTCGCCGAATTCCGCATGGGCGGGGACCATGGCGGCAGCACTCAGAAGAATGCCGGCCGCAGTCGCCCTCATCAGTGATTTCATCATTTTCAGCTCCTTTTTTGACCGGCGCATGCCGGCTCCCCTGGCTCCCGCAATGCTTAAGACCGTCCGTCGCATTGCTGAGATATGTTACACGTTATAACAAATTTCATTTCAGTCAATCGGGCGCTTTGCGAAAACCTGTCCAGCGGGAAACGGAAATGGCCCGGGTGCGCCTGACGCGCGCCGTGCGGGGGGGGATGGCCGGCAGCCGCTTCCCCGGCCGGATCCTGACGAGGACAGTCGGCGGGCGCGAGCGAAGCGGGCCTGCCGCGCGACAAAACCCGAGCCCCACGGGGCTCGCAAGGCGAACAGCCGTCCGAGCCGATGCGAGGCCCCCACGGAGCCAGCGAGCGAAGCGAGTTTGGCGTGAGTGGGAAGAAC
>NZ_NPEV01000049.1:7972-39626 GCF_003258835.1 Rhodobium orientis | reverse complement strand
CCCGGTCCATCGGACCGGGCGAAGCGGTCAGATCTGGCGGACTTCGACGACTTCCGGCACGAAGTGCTTCAGGAGGTTCTCGATGCCGTGCTTCAGCGTCGCCGTGGAGGACGGGCAGCCGGCGCAGGCGCCGCGCATCGACAGGTAGACGATGCCCTCTTCGAAGCCCTTGAAGGTGATGTCGCCGCCGTCCTGGGCAACGGCCGGGCGCACGCGCGTCTCCAGCAGTTCCTTGATCATGCCGACGGTGTCGGCATCGCGGTCGCCGTAGAACTCCTCGCCGGTGCCGCCGGCCCCGGTATCGTCGGCCATCACCGGCTCGCCGGTGACATAGTGCTCCATGATGGCACCGAGCACGGCCGGCTTCAGGTGCTGCCAGTCGCCGTCCTGCTTGGTGACGGAGATGAAGTCGGTGCCGAAGAAAACGCCGGTGACGCCGGGAATGCCGAACAGGCGGCTCGCCAGGGGCGAGGCCGAGGCGTCGGCATCCTTGCGGAAATCGCGGGTGCCTTCGGCAAGAACCGGCTTGCCCGGAAGGAACTTGAGGGTCGCCGGATTGGGTGTGGCTTCGGTCTGAATGAACATGATCGGTCTTTCCCTGCGGCCGTCCGGCCCGCAAACATTACATACCTGAGATATGGAATTAGAGATTTCCCGCCGGACATCAAGGTGGCAAGGCGGTGCACAGTGCGTGCACTGCGGGTGTTTTGTCCTCGAGCCGAGGCCTGCAGGCAATCAGGCGAGAGCGGCAATTTCCTCGTCGGTGAGCGTGGCGGGGACGATCGTCAGCGGGATCGGGAACGAGCCGCCGCCGCGGGTGACGAACGAAGTGACCAGCGGACCCGGGCCTTCCTTGTCGGTGCCGGCGGCCAGAACGAGGATGGCGATGTCCTCGTCCTCCTCGATCAACTTCAGGATCTCTTCCGACTTGACGCCCTCGCGGATCACCTGTTCCGGCTCGACGCTGGCCGTTGCCCGGACCCGGTCGACATAACGGGACATGACCTCCTCGGCCTCGTCCTGGGCCTCGGCGCGCATCACCTTCTCGACGCCCAGCCAGTGCTGGAAGTCGCCGGGGACGATGACATAGAGCATGATCATCGACCCGCCGGTGTGCTCGGCGCGCTTGGCCGCGAACACCACCGCGCGGTCGCATTCCGGCGTGTCGTCGAGCACGACCATGAATTTGCGCTTGTGGCCTTCGTCCTGGATGCGTCTCTCGATCATGCGCTCATGCTGCCATTCATTGACGGGCACGGCAAGGCGGAGGCGCCAAAGCGCTTTGGGTCCCCCGAGCCGCCGCGGCAGACCGATTTACAGGAGCTTGCGCAGTTCGTCGAGTTTTTCGTTGACCAACCAGCCGTAGTAGTTCTCCACCGGGAATACCGGCCGCCGGCCGTTCTTGGCGCGGCGGGCGTTGATCCGGCGCAGTTTCTCGGCCCGCTCCGGGGCGTTGCCGACATTGTAGAGCGTGGCGGTCAGGCCCGGATTGCCGGAAATGTCGAAGCGGGCGATGTCGCGGTAGGAATCGATGGAGACCTTGATCACCGCGGCCACATAGTGGAGCGAGGTGTCCGGATCCATGATCGCGCGATAGACCTCCGGGGCGTTGGCCGGATCGAGGCGGTCAAGGCCGCCGATCTTCACCACGGTGTCGTTCATCTTCAGGGCGGTCAGCGGGTTGAGCTGGCCGAGGCCGAAGGTCTGGCCGGCGAACAGCGGCTGGAAGAAGGCCCGCCCGAAGCGCACATTGTCGTAGCGGGTGCCGTCGACGACGCGGCCGCGAAACCGGTTCTCCCAGACCGCCTCGCGGCAGCTCCACAGGCGATTGCTCGTCTTCAGCGTCTTACAGTGATCGAATTGCGGGCGCTCGACGAATTCCATGACGGTCTCGCCGTCATTGGCGAAGACGATGCGCGTGCCGGCATATTCCAGCGCCTTCAGATAGTAGGTCTGGAGCTGGTCGATGGCGTTGACGTTGTAGGTGTGCTCGCCGACGATGGCGCCGATCATGTGCAGCGGATCGATCTTGTAGATCGCCGCCACCTCCTCGATCTTTTCGATGAGGTCCCGGTCGTCCTTCAGCGCCTCATAGACCGACCGATACTTGCCCTCGAAGGTGTCCCTGGTCTCGCGGGTGCGGTTGCGGGCGGCGACCGGCACATCGGGCTGCTCCGTCAGCCGGTTGCCTTCCGGAACCGGAATCACCTTGGAGATGCCGGCGGCGGCAAGCGGCGCCGGCGCCGTCAGGATACCGACGAGGAGCGCGAGGACGACGGCAAGGAAAACGCCCGGCGCGGCCGGCCGGCGGGCACCGGCAGGCGCTGTAAAAGCATTACGGCAGCGTGCTGATCTGGCTTGCATAGTCGACTGTCGTTGCCCTTCCACCCCGGCAGCGGCCCCGGCATGCGAATCGAACAGATGGCCGTTGACATAATCGCTGCCGCGCCGGCGGACCAGCGCCATTTGCAGGAAAACGACACAAACGGGCCTTTTGCGGCTTCCGCGCCACAATCCCTCACGCAAGATATGGGTTTTCCGGCCGGCCCCGCAAACGCTTTGCGGGCCGGCCGCGATGCATACGGCGGATACCGCCGGATCACAGGATGAAGCGGGACAGGTCGGCGTTCTTGGCCAGGTCGCCAACATTGTCGCGCACATAGTCGGCGTCGATGGTCACCGTCTGGCCGGCCTTGTCCGGCGCGGTGAACGAGATCTCGTCGAGCACCCGCTCCATCACCGTCTGCAGGCGCCTGGCGCCGATGTTCTCCACCGTGGAGTTGATGTCGACGGCGATCGTGGCAATCTCGTCGATGGCTTCGTCGGTGAATTCCAGCTCCAGCTCCTCGGTCTGCATCAGGGCGATGTACTGCTTGATCAGGCAGGCCTCGGTCTCCGTCAGGATGCGGCGGAAGTCGTCCTTGCCGAGAGGCTTCAGCTCGACGCGGATCGGCAGCCGGCCCTGCAGCTCCGGCAACAGGTCGGCCGGGCTGGAAACGTGGAAGGCGCCGGAAGCGATGAACAGGATGTGGTCGGTCTTCACCGGCCCGTGCTTGGTGGAGACGGTGGTGCCCTCGATCAGGGGCAGGAGGTCGCGCTGCACGCCCTCGCGGCTGACATCGGCGCCGGAGCGGCCCTCGCGGGCGCTGATCTTGTCGATTTCGTCGAGGAACACGATGCCATCGTTCTCCACGGCGCGAACCGCTTCCTGGACGACCTGGTCGTCGTCGAGCAGCTTGTCCGATTCCTCGTTGATCAGGAGTTCGTAGCTTTCGCGCACCGTCGTGCGCACGGACTTGCGCTGGCCGCCGAAGGCCTTGCCGAAGATGTCGTTGAGGTTCATGACGCCGATGCTGGCGCCCGGCATGCCGGGCATGTCGAAGGACGGCATCTGGGCGGGCGCGGCGATCTCGATCTCGATTTCCTTCTCGTCGAACTCGCCGTTGCGCAGCTTGGTGCGGAACGCGTCGCGCGTCGACTGGCTGGCGTTCTGGCCGACAAGGGCATCGACGACCCGCTCCTCGGCCTGCAGATGGGCCTTGGCGCGCACGCCCTTGCGCTTGGCGTCGCGGACGAGTCCGATGCCTACCTCGACGAGATCGCGCACGATGCTTTCCACATCGCGGCCGACATAGCCGACCTCGGTGAATTTTGTGGCCTCCACCTTCATGAACGGGGCACCGGCAAGGCGGGCGAGGCGCCGGGAGATCTCGGTCTTGCCGACGCCGGTCGGGCCGATCATCAGGATGTTCTTGGGCAGAACCTCCTCCTTCATCGGACCTTCCAGGCGCTGGCGGCGCCAGCGGTTGCGGAGCGCAATGGCCACGGCGCGCTTGGCGTCCTTCTGGCCGACGATGTAGCGGTCGAGTTCGGAAACGATCTCGCGCGGGGAAAAATCGGTCATACCTTTTCCGTTATCTGCTGGTGGCCGCCGCAGGGACGAATGGGGCGAAGGACGCGTTATTCGGCATCGAGGCTTTCCACGACCAGCCGGTCATTGGTGTAGACGCAGATGTCGGCGGCGATCGCCATCGCCTTGCGGGCGATTGCCTCCGCATCCTGGTCCGTGTCCATCAGGGCGCGGGCGGCGGCGAGCGCGTAGTTGCCGCCCGAGCCGATGCCCATGACGCCGTCCTCCGGCTCCAGCACATCGCCAGTGCCGGTCAGCACCAGGGTGGTGGACTTGTCGGCGACGATCATCATCGCCTCAAGCCGGCGCAGGTAGCGGTCGGTGCGCCAGTCCTTGGCAAGTTCCACGGCGGCGCGCATCAACTGCTCGGGATACTGTTCCAGCTTGGCTTCCAGCCGCTCGAACAGGGTGAAGGCATCGGCCGTCGCGCCGGCAAAGCCGGAGATCACCGAGCCCTTGGCGAGCGGTCGAACCTTCTTGGCCGTGTGCTTGATCACGGTCTGGCCGAGGCTGACCTGGCCGTCGCCGGCAACGACGACGCGACCGCCCTTGCGGACGGTCAGAATGGTGGTGCCGCGCCAGCCGGTCGGATCGCCGCCGGCGCCGCGCGAGGTATCGAAATGGGTCATGCTCCGCCCTCCAGGGCAAGGTCTTCCGCCTCCTCGGCCACGGCCGGCTTTTGCGGCAAGACCAGCAGCAACAGGAGCGCTGGGAAAAACAGCGCCGTTGCGAACGTCCAGCCGTCGGCGTTGCGACGCTTTCGGCCGGCGACCGCATGGGCAAGGAGCGCGGCGAACGCGTTGACGGTGGCGACGATCAAAAGCGGCATGGGGAAGGCTTTCACTTGGAAAAATCACGTGGAAGGCCGGTCAGCGCCGGCCCGGCGCGCGAACTGATTCCCGGTGCGCGCCGCCCTTATTTAGGCAGCGCGGGCGCCGATGCAAACTTTTGGTGGACGGCGCCCGGCGCCTTCGGCGACGACTTCGTCGCCGGCAGCATTCCTTTCCCTCTCAGGGCGCGACATAGCGCCTCGCCTCGTCGACCAGCCGTTTGGTCATGGCGTCGAAAAAGCCGGCGGCCCGTTCGTCGGCGAGTTCGCCTTCGGCCGTGAAGGCGTCATCGGCGCGGGGGACGGCGACCTGTTCGGGGATCACCAAGGCGCCGAGGCCGATTTCCAGCACCTGGCGCAGGGCGATCAGGCCGCGGATGCCGCCATAGGGGCCGGGCGAGGCGGCCGAGACGGCAAAGACCCGGTTGCGGTAGGCGGCGAGCGGCGGGTGCTTGTCGTCGCTGACCTTGCTGATCCAGTCGATCGCGTTCTTCAGGAGCGGCGAGACGCCGGCATTGTATTCCGGGCTGGCAAGGAAGATGCCCTGATGGGCAAGGAACAGCCGGTGCAGCCCCACCGCTTCCTCCGGTGCGCCGCGGCTCGCCTCCTGGTCGGCGTCATAGATCGGCAGCGGATAGTCGGCGAGCGAGATGCGGGTCGGCTCGGCGTCGCGTTCCGCCAGCCGCTTCGTGGCGAGGTCGACCAGCCTGGTATTGTAGGAGCCGCTGCGGGTCGAGCCGGACAGGAGAAGGATTTTCGGATGCGCCACGGTGCCGGCTTCCTCGTCAGGTGAAGGTCGCCGGGCGGGCGATCCCTCAGGCCGCGGGATCTTCGCTGCGGCGGTAGATCCAGACCCTTGCCGGCGGGAAATTGTTGACGATCCAGCTCGATTTGTCGACGTCGAAACGGCCGCTTTGCGGCGGCACCGGCGGCACCAGGGCGTAGGAGAACTGGACGAAGGGCGCGCCGGGGGCGAGCAGGGACAGGCCGATGTCGACCATTTCGCGGCGCGCGGCCGGCGGACGGGAGAACAGCGGCAGGCTGGAAACGATGCTGGCGAGCGGCCGCTCCGCGCGGTCGCCAAGGGCGCCCTTCAGCGTGTCGCCCAGCGCATAGGCATCGCCCTCGATCACCGTTGCGCCCGGAAAGCGCGTCCTCAGGAGCTTGCAGAAGGCGGGATTGAACTCCACCAGGATCAGCCGGCGCAGCGGAATGCCGCGCTTGGCGAGGGCGGCGGTGACGACGCCGGTGCCCGGTCCGAGTTCGACGATCGGGCCTTCCCGGTCCGGCTCGGCGTGGCGGGCCATCATCGCGGCGAGTGCCGGGCCCGACGGGCTGACGGCGCCGGTCTTCAACGGGCTTTCGACCCAGGAGCGGAAGAAACGCATCTCGTCGAGGATCTTGGAGGAAACCCGGCCGGCGATGCGGCGTCGCGATGTTTGCGGTGCTGGTTCCATCCTGGACCCTTTCACGTTTCTTGGCGGCTTGCGGTGCCGATACGCGCCGGCGGCGATGCGATCGCGCCGCAGGGTGGCTCGCCTGCGCGCTTTCGACGCAATTCTTCGAAGCAAATCTGGGCGGTTCTATGTCCCCAGATTGTCGAAGAAGTCCTTGACCTTGGAGAAGAAGCCCTCGGAATCCGGGTGGTTGCCGTCGGAGGATTCCTTGTCGAACTCCTCGAGCAACTCACGCTGGCGCCGGCTCAGATTGCGCGGCGTCTCGACGACGACCTGGATGTACATGTCGCCGAGCTGGCTGGAGCGCATCACCGGCATGCCCTTGGACTTCAGCCGGAACTGCTTGCCGGTCTGGGTGCCGTCGGGAACCTTGACGCGGCTCTTGGAGCCGTCGATCACCGGCACCTCGATCTGGCCGCCAAGCGCGGCGGTGACCATGGAGATCGGCACCCGGCAGAAGATGTCGGCGCCGTCGCGCTGGAAGAACGGGTGCGGCTGGATGGACAGGAAGATGTAGAGGTCGCCCGGCGGCCCGCCGCGCACGCCCGCCTCGCCCTCGCCGGCGAGCCGGATGCGGGTGCCGTCCTCGATGCCGGCGGGGATGTTGACGGTGAGGGCGCGCTCCTGGCTGACCCGGCCGGCACCGCCGCAGGTTTTGCAGGGGTCGGAAATGACCTCGCCGCGACCCTGGCAGGAGGCGCAGGTGCGCTCCAGGGTGAAGAAGCCCTGGGTGGCGCGCACGCGGCCGGTGCCGCCGCAGGTCTGGCAGGTGGTCGGGCTGGTGCCGGGCTTGGCGCCGGAGCCCGAACAGGTCTCGCAGCTCACCGTGGTCGGGACGCGGATCTCCACCGTCTTGCCGGCGAAGGCCTCTTCCAGGGTGACTTCCAGATTGTAGCGCAGGTCCGCGCCGCGGGCGCTGGAGGAGCGGCCGCGACGGCCGCCCATGCCGAAGAATTCGTCGAAGATATCGGACATCGCCGAGGCGAAATCGTTGCCGAAGCCGGCGCCGCCCGGCCCGGCCCCGCCCTCGAAGGCGGCATGGCCGTAGCGGTCATAGGCGGCGCGGCGGTCCGGATCCTTGAGGATCTCGTAGGCCTCGTTGATTTCCTTGAAACGGTGTTCGGCGTCGTCATCCCCCGGATTGCGGTCGGGATGAAACTTCATCGCGAGCTTGCGAAAGGTGCTCTTCAGCTCCTTGTCGTCGGCACCGCGGGAGACGCCAAGAACGTCGTAATAATCTCGCTTGCTCATCTATGTCTTTGTCTTCCGGCGCTCGTCGGGTGCATTTCGGCCCGGGCGGGCCCCGGTTCGCGAGCGACTATAACGGTCAGGCCATATCGGGCCAAGCAAGAGCACGCGGCGGCCCTTTGACATCCGGTACGTTCACCCCGGGGCCGTCAGCGACCCCGGCATTCGCGGGTATCTTGCAGAACACCTGCCCGCCGGCCGGAAAGGCGGGCGAGCAGGTGCATGTTGGTCGCGGGGTCCGCTTGGCGACCGCCGGGCGGTCAGGCGGACTTCTTGGAATCGTCGTCCTGGACTTCCTCGAAGTCGGCGTCGACCACGTCGTCCTGGCCGCCGGCGCCTTCTTCGCCGGCCGTGCCGTCACCGGCCTCGTCGCCCTGGCTGGCCTGGTACATGGCCTCGCCGAGCTTCATGGCGGCGGTGGAAAGGGCCTGGGTGGCCGCCTTGATGCGCTCCGCATCGTCGCCTTCCAGCGCCGACTTGGCTTCGGCAACGGCCTCTTCGATCGCCGACTTGTCGGCCTCGGAGACCTTGTCGCCATATTCGGCGAGCGACTTCTCGGTCGAGTGGACGAGCGATTCGGCGTGGTTGCGGGCATCCGCCACCTCGCGCCGCTTCTTGTCTTCCTCGGCGTGGGACTCGGCGTCCTTGACCATCTGCTCGATGTCGCTGTCGGAAAGGCCGCCGGAGGCCTGGATGCGGATCTGCTGCTCCTTGCCGGTGCCCTTGTCCTTGGCCGAGACGTTGACGATGCCGTTGGCGTCGATGTCGAAGGTGACCTCGACCTGGGGCACGCCGCGCGGTGCCGGCGGAATGCCGACGAGGTCGAACTGGCCGAGGATCTTGTTGTCGGCGGCCATCTCGCGCTCGCCCTGGAAGACCCGGATCGTCACCGCGGTCTGGTTGTCCTCGGCGGTGGAGAAGACCTGGCTCTTCTTGGTCGGGATCGTGGTGTTGCGGTCGATCAGCCGGGTGAAGACGCCGCCAAGCGTCTCGATGCCGAGCGACAGCGGCGTGACGTCGAGCAGCAGCACGTCCTTGACGTCGCCCTGCAGCACGCCGGCCTGGATGGCGGCGCCGATGGCGACCACCTCATCCGGGTTGACGCCCTTGTGCGGCTCCTTGCCGAAGAACTGCTTCACCATTTCCTGGACCTTCGGCATGCGGGTCATGCCGCCGACCAGGACCACCTCGTCGATCTCGCCGGCGGACAGGCCGGCGTCCTTCAGGGCCGCCTTGCAGGGGGCGATGGTCCGCTGGACCAGATCGTCGACCAGGGCCTCGAACTTGGCCCGAGTCAGCTTCATGGTCATGTGCTTGGGACCGGACTGGTCCGCGGTGATGAAGGGAAGGTTGATCTCGGTCTGCTGGGTCGAGGACAGCTCGATCTTGGCCTTCTCGGCCGCTTCCTTCAGGCGCTGAAGGGCGAGCTTGTCGTTGCGCAGGTCGATGCCCTGCTCCTTCTTGAACTCGTCGGCGAGGTATTCCACGAGGCGAAGGTCGAAGTCCTCACCGCCGAGGAAGGTGTCGCCATTGGTCGACTTCACTTCAAAGACGCCGTCGCCGATCTCCAGGACCGAGACGTCGAACGTGCCGCCGCCGAGGTCGTAGACGGCGATCGTCTTGCCGTCGTTCTTGTCGAGGCCGTAGGCGAGGGCCGCCGCAGTCGGCTCGTTGATGATGCGCAGCACTTCCAGGCCGGCGATCTTGCCGGCGTCCTTGGTGGCCTGGCGCTGGGCGTCGTTGAAGTAGGCCGGCACGGTGATGACCGCCTGGTCGACCTTCTCGCCGAGATAGGATTCCGCGGTCTCCTTCATCTTCTGCAGGATGAAGGCGGAAATCTGCGAGGGCGAATATTTCTTGCCGCTGGCCTCGACCCAGGCGTCGCCGTTGTCGGCGCCGACGATCTTGTAGGGCACCATGGAGATGTCCTTCTTGGTCGTCGGGTCGTTGAACGGACGCCCGATGAGGCGCTTGATGGCGAACAGCGTGTCTTCCGGATTGGTGACCGCCTGGCGCTTGGCCGGCTGGCCGACCAGCCGCTCGCCGTCGTCGGTGAAGGCGACCATGGAGGGCGTCGTGCGCGCGCCCTCGGCGTTCTCGATGACTTTGGCTTCCTTGCCGTCCATGACGGCGACGCACGAGTTGGTGGTACCGAGGTCGATACCGATGACCTTACCCATTTGCTTCTCCTTTCGGCAGACCGGTCGGACCCTCAACGAGGCGTCCGCTCATCGCCGGAACCCGAACGGCTCCGGCCGATCCCCATGTTCAAATGCAGGTGCCGGATCGGTGTCCGGCGAATTTCGTGGCGTATATAAGGAGTGCGCCGCGACCTCGCAAGCCGGGGCCTTCCGGGAGCGTTACCGTAGGACCGGCGCGGGATCGGGTGCGCGCCGGTCCGGTCCGTACCCGATCAGTTGCAGGGCAGCTCCACCGGTTCCATCAGAACCGGCTTTTTCAGGATGTCGTGAAACTTGGCCTCGAAGTCGACATTGATGAAGGAAATCCCCGATCCGTTGCCCTCGTAGAGCACGCGCATATAGACCGAGCCGCTGCTGGTCAGGTTCATGACGATGAGGTGCTCCTGCAGCGAATCGCCGAGGGCGGCGATCGAATAGACCTCGCCGCGGGCGTAGTTGAATTTTGCCAGCACCGGCAGCATCAGCGGCTCCAGCTTGGCCCGGTCGGCCTCGTTCCAGCTCCGTGCCATCTCAGAGAGCTGGCGGACACCTCCGGCGCCGCCGCCGGCAACGAGGGCATCGACGAGCGCGCAGCTTTCGTCGAGCGGCGCGGCGGCGGCGGGCGCCGCGGCAGCGGCAAGGAAGGCGGAGGCCGCAAAGGCGCAAAGGCGTTTCTTCATCGGGTCGGTTCCTTCTGGTCGGTGCTGTTTTTCGTTGGCCGGCCCTTGCCGCTTTCGCCCGGCCGGAGCCTTACGGGCACTTGGACGGTTCGAGCCGGTTCTCTGTGAACATAAGGCGCGGGCGGATGGTTTCCCAATTGACGTTGTAGACAAGGCCCATGATGCCCCAACCGTCGCGGGCCTTGGCAACGGAAATATGCACGAACAGGCGCACGCCGTCGCTGAAGCGGACGATGACGAGGGTATCGGTGAGGTCCTCGGAGAAGGAATAGAGCTCATAGACATTGGCGCCGGCCGGGCGGCGCGACTGGAACAGGCGCAGGAGCGGCTGCTTGGCGCGCTCCAGGTCCTCCTTGGAGCCGCCGCCGGTCATCAGGTCCTCGATGGCGGCAAGCAGTTCGGCGTTGCTGCCGGTGGCCGCGGCCTTGGCGAGATGGCACTGGGGCCCGAGCGGCGTCTCCCACATGCGGGCGCGCAACGGCTGGGCATCGGCAGTGCCGGCGGCGAGCAGCACCAATGCGGCAAGGGCGAATGACAGGGTTCGGATCATCGGACGATCTTTCTTGAAAAAACGAGGGTTTCGCGCCGGCGCGTGGTGCGGCCGGCCCGTCGGTCGGGCGGTGTACGGCCGGAACAGGGCTTTTTTTAGCGCTGCAGCAGCACCCAGACCGATTGGCCGACGCAAAGCACGGCGGCAATGGCGAGCGCGGTGAAGGTGAAGAACATGCCGCGCACCTGGAAGCTGAACTGCTCCGGGTCGCGGGCGACACCGAGGGCATGCAGCACCCGGCCGGCGATGAGGGCAAGGCCGATCAGCACGACGACGCCGCGATTGGCACCCTGCATTTCCGAAAACCCCATGAGGACGAGGGTCAGCGGCACGTATTCGACGAAATTGCCCTGGACGCGGATGGCGCGGCGCAATTCCGCATCGCCGCCGTCGCCGGAAAGGACGTTCTTTACGCGGCGCAGCGCGACGACGCGGGAGCTGAGCCAGATCAGCATGAACGCGGCAATGCCGGCGAAAATCGGCGTGATGATCGGGATCAAAGGCTGTCTCTCCTGAAGCGCTGCCGCCGGCCCCTTGAAACGGGGACCCCATCAAGAGCATATCCGGTCCATGCAGGTAAAGCCCGGATACCTCTCGCCCGCCGACCAGGCGGACCTTCTGTCAGAAATCGCCACCGTGATTTCCGCCGCGCCGTTCTTTACGCCGCGCATGCCGCGGACCGGAAAACCGTTCTCCGTCGCCATGACCAATTGCGGGCCGCTCGGCTGGGTCTCGGATCGCGCCGGCTATCGCTACCAGCCGAGGCATCCGGAAACGGACGCGCCCTGGCCGGCGATGCCGGACCGCCTGCTCGACCTCTGGGATGCGCTCTCCGGCTATCCGGGTCCGCCGCAGGCGTGCCTCGTCAACTACTATGGGCCGGGGACACGGATGGGACTGCATACCGACGCCGACGAGGAGGATTTTTCCGCACCCGTCCTCTCGGTCTCGCTCGGCGATACCGCACTGTTTCGGATCGGCGGGACACGGCGCAAGGATCCGACGCGCTCGTTCCGGGTTTCCTCCGGCGACATCGTGCTGCTGACGGGGGAGACGCGGCGCGCCTATCACGGCATCGACCGGCTCTATCCGGGAACGTCGCGGCTGCTTGCGCCCTATGGCGAGCTTTTCCCCGAGGGCGGGCGGATCAACCTGACGCTCAGGCGGGTGACGCCGGTTTCCGGCTAAAGCACCAGCTTCAAGGCAATGGTTGCCAGCGAGACGGCACCGACCCAGAGGGCGATGCGACCCGACCTTGTGTGGCGCGCTTCGGCCCGGCCGATGGCGTCGGCCGTCGCCGCGTCGAAGCGCAGGCCGTTGCGGCCCATTTCCTGGATCTCGTTCGACAGAGCCTCGGCGCGCTCGGCCAGCATCGGCAGTTCGCGCACGAGGCGGCCGATGGTACCGATGCCGTCGGCGGTATCGCGCAATACGCCCGCGGGCCCGAGGTTCTTTTCCACCCAGTCGCGGACCACCGGTTCGGACACCCGCCACATGTCGAAATCCTCGTCGAGCGAGCGGCCGACGCCCTCCACCACGACCATGGTCTTCTGCAAGAGGATCAGTTCGGTGCGGGTCTCCATGCCGAAGCGCTCGGTGTTCTCGAAAAGCTGGGTCAGCAGGCGCGCCATGGAGATGTCCGAGGCCGACTGGCCGTGGATCGGCTCGCCGATTGCCCGCAGCGACTGGGCGAACAGCTCCACGTCCTTGTCGGGCGGCACATAGCCGGCATCGAAATGGAGCCTGGAGACGCGCAGGTAGTCGCGGCGGATGAAGCCGAAGAGGATTTCGGCAAGGAATTTCCGCTCCGCCTTGGTCAGTCGGCCCATGATGCCGAGGTCGACGGCGACCAGCGTGCCGTCGGCTTCGACGAAGAGATTGCCCGGATGCATGTCGGCGTGGAAGAAGCCGTCGCGGATGGCATGGCGCAGGAAGGACTGGATAACGTTGGCCCCGATCGCCGGCAGGTCATGGCCGGCCTCGGCCAGGTCCTCATGCTTCCACAGCTTGATGCCGTCGATCCATTCCAGCACCAGGACGTTCTTGGCGATGTGCTGCCATTCCACGTTCGGCACCCGGAAACCCGGATCGTTCGCCGTGTTCTCGCCCATCTCCGAAAGGGCGGCGGCCTCCATGCGAAGGTCCATCTCCAATTCGACCGAGGCGGCGAGCGTGTCGACGACGGCAACGGGCCGGAGCCGCCGGGACGGCGGATGGAAGCGCTCGATCAGCCGCGCGGCCATGTAGAAGCTTTTCAGGTCGCGGTTGAAGCGGTGCTGGACGCCGGGGCGCAGCACCTTGACGGCAACGCTGCGAACCGTGCCGTCGTCGCCCTTCATTTCCGCCTTGTGGACCTGTGCGATCGAGGCGGCGGCGACCGGCGGGCCGAAACTCTCGAACATCTCCTCGATGGGCCGGCCGAGGGCGCTCTCTACGGCCTTGCGGGCGGCCTCCTCGGAAAAGGGCGGCAGGCTGTCCTGCAGGTTGCCGAGTTCGCGGGCCATGTCGCGGCCGACGACGTCGGCGCGGGTGGCGAGGAACTGGCCGAGCTTGATGTAGGACGGCCCCATGCGCTGCAGGGCGTTGGAGAGGCGCGCGCCGGTGTCGACGCCGGGCTCGGGGCGGCGCTCGAAAACCTTCAGGACGCGAAGGACGAAGGCCGGCCCCGGCGGCGGATCGGGCGGCGCCAGGAGATTGGGAACGCCCTCGCGCACGAAGGTCCAGCCGGAGCGGCAGAGCCGCGCGAAGGTGACGATGTTGAAGCCCATCGGGGAAATGTGCCGTTTCTTGATTCTGGGTGTTTAGAGCTTCCAGCCGGAATGAATGGCGACGGCGCCGCCGGCGAGCGGCGTAACGTCGACGCGCGAGAAGCCGGCGTCCTGGATCATCTTGGCAAAGCGGGCCTTGTGCGGAAAGACGCGGATCGATTCCACCAGATAGCGGTAGGGCTCGGCGTCGCCGGCGATCATCTTGCCGATCGCCGGAATGACGTTGAAGGAATAAAGGTCGTAGAGCTTGTCGGCCAGCGGCAGGTCCATCTGGGAGAATTCCAGGCAAAGGAACCGGCCGCCCGGCTTCAGCACCCGGAAGGCCTCGTTCACGGCTTCCTGGATGCGCGGCACATTGCGGATGCCGAAGGCGATCGTATAGGCGTTGAAGCGGTCGGAGGCGATCGGCAGGTCCTCGGCGTTGCCCTGGACGAACTCGATGCGGTCGGCGACACCGCGCCGTTCGGCGCGCTCGCGGCCGACGGTCAGCATGGCGTGGTTGATGTCGCAGATGGTGACCTTGGCGCGATCATGGGCCTTTCCCAGGATGCGGAAGGTGATGTCGCCGGTGCCGCCGGCAACGTCGAGCACCTCGTAGGGCCGGGAGCCGGAGCGCGGCGGCGCCAGCTTGGCGATGAAGGCGTCCTTCCAGAGCCTGTGCAGGCCGCCGGACATGGCGTCGTTCATGATGTCGTAGCGCCGCGCCACCTTGTGGAATACGTCGTCGACCATGGTCTGCTTTTCGCCGAGCGCGACTGTCCTGTAGCCGAAGGCGGTCTCGTCGCCGGCATCGTCTTTCTGGCGGATCGTCATGGCGGGTCTTCCTTCGCAAATGCGCCGCGACCATAGCCGAAGCGATCACGGAGCGCCATCGCCCGCGGCGCGCTGTCGGCGGCGGTCATTTGCCGCGAGCCGCGAATGGGTTAGACACGACGACAGACGGCAATTGAGAGGCGGGACGAGCGTGCCGGAACTTCCCGAGGTCGAAACGGTCAGGCGCGGGCTGCAGCCGGCGATGGAAGGCGCGCGGATCATCCGCGTGGAACAGCGCCGGCCCGATCTGCGCTTTCCGTTCCCCGCCGATTTCGTCGGCCGGCTCACCGGTCAGACCATCGTCGCGCTCGGCCGGCGGGCGAAATACCTGCTGGCCGACCTGTCGTCGGGAGACGTCCTCATCATGCATCTCGGAATGTCCGGCTCGTTCCGCGTCGAGACGCCGGAGACGGCGCTGCTGCCGGGGGCATTCCATATGGAGCGGAACAAATCGGCGGCGCACGACCATGTCGTCTTTCATCTCGCCGGACCCGGGACGCCCGACGGCACCAGCGTCATCTATAACGACCCGCGGCGCTTCGGTTTCATGGCGCTCTCACCGCGGGCCGAACTGCACCTCCACCCGTTCTTTGCCGGGCTCGGGCCGGAGCCGACCGGCAATTCGCTCGATGCCGCGACGCTCGCCGCCGCCTGCTGGAACCGCAAGACCAGCCTCAAGGCCGCCCTCCTCGACCAGCGCATCGTCGCCGGCCTCGGCAATATCTATGTCTCAGAGGCGCTGTGGCGCGCGGGCCTGTCGCCGAAGCGCAACGCCTCGTGCCTTGCCACCAAGGCCGGCGCGCCGAGTGTGCGGGCGGAACGGCTGGTGGTTGCCATCCGCGAGACGATCGCGGACGCCATTGCCGCCGGCGGCTCGTCGCTGCGGGACTACGTCCATGCCGACGGCTCGCTCGGCTATTTCCAGCATTCCTTTTCCGTCTACGACCGGGAGGGCACGCCCTGCCGGCACGAGGGCTGCACCGGCACGGTCCGGCGCATCGTCCAGTCCGGCCGGTCCAGCTTCTTCTGCCCGACCTGCCAGCACTGAGGGCGCAATCCCGCCCGGGGCGATTTGCGGAACCGGCCCCTGCGGTAGGCGTTGCAACGGCGTGCGGGCTCGGATAGCTCTTTTAGGAAAAGCGGAACCGCACCCGGAGAGGAAGCAAGAATGGCCTATGAGAACATCGTCGTAGAGACCCGCGGCAAGGTCGGGCTCGTCACGCTGCACCGGCCGAAGGCCATGAACGCCCTCAATTCGGAGCTGATCGCCGAACTGACCAAGGCACTCGACACGTTCGATGCCGACGAAAAGATCGGCTGCGTCGTCATCACCGGGTCGGAAAAGGCCTTTGCCGCCGGCGCCGACATCAAGGAAATGTCGTCGCTGACCTATGTGGACGCCTACAAGGACGACTTCATTTCCACCTGGGACCGGGTGGCGCGTAATCGCAAGCCCGTGATCGCCGCGGTCGCCGGCTATGCGCTCGGCGGCGGCTGCGAGCTGGCCATGATGTGCGACATCATCATTGCCGCGGAGAACGCCAAGTTCGGCCAGCCGGAAATCACCCTCGGGGTAATGCCGGGCGCCGGCGGCACCCAGCGCCTGACCCGCTTCGTCGGCAAGTCGAAGGCGATGGAGATGTGCCTGACCGGGCGCATGATGACGGCCGAGGAGGCGGAAAGCTCCGGCCTCGTCAGCCGCGTGCTGCCGCTCGACGAGATGCTGGACGACGCGCTGGCGACAGCCGCCAAGATCGCCGACTTCTCGCTGCCGGCGGTGATGATGACCAAGGAAGCGGTGAACCGGGCCTATGAAACGACGCTCGCCGAGGGGACCCGCTTCGAGCGGCGCCTGTTCCATTCCCTGTTCGGCACCGAGGACCAGAAGGAAGGCATGCAGGCCTTCGTGGAAAAACGCTCGCCGCAGTTCCGCAATCGCTGAGTCGCGATATTTCGCGGCATTTCCGGGTTCCGATTGACGTTCCCCATGGGGCCAAGTATAAGCGCCCGGATCGGTGGCGGTCGATCCGCCGCCCATGAAACCTGTTGCGCCGTGACCACCGGGATATTCTCAGGTGCCGGCGCAGCGCCTAACCGCAAATCGCACGGAATCGGGAAACACGCATGGCCAATACGGTCTCGGCCAAGAAAATGGCTCGCAAAATCGAGCGGCGCACGGAGATCAACAAATCCCGCCGCAGCCGCATGCGCAATTTTATCCGCAAGGTCGAAGAGGCCATCGCCGGCGGCGACAAGACTGCCGCCAACGAGGCGCTGAGGCAGGCGGAGACGGAAATCATGCGCGCCGCCGGCGACGGCGTGGTGCACAAGAACACCGCCTCGCGGAAAGTGTCGCGCCTGTCGGCACGGGTGAAGGCGGTCGGTGCCTGAGCATCGAAACCAAACCGTCACAAAACCGTTTCAAACCCGGCGCCCCGCGCCGGGTTTTTTGTTTCCGGGCGAAAGAAAAGTTGTGTGATCCGGCAAAAGGCCTGGAATGATTCAACTTACGGTTGGTTAGGGCGACGTGTCATAAAAATCTAAAAGTTAACAAAGCGTTAAGGACCGGTCTTTTTGGAGGACTTCGATTCAGCCGGATTCGGGCGCCTGTCGAGCATCGCCAAGGCGATTTTTTTTGAAGAATTCGATACCGTAAACGTGCCATTTTTTCCCCGCCAGAATCCGTTGACTCCACAGGCGGAAATCGACCCGCCGCGACCGGTCGTCTCGCCGCGCTGTGATCCAAAATGGCTCAATTTCGCGGGTTTCAGAATCCTCACTGTTGCGGCGCCGGGGCCGATTGGCTAGCTTCAAGTCATCGGGGCTGGGGCTCCAGCGTCAACCACACATCGGGAAGTTTTCGAGGCCTATGTTCGGAGCAATGAATATCTATTGCCTAAAATCTAGACATCGAACACTTGCCGAACGGCGGCCCTGCTCCCGGGGCCGCGACCGCCGCTAACTAGCGGATCGGTTCGTCACGAATTCAACTTATACGGTTCATTCGGATCGTGCGAGCTTGTCGCCGGCGCGGGGTGATCCCTGCGCTGTCGACCAATAATGACACGAAAAACATGGTTGCCGAAAGGTAACCGGACGACCTTTTGAGTGCCGGAAAGATCGAGGCGGATCCCGGCAGCACGCAACAGCCGGCAGCGGGACGAGATGCCCTGTGAGGGGCCCCCGGGGCCGGCAACGACGGATACGGCAGACCGACAGCCGCGGCGGCGGGCGGTCCGGCCGACAGGCATTAGATGGAGGCTATCTGAAATGGCACGAGCCGAAGAAGCGGTTCCCTCGGGAGATATGGACGACTGGTCCCGGGTGCGGCGGCGACTGCGCAGCGAACTTGGCGAGGAGGTCTACACGAGCTGGTTCGAACGGGTCGACCTGGAGGACCGTTCCAACGGGACCGTGCACCTGTCGGTGCCGACGCGGTTCCTGAAGCAGTGGATTCAGTCCCATTACGGCGACCGGCTGATCGGCCTGTGGCGCAGCGAATGCGAGGACATCCGCCGCATCGAGCTGACGGTGCGCGGCGCCACCCGTCCGCGCCAGACCCTGGCCCGCACCGCGGCCGGCCCGGAAGCCCGCTCGGCCGCCGTCGAGGCGGCAAAGCGCGGCAGCGCGACGTCCCGCGCCGACGCCTCGCTGCGCACCGAGAGCGGCCGGGCCGAGCGCGCCGACAACGCCTTTTCCTCGCCGCTCGATCCGCGGCTGACCTTCGACAATTTCATGGAAGGGGCCTCCAACACCCTGGCGCTGGCGGCGGCACGGCAGATCGCGGCGGCCGCTCCGACCACCTACAATCCGCTCTATCTCTGCGCCTCGGTCGGCCTCGGCAAAACGCACCTGCTTCAGGCGATCGCCGCGGATGCGCGCAGCAAGACGCCCGCACGCCGGGTGCTCTACCTGACCGCCGAGCACTTCATGTACCGCTTCGTGGCGGCGCTGCAGTCGCAGTCGGCGATTGCCTTCAAGGACGGCTTCCGGGGCATCGACCTGCTGCTCATCGACGATCTGCAGTTCCTGCACGGTCCGCAGGTGCAGAAGGAGTTCTGCCACACCCTCAATGCCCTCATCGACGGTGCCCGGCAGGTGGTGGTCGCCGCCGATCGGCCGCCGGTGGAACTGGAATCCCTCGACGAGCGCGTTCGCTCGCGGCTGAACGGCGGGCTCCTTGCCCAGATATGCGCGCCGGACTATGCGCTGCGCCGCTCCATCCTGACCCAGCGGATCGCGGCGGCCCGCAATGGCGGCGCCAGCCTTGCCGTCCCCGACGACGTCCTCGACTACGTCGCCCGGCATGTCACGGCCAATTCCCGCGACCTCGACGGGGCGGTCAACCGGCTGCTCGCCGCCAACCAGCTCACCGGCGCGCCGATCAGCCTGGAAATGGCCGAGATGTCGCTGCGCGACCTGGTCCGCGCCAAGGAGCGCCGACGGGTGCGCATCGAGGACATCCAGCGCACCGTCTCCAAGCATTACAGCGTCACCCGCGACGACCTGACCTCGGCACGGCGCAACAGGGCGATCGTCCGGCCGCGGCAGATCGCCATGTTTCTGGCCAAGGCGCTGACGCCGCGTTCGCTGCCGGAGATCGGCCGCCATTTCGGCGGCAGGGACCACACGACCGTCCTGCATGCGGTGCGCAAGATCGAACACCTCGTCTCCACCGACAAGGCGGTGGCCGACGAGGTGGAGCTTCTGAAAAGGTTGCTCGACAACTGACCGACCCGGGAGATCGCGGCGCTGGAAACGCGCCGCTTTCCCTGGAGACATATTCATCCCCGGCGCGCTCCGGACCCCGTTGCGCGGCCTGGCGAGATGCGGCGGACCGGAGGGCGCGGCAGCGATGCTGCGCCCTCTTGCATATCGGACGCTTTAAGGGCAGTTTCGTCAGTCCGTTGCAGGGGGCAACAGCCGCAACGCCGCGGCCGGCACCCCGCCCTTCCGGCCGATGTCCGTGTTTTCGCCAAGTCTGGAATCGATCCCATGAAAGTCACACTCGAGCGGGCCGACTTGCTGAAGTCCCTCACCCATGTGCACCGCGTCGTGGAGCGGCGCAGCACCATTCCGATCCTGTCCAACGTGCTGATGCGCGCCGAAGGCGGGGAAATGCGGCTGAAGGCGACCGACCTCGACCTGGAAGTCTCGGAAACCGTGGCGGCGATGATCGAGCAGCCGGGGGCGACGACGATTCCCGCCCACATGCTCTACGACATCGTCCGCAAGCTGCCGGACGGCGCCGAGACGGTGCTTGAGACGGCAGGCGACGACAGCCTGATGACGCTTTCTTCCGGGCGCTCCAATTTCAGCCTGCAGATGCTGCCGGAGACCGACTTTCCGGACCTGACCGCCGGCACCTTCAGCCATTCCTTCGAGATCGATGCGCGCGAACTGAAGCGCCTCGTCGACCGCACCCAGTTCGCGATCTCCACCGAGGAGACGCGCTACTACCTCAACGGCATCTATTTCCACACCACCGAGCTGAACGGCGAGACCGTGCTGCGCGCCGTCGCCACCGACGGCCACCGGCTCGCCCAGGCCGACACCAAGGCGCCGGAGGGGGCCGCGGGGATGCCCGGCATCATCGTGCCGCGCAAGACCGTCGGCGAGATCCAGAAGCTCGTCGAAGACCCGGAAGCGACCGTCCAGGTCGAGCTGTCGGACGCCAAGATCCGCTTCACCATCGGCTCGGTCGTGCTGACCTCCAAGCTGATCGACGGCACCTTCCCGGACTATGCGCGGGTGATCCCGCAGAACAACGACAAGGAACTGATCGTCGACCGGGACCCCTTCAAGGAGGCCGTCGACCGCGTCTCGACGATTTCCTCGGAGCGCGGGCGGGCGGTCAAGCTGCAGCTCGCCGAGGGCCGGCTGGTGCTCACCGTCAACAACCCGGATTCCGGCAGCGCCACGGAAGAGCTCGCCGTCGACTACCAGGCGGAGGACCTGGAGATCGGCTTCAATTCCCGCTATCTCCTCGACATCACGGCCCAGCTTTCCAGCGACACCATCGTCTTCCTCCTGGCCGATCCGGGCTCGCCGACGCTGATCCGCGACAAGGGCGACAAGGGCACGCTCTACGTCCTGATGCCGATGCGGGTGTAAGGCCGGCCGGGGACTTTCCGCCGATCGAAGGGGGCTTTCCGCCACGCCGATGACCGATGCCGGCGCCCTTTCCGTGACCGCCCTCAAGCTGACCGATTTCCGGAACTACGCCCGCCTGTCGATGGCGCCGGACGCGCGCCATGTGGTGCTCGCCGGGGAAAACGGCGCCGGCAAGACCAACATCCTGGAAGCGCTGTCCTATCTCTCGCCGGGTCGCGGGCTCAGGCGGGCACGGCTTGAGGACGTGGCGCGCCAGGGCGGCGGAGGCGGCTGGGCCGTTGCGGCAACGCTCCTCGGCGCTGCCGGCGAGACCGTCGTCGGTACCGGGCTCGTTGCCGAGGGGCCGGACCCGGAGCGCCAGCGCCGCATCCGCATCGACGGCACCACCGCGCGGACCTCCGAGGAGCTGCTCGATGTCGCCCGCGTCTTGTGGCTGACGCCGGCGATGGACGGGCTTTTTACCGGCGCGGCCGGCGACCGGCGGCGCTTCCTCGACCGGCTGGTGCTGGCCATCGACCGCGACCATGCCCGCCGGGTGTCGTCTTTCGAAAAGGCCATGCGCGAGCGCAACCGGGTGCTGGAAGAGGGCGGCCGCAGTTCCTGGCTCGACGGTCTGGAAGCGCAGATGGCCGAATACGCCGTTGCGGTCGCCGCCGCGAGAGCCGAGCTTGCCGCCTGTTTCTCCCGGCTGATCGCCGCCCACCACGACCCGCAATCGCCCTT
Organism: Rhodobium orientis; assembly: GCF_003258835.1. Taxonomy (GTDB): domain Bacteria; phylum Pseudomonadota; class Alphaproteobacteria; order Rhizobiales; family Rhodobiaceae; genus Rhodobium; species Rhodobium orientis. The sequence continues at coordinate 18,354 of NZ_NPEV01000049.1, read as the reverse complement.
TCCCGATGCCGTTCTCACCCTCGACGGCGCGCTGGAGCGCGAGGTCTCGAACCGCCCGGCCGTCGAAGTCGAGGATGCCTATCGCGAAACGCTGGCCGACGCCCGTCACGGCGACCGGGCCGCCGGGCGGGCGCGTTCCGGCCCCCACCGCAGCGACCTTCTGGTGCGCCACGGACCGAAGGACATGGCGGCGGCGACCTGTTCCACCGGCGAGCAGAAGGCGCTGCTCCTCGGCCTCGTCCTTGCCCATGCGCGGCTGGTGGAGGAGATGACGGGAAGGACCCCCCTCCTCCTCCTCGATGAGGTCGCCGCCCATCTCGACACCCACCGGCGGGCCGGGCTCTTTGCCGCCCTCGACCGGCTCGGCGTCCAGGCCTGGATGACCGGCACGGACCTGTCGCTCTTTGCCGCGCTGGAAGACCGCGCGCAGCGGTTTTCCGTCCATGACGGCACGGTCTCCGGCGAGAGCTGACCCCCAGAACAAACGGCGTGACGGCGCGCGCCGCTTGGCGTAAGGAGCCGTTCGACACAGTCTCGCGGTCCGCCGCGACATCCTTCGGCCGATGCCATGACCTTCGAACTCGCCGCCCTTGCGGCCGCGCTTCTCTGGGCCTTTTCCGGGCTCCTGTCCGCCGGCCCGTCCCAGCATCTCGGCGCCATCGCCTTCAACCGGCTGCGCATGGGCATGGTCTTCGTCATGCTGGCCGTTGCCGCAACGCTCACCGGCGGCTGGGCGACGGTCTCCGGCGATCAGGCCCTTGCCATCCTTGCCTCCGGCTTCATCGGCATCTTCCTCGGCGACACCGCGCTGTTCCTGACCATGAACCGGCTCGGCCCGCGGCGCTCCGGCATCCTCTTTGCCCTCAACGCGCCGCTGGCGGCACTGCTCGGCTGGCTGGTTCTCGGCGAGGTGCTGTCGAGCCGGGCGGTCACGGGCATCGCCCTGTCGGTGGTGGGCGTCATCATGGCCATCGCCTTCGGCAAGCGCCGCTCCCAGCTCCACCAGTGGGAGAATATCCGCGGGCCGCTGCGGCTCGGCATCCTGCTCGGGCTCACCTCGGCCATGTCCCAGGCGCTCGGCTCGCTGATCGCCCGGCCGGTGATGGCGGCAGGCGCCGATCCGGTCGCGGTCTCGGCGATCCGCGTCGGCATCGCCGTTCTCGGCCTCACCCTGCTGATGCAGCTTCCGGTGCTGAAATTCCGCCAGCGGAACCCGGTCACACCGAGGATTGTCGGCCAGATCGCCCTTTCCGGCTTTGTTGCCATGGGCGTCGGCATGACGCTGGTGCTCTATGCGCTGTCCGGCGGCGAGGTCGGCATCGTCTCGACGCTGTCGGCCACCTCGCCGGTGCTGATCCTGCCGCTTCTTTGGATCCATACGGGCGAGCGGCCGTCGCTCTGGGCCTTTGCCGGCGCCGCCCTCGTCATTGCCGGTACGGCGCTGATCTTCCTCGATTGACCTGCCCGGGAGGGACCGGCCGGCAATAGGTCAGCCATATTGACTTTTTGCCGCGGGCGGCGCCAGATCGGCGTCGCCATCCTCCATCCGGACCCCGGCCATGAACGTTTTCGGGCTTGCCGTCTTCGTCGGCGTCTATTTCCTGGCGGTGATGACCCCCGGACCGGGCGTCGTCGGCCTGATCGGCCACACGCTGGCCCACGGACGGCGCGACGCGGTGCCCTATGTCGCCGGCATGGTCGCGGGAAACCTCATCTGGTTCGCCTGTGCCGTCGGCGGCCTCGCCCTTCTCGCCCAGACCTTCCATGCCGCGTTCGTCGCCATCAAATACGCCAGCATCGCCTATCTGCTCTATCTCGCCGTCAAGGCCTGGACGTCGGAGCCGCAGCCGAAAGCGGCGGTGCCGCCGGCCTCGCTGCACTCGTCCCTGTCGGCGGCCTTCACCGCGCTTGCGATCACGCTCGGCAATCCCAAGACCATGGTCTTCTACCTCGCCATCCTGCCGACGGTCGTCGACCTGAAGACGCTGGTGCTGGTCGATGCGCTGGCCTGCGGCGGCGCCATCGCCGTGGTGCTGCCGGCGGGCATGGCGGTCTATGTCCTCGCCGTCGACCGGGCCCGCGACCTGATGCGTTCCGGGCGCGGATTGCGGCTCCTCAACCGCATCGCCGGCACGGCCATGGCCGGTGCGGCGCTGACCATCGCATCGCGCTGAACGCCTGCCGCGGCGGCAGCGCGGTCAGACCCGCTCAAGGGCGATATGCGGCCCCGGCCGCAGGGTAACGACTACCGCATCGCCCGGCCGCACTGCACCGCCGGCAAGGACGATGCCCATGACGCCCGCCTTCGGGACCGGACGGCCGGCGGCATCGCGCCCGATCACCGCCTTCAGCAGTCCTTGCCGGAAATCGTCGATCTGGGCACATGGATTGCGCAGGCCGGTGATCTCGACCACCGCGTCGGCGCCGACGGCAAGCCGCGTGCCCCGTGGCAGCGCCAGAAGATCGAGGCCGGCGGTGGTAATGTTTTCGCCGAGATCGGCCGGCGCGATATCGAATCCCTTTTCGGCCAGTTCGTCGAGGAGCTCGCCATGGATCAGGTGAACCTGGCGCAGGTTCGGCTGTGTCGGATCCCGGCGCACCCGCGAGCGGTGCTGCACGGTCGAGCCGGCATGGCCATCGCCGGCAACGCCGAGACCCGCAACAAGCGTGATGCCCGGTTGCGGCTCCTTGGAGAAGGCGTGACCGGGACTGGCGGCGACGGCGAGGACGTGGCCCGCCTGTTGAACATTTTCGGTCGATGCGGCCGGATATGCCGTCATTCATGCCCCTTTTTTTGCTCCGATGCGGCCCGCCGACCGGCGATCGGCGGTCCGTTTCCGGCGATTGTTCGCGCCCGTTTCCGGCCAAATGCGGCAGGAATGCGCCGCAATTCACACGGGGCTGCGATTCGCCCCTTTAACCCTTTGTTTTCATAACTGATTTCAGGGGCTTTTTCGCGTGTAATCCCGGCTTCGAACCCCTATATTGGAGGCGAATCATTGTGCCACAATCCAAGACGGTTTCATGACGGACGCACCCCAGAACGGCAACGGCAATAGCGGCGACTACGGCGCCGAATCCATCAAGGTCCTCAAAGGCCTCGATGCGGTACGCAAGCGTCCGGGGATGTATATCGGCGACACCGACGACGGCTCGGGCCTGCACCACATGGTCTACGAGGTGGTCGACAACGCCATCGACGAGGCGCTGGCCGGCTGGGCCGATGCCGTCACCGTGGTGCTCAATGCCGACGGTTCGGTCACCGTCACCGACAACGGACGCGGCATCCCCACCGACATCCACGAGGGCGAGGGCGTCTCGGCGGCCGAGGTCATCATGACCCAGCTCCATGCCGGCGGTAAATTCGACCAGAACTCCTACAAGGTCTCCGGCGGCCTGCACGGCGTCGGCGTTTCCGTCGTCAACGCCTTGTCGGTGTGGCTGGAGCTACGCATCTGGCGCAACGACCACGAACACACCATGCGCTTTTCCAACGGCGTCGCCGAGATGCCGCTCAAGGTGACCGGGGACGCCAAGGGCAAGAGCGGCACGGAAGTCACCTTCATGCCGTCGACCGAAACCTTCACCATGACGGATTTCGACTACGGCACGCTGGAGCACCGGCTGCGCGAACTCGCCTTTCTGAATTCCGGCGTGCGCATCATCCTCACCGACAATCGCGGCGTTGAGTCCAAGAGCGAAGAACTGATGTATGAGGGCGGCCTGGAAGCCTTCGTGCGCTACCTGGACAAGGCGAAGCATCCGCTGGTTCCGGACCCGATCGCAATCCGCGCGGAGCGCGACGACGTCACCGTCGAGGCGGCGCTGTGGTGGAACAACTCCTACCACGAGAACGTGCTGTGCTTCACCAACAACATCCCGCAGCGGGACGGCGGCACGCACCTAGCCGGGTTTCGTGGCGCGCTGACCCGCCAGGTCACCGGCTATGCGGAATCGTCCGGCATCGCCAAGCGGGAAAAGGTCTCGCTGACCGGCGAGGACTGCCGCGAGGGGCTGACCTGCGTGCTCTCCGTCAAGGTGCCGGATCCGAAATTCTCGTCCCAGACCAAGGACAAGCTGGTCTCCTCCGAAGTCCGGCCGGTCGTTGAAAACGTCATCAACCAGGCGCTCGCCACCTGGTTCGAGGAGCATCCGGCGGAGGCCAAGACCATCGTCTCAAAGGTCGTGGAGGCCTCGGCCGCCCGCGAGGCGGCGCGCAAGGCGCGCGAATTGACCCGCCGCAAGGGCGCGCTCGACGTCGCCTCCCTGCCCGGCAAGCTCGCCGACTGCCAGGAGCGCGACCCGTCGAAGGCCGAGCTGTTCCTCGTTGAGGGCGATTCGGCCGGCGGCTCGGCCAAGCAGGGCCGGGCCCGGGCGACCCAGGCCGTGCTGCCGCTGCGCGGCAAGATCCTCAACGTGGAGCGGGCGCGCTTCGACAAGATGCTGTCGAGCCAGGAAATCGGCACCATGATCACCGCGCTCGGCACCGGTATCGGCAAGGAAGAGCTCGATATCAACAAGCTGCGCTACCACAAGATCATCATCATGACGGACGCCGACGTCGACGGCGCCCATATCCGCACGCTGTTGCTCACCTTCTTCTTCCGGCAGATGCCGGAGCTGATCGAGCGCGGCCACCTCTATATCGCCCAGCCGCCGCTCTTTAAGGTGAAGCGCGGCAACTCCGAGCAGTACCTGAAGGACGAGCGGGCCTTAGAGGACTATCTGATCGCCGGCGGCCTCAACGAGGCCGTGCTGACGCTGGCCACCGGCGAGACGCTGGCCGGCCCGGACCTTGAGACGATCGTCACCCGCGGCCGCTCCATCAAGGGCGTGCTCGACGGGCTCCATTCCCGCTACAATCGCGACGTGGTGGAGCAGGCGGCGATCGCCGGCGCGCTCGACCCGGAAGCGCTCAGCAATCCGGAAAAGGCCCGCGAGGCGGCGGCCTATATCGCCCGGCGGCTCGACATCATCTCCGAGGAGACTGAGCGCGGCTGGACCGGCGAGGCCCGCGACGACGGCAGCCTCGTCTTTGAGCGCACCGTGCGCGGCGTCAAGGAGGTGGCGACCATCGACACCGCCCTGATCGGCTCGACCGATGCCCGCAAGCTCAACGCCAACGCCGAACATCTGAAGGAAATCTACGTCAAGGCGGCGGCCCTTCAGCGCAAGGACCTGAGGACCGACATCCGGGGGCCGCGCGCCCTCGTCGACGCGGTCTTTACCGCCGGCGGCAAGAACGTCTCGCTGCAACGCTACAAAGGGCTCGGCGAGATGAACCCGGAACAGCTCTGGGAGACCACCCTCGACCCGGATGCGCGCTCGCTCCTGCAGGTGCGCCTGAAGGAGGGCGAGGAAGCGGACGCGGAAATGGTGTTCTCCTCGCTGATGGGCGATGACGTGGAACCGCGCCGGGAGTTCATCCAGGAAAACGCCCTCAGCGTCGCCAATCTGGACATCTGATCCGAGCGGCTCTCGAGGGCGCTGAGGCGTCCGTTGCCGGCGCTTGTAGCGGCAGAGTGGGGCTGCAGCCCCGCGCCATTTGAGGTGTCATCGCGAGGCGCCGCAGGCGCCGTGGCGATCCAGGGGCCGCCTGCCCGGTGCATGCCGCTCTGGATTGCCGCACTCGCTTCGCTCGTTCGCAATGACGCCGAGAAGGGACGAACGGTTTCTGCGGTCCCTTTCCCGCCCCCATTACCAAGCTTTAATTCTCCGGACACTTTGTCGCAATCCGTGGTCCCCATATCAGCGGTGTCCCCAAGGGACACCGTTACAAATCAATAGCTTGAGGAAAGGATCACAGACATGAAAACGCGCAGGAACATGACAGCCGTCGCGCTTGCGGGCGCCCTTGCCGCACTTCCGGTGATCGCCGCGACCGCGGGCTACGCCGCCGACCAGAAGGCCGCCGAAGCAACGACCAAGGCCGCCAGCACGGATGCCGTCGCCGCGGCCCTCGACACCAAGGACAAGAAGATCATCAAGACCGTCGACGAGGCCTATCGCGGTCTTCGCGAGGTCCGCGCCGCGCGGCTCGCCATCTTCAACGGCACGCCGGACGTCGCCACCGAATTCGTCGACAAGGCCGCCACCGACCTGAAGACGGCGCAGTCGTCGATGAAGGACTTTTCCGTCGTCACCACCAAGAAGGCGGCCGAAGGCGATGCGTATCTTCCCTTCGATTCCTCGCTGACGCTGGCCGAGGGGCTCGTGCCATCCGCCGACAAGGCCGAGACCGTGAAGAAGGCCAATGAGCACCTGGCCAAGGGCGATCACAAGAAGGCCGCAGAAGTCCTGCGCGAGGGCAGCATCGACGTCACCGTGTCGGCCGCGCTGATCCCGGCCAAGGCCAGTCTCGACCACGTCAAGGATGCCGTGAAGCTGCTCGGCGAGAAGAAATACTACGAGGCCAACCTGGCGCTGAAGGCTGTGGAAGATTCCGTGATCGTGGAATCCTACAGCATCGACGGCGTCCCGCAGCAGGGCAGCGGCAGCGGCAGCGCCAACGGCTGACCGGACCCCACCAGAACCTGACATTCTCCCCCGCAAAGGCCGGAACGAACGCCTCCACAGGCCGCTCGCTCCGGCTTTTCCCCGTCAGATCCGGTCGCGCCGCGCAACCGGCAGGCCGTGAGCCGCTGGACAGGACGGCGGAGGGACGCTACCGAAGGGCAGATACTCCCCAAGAGGCGTCCGGTCGACCAGATGTCGCCGCGGCGCCCGATCGCTTCGACCCGTTCTCCGGCTGCCCATGCTCCTGTCCGCCTTCCGATCGAGGCCGTTCCTTGCCGGCGTCCGGGCCATCGCGCCGCTGGTCCCGCCGATGTTCGCCTTCGGCATGATCTCCGGCGTCGCCGCGGCCGATGCCGGCGTTTCCTTTGCCGCCGCGATGGGCATGGCGGTCGTCATCTTCGCCGGGGCGGCCCAGCTCGCGATCGCCCAGCTCATCAACCAGGACGCCCTGCCGGTGGTCCTCGTCGCCACGGCCTTCGTCATCAATCTGCGCTTTGCCATGTACAGCGCCTCGCTGGCGCCGCACCTGAAGCACCTACCCGCGCCCAAGCGCGCCGGGCTCGCCTATATCCTCTCCGACCAGGCCTACGCCCTCAGCATCATCCGGATGACCTCCGACGAGCACGGCGGCGAGGAGCGCGGCCATCTGTTCCTGTTCGCCTGCGGGCTGATGGTCTGGCTGACCTGGCTGCCGGCGAGCGTTGCCGGCTATGTCATCGGCGCCGGCATCCCGCCGAGCTGGGGTCTCGGCTTTGCCGTTCCGCTGTCGTTCATGGCGCTGCTCGTGCCGGCCCTGAAGGACCGGCCGACGGTCGTGGCCGCCATTGTCGGCGGCAGCGTCGCGGTGATCGCCGGCGGGCTGCCCTATAATCTCGGCCTCGGCCTCGGCGCCGTCAGCGGCATCGCCACCGGCTACCTGACGGAGCGGCTGCGGGAGGCGCGCAATGGATAACGGGTTGGTCCTGTGGATGGTGATTCTCGCCAGCGGGGCGCTCACCTTCGGGCTGCGCTGGTCGTTCATCCATGCGCTTGGCGGCCGGGAGATCCCGCCGACGCTGATGCGGCTGCTGCGCTACGTGCCGCCGGCGGTGCTCGCCGCACTGGTCGTTCCGGCGATCCTGAGGCCGGACGGTCCGATCGACCTTTCCCTCGACAACCACCGCCTGATCGCCGGGGCTTTCGCGCTCGTCGCCGCCGTCGCCACGCGAAGCGTTTTCGGCACGCTCGCCGTCGGCATGGGCGCTTTGTGGATTGTGAATTACCTTTTCCCGTAAAAAACGCCGAAAATTGTATCTGATTTATTGATTTAATATTCTGTATTCACCGCATGCATGTTTCGAACTGAAACAACATAGCTCTCCGCAGCTCTTTCTATTAGGTCAATGATCGGACAGCCGCGCGACTACGCATGATTCTCTAATCGGTTATTTTAACGGGCTGAATCGGCCGCACCAGTGACCTGACTCGCGCTGGCGCAGTTCCAGTCGGGCGGTTCTATCGGCCGATACATGGAGTCGGATCCGGCCGGAAATACCCTGTGGGCAGCGCCATAATTCCATATGTTATCTGCTGTAATCTTTGCTTTTGGATACAGTGCATATACTGGGCAGTACCTGCCTGGCCTTGCGCCCTCGGCCTTCCGGCGGAGCGCCCGGGCCGCAAAAGACGACTCCGCCCAAGGTTTTTTTGCCCGCGCACCCGCCGGCGACGCCATCCGGTCGAGCGCCGCACTTGCACACAGAAGCGCTGTAAGTCAGGTGGAAAGCTGTTGCCTCCGGGCAACGGTCGCGGGTCGATTGGACCGGAAATTGTGCGGCCCGGTTCCGGTTAACCGCAAATTTGCCTTAATCGGCGTAAACCGGTCTACACTCGTCATTCACACGACAGCCCTTGGGAGCATTATGATGCGGCGCCCGGTTTTCGTCCTACTCGCCCTCGCCCTTTCGCTGGGCGCCTGTCAGCGTCTCGGCTTCGGTTCCAGCGTCGATCCGCTGCCGGCCAGCCCGACCCAGCCGGTGGCCTCCGGGGCGCTCGCGCCCGTCGATCTGGTGCCGCCGGATCGCGCCACCGACGCCAATGGCCAGCCCTTGCCGCCGGTGGACGGCCAGACCCCCGAGGGCATGCCTGCCGAGGGCACCGACGTTGCCTCCGCCGGCCCCGTCGTCCCGGCAGAGCCGGCCGGCAGCCAGGAAGTCGGCCGCACCGACATGCTCGGCGGCTGGTCCGTGGCCTCCGGCGGCGACCGCTGCCAGCTCTTCATGACGCTGACCACCTGGTCCGGCGGCTACCGCGCCAGCACCCGCGGCTGCGGCACGGAAACCCTGAAGACGATCTCGGCCTGGGACCTCAACGGCAAGCAGGTGATCCTGAAGGACAAGGGCGGCGAGCGCATCGCCACGCTCTATTCCAATGGCGCCGAGCGGTTTAACGGCCAGACGGTCGGCGGCAGCGCCATTTCGGTTTCCCGATAGCGACTATCGGCCGGCCCGCCTCGTGCGGGCCGCGCCCATTGGCCCTGAGCGTTATTCGGCCGCCTCGGTGCGGACCATGACGAGCAGGACGGCGCCGACGACAAAGAACGCCACCAGCACCGAAATACCGATCCGCTGGCTGCCGGAGAGCGCCGTCAGCAGGCCGACGGCGAATGGCCCCATGAAGCTGGTCAGCTTGCCGGAAAGCGCAAACAGCCCGAAGAACTGGGTCAGCCGGTCGCGCGGCGCGACGCGGACGAGAAGCGTCCGCGAGGCGGACTGAAGCGGCCCCGCCGCCGCCCCGATCAGCCCGCCCAACAGCATATAGGCCATTTCCGGAACGCTGGCGAAGAGCCCGTCGACGGCATCGGACGGCACCGTCTCCACCACGAAGAGAATATGGCTGCGGTCGACGGAAAGGATGCCGACGGCCGAGACGATGAGCAGCGCGATTGCCGTCAGTACCACCGGCTTCGGCCCCAGAAGATCGTCGAAGCGCCCGCCGATGACCGCGCCGATGGTGCCGGCGATGGTCAGCCAGATCCCGAAGATGCCGATCTCGATGGTCGACCAGCCGAAGACGCCGGTGCCGTAGATGCCGCCGAAGGCGAACAGGGCGACGAGGCCGTCCGTGTAAGTCATGTGGGCGATGAGATAGGTGAAGGCGTTGCGGTAGTGCTTCAGGTCGCGGACCGTGGCGACGAGTTCGCGAAAGCCGATGCCGACGGAGGCCCTCAGCGTCGCCTTCTTGCGGCCGTCGGGGGTGAACAGGAACAGCGGCAGGATGAAGACGACGTACCAGATCGCCGTGAACGGGCCGGACGCGCGGTCGCCCTCATGTGTCGCCGGATCGAGGCCGAGGATCGGCGTCAGCCCGAAGAGCGTCTCACCGCTCTCCGGCCGTGCGGCGATGAAGCCGAGGACGATGACAAGGGTGATGAGCCCGCCGACATAGCCAACGGCCCAGCCGGTGCCGGACAGGCGACCGAGTTTTTCGGTCGGCACCAGGTCCGGCATCATGGCGTTGGTGAAGACGGTGGCGAACTCCACCCCGACCGTGCCGATGACGAAGGCGGTGAGCACGATGAGGACGGCCGCCTCGTCGCCCGGCCGGCCCCACCACAACATCAACGCACCGATGACGACGGCGAGCGAGAAGCCGAAGATCCAGGGTTTTCGCCGCCCGCCGGCATCGGCGACGGCGCCGAGCACAGGCGACAGGACGGCGATGATGGCCCCGGCAATCCCCGTCGCCAGCCCCCACCAGGCCTGGCCGTCGGCCGGGCTCGCCGCGATCGCGGAGACGAAATAGGGGCCGTAGACGAAGGTCGTGACCAGTGTGAACCAGGGTTGGGCGGCGAGGTCGAACAGGAGCCAGCCGGCAATCGCCGGACG
>NZ_NPEV01000049.1:0-7962 GCF_003258835.1 Rhodobium orientis | reverse complement strand
CCGATCGGCGCCGCGGCAAGGCTTGCCCCCCGTGCCGGCTTCATGAGCTGATCCTCACAATGGCGGCGTCCGCAATGCCCGGCCTCACAGTTCGGCCAGATCGGCCAGCAGGCTGGCGGCGACGGCAAAGCGCGACACTGTCAGCTCGCCGCTTTCGGTGATGCTGGTGACGGTCTGGTTGGTGCGCTCCACCTCGTGGCGGCGCTCGCCGACCCAACTGTCGAACGGATCGCCGGTGCCGCTTGCCGTCAGCACGCCCTCCGCGATCTTGCGGTGGGCCCGGCCGAGGGTCTGGCGCGCCCGGTCGAGGGCGAGGCCGTCATAGTAGTCGCGGATGTCGAGGGTGCGGGACAGCTCCTCCAGCCGGCCGATGCGGAAATAGCCGCCAACGCGGAAATAGACCGCGGCAGCACTCTTCAGCGTCTCCTCCGTCGCCTCGGCGACGAGGATGATGTCAGGCACGGTGGCGATCGCCGGCAGGCGCGACAGCCGCACGGCAAGTTCCTCCGGAACGCCTGCCTCGGTCCATTCGGCGGCCTTCGCGGTGACGCTTTCCAGCGCACCCTCGGGCAACACGCCGTCGATCTCGCCGGCAAGCGCCTTCAGGCCAGAAGAGAACCGCTCCACGACCGCGGCAATGCCGTCCTTGCTGGCGACGTTGCGCAGGAACCAGACGGTCTCTTCGAGAAGAAGGTCCTGGACGGCCATGTAGAGCGAGAGCTGCACGGCGCCCGGCACCTCGTTGTCGAGGGCGTCGATGGCCTCGACCAGACCGCCGACGTCGAAGGCGTCGCGCACGGCGGCAAAGCTCTGGGCGATCTCGCCGGGCGCGGCGCCGGTCTGGTCGCCGATGCGGACCATGAAGGTCGGGCCGCCGCGGTTGATCATGGAATTGGCAAGCACCGTCGCGATGATCTCGCGGCGCAGCCGGTGGCCGGCGATTTCCTCGCGGTAGTCGTCCTGCATGAGCTGCGGGAAATAGCGGAAGAGCTCGCGGGCCAGATAGTCGTCGTCGGGCACGCGGCTCTGCACCAGATCGTCGAACAGCGTGATCTTGGCGTAGGCGATCAGCACGGCGATCTCGGCCCTCGTCAGCGGCCGGCCGTCCTTTTCCCGTTCGGCGAGCGCGGCATCGTCGGGCAGTTGCTCCACGTCGCGGTCGAGGAGGTTGCGGGATTCAAGCTGCTGCATCAGCCGGCGCTGGAAGCCGAAGTCCTCGAAGCGCCGCCGCTCGGCGAGCGACAGGGAAAGGGTCTGCAGATAGTTATTGCGCAGGACGAGGGCGGCGACCTCCTCGGTCATGGTGACGAGCAGCCGGTTGCGCTTCCTTAGGTCGAGCTTGCCGGCGCGCATCGCGGCCCGGAACGCGATCTTGATGTTGACCTCCACGTCGGAGGAGTTGACGCCGCCGGAATTGTCGATGGCGTCGGAGTTGCACCGCCCGCCGCGCAGGCCGAACTCGATGCGCGCCTTCTGGGTCATGCCGAGATTGGCACCCTCGCCGACCACCTTGCAGCCGAACTGGCGCGCGGTGACGCGGATAGCGTCGTTGGCGCGGTCGCCGACCTCCGCGTCGCTCTCGCCGGAGCCGCGCACATAGGTACCGATACCGCCGAACCAGAACAGATCGACCGGCGCCTTGAGGATGGCGTTCATGACTTCCTGCGGCGTCGCCTTGGTCTTGGCAAGGCCGAGAAGGTCCTGGATTTCCTTCGATAGCGTGATCGACTTCAGTTGCCGGGAGAACACCCCGCCGCCCTTGGAGATGACGCCGGTATCGTAGTCCTGCCAGCTCGAGCGGCCGAGCCTGAAGAGCCGTTCGCGCTCCTTGAAGCTTGCCTCCGGATCGGGGCTGGGATCGATGAAGATGTCGCGGTGGTCGAAGGCGGCGACCACCTTGAGGGCGCGCGACAGCAGCATGCCGTTGCCGAAGACGTCGCCGGACATGTCGCCGACGCCGGCGACCGTGACCGGCGTCGTCTGGATGTCGATGTCCATCTCGCGGAAGTGGCGCTTGACGGCCTCCCAGGCGCCGCGGGCGGTGATGCCCATCTTCTTGTGGTCGTAGCCGGCCGAGCCGCCGGAGGCGAAGGCATCGCTGAGCCAGAAATTCTTGGCGTCGGCAATCGCGTTGGCGGTGTCGGAGAAGGTCGCCGTGCCCTTGTCGGCAGCGACCACCAGATAGGGATCGTCGCCATCGTGGCGCACCACCCGGTAGGGCGGCACGACGACGTCGCCGTCCAGATTGTCGGTGATGTCGAGGAGGCTTGAGACGAAGATCTTGTAGGCGGCGGTGCCTTCCTTGAAGATCTCGTCCCGGTTGCACGTCTCCGGCAGCATCATCGGCACGAAGCCGCCCTTGGAGCCGACCGGCACGATGACCGCGTTCTTGACCTGCTGGGCCTTGACGAGGCCGAGCACCTCGGTGCGGAAGTCCTGCGGCCGGTCTGACCATCTGAGCCCGCCGCGGGCAACGAGCCCGAAGCGCAGGTGGACGCCCTCGATGCGCGGCGAATAGACGAAGATCTCGCGGAACGGGCGCGGCTCGGGAACCTCTTCGAGCTGGCGCGGATTGAGCTTGATGGAGATCGTCGGCTTCGGCGCGCCGTGGCTGTCGGTCTGGAAGAAGCTGGTCCTCAGGCACGCCCCGATCAGGTTGACGAAGCGGCGCAGGATGCGGTCGTCGTCGAGGCTGGCGACGTCCTCCAGCGACGAGGTGATCTCCTGCTCGATCCTGAGCGAGCCGAGGGAGCGGTCGGCATCCTCCATCTCCGGATCGAAGCGGTGGTGGAACAGCTCGACGATGCGCCGGGTGATCTCCGGATAGCGGTTGAAGGCGCCCCACATATAGCCTTGCGAATAGGGGATGCGGACCTGGCGCAGATAGCGCGACAGGGTGCGCAGCATGGCGATGTCGCGCCAGTTGAGGTCGGCGTTCAGCACGAGGGCGTTGTAGCCGTCGCTTTCGGCCTCCTCGTTCCAGACGGAAAGGAACATCGCTTCCAGGCGGTCGTCCAGTTCGTCGGTGAAATGGATGTCGGCGCCGCCGCGCCGCTCCAGCATCATGTCGTGGAGATAGATCGCCGGCACGCCGTTGCCCGGCGTGATCTCGTGGGTCCGCTCGTTGATGACCCGGAACCCCATGGCCTCCAGGATCGGCACCCGCTCCGACAGCGGGATCGGCTTTTCCACATTGTAGAGCTTGAGGCCGATGCGGTTGGCGGCCGTACCCTCGCGGCGGTAGAAGTCGACGCCGGTGCGGCGCTTGCCGTAGAGGGTCTCGATGATCTCGATGTCGCGTTCGGCCGCGGTGATCGAATAGGTCTCGCGATAGCCGGCGGAGAACGCGTCCATGTATTTGCGCGTCAGTTCCAGGGTCGCTTCGGGATCGTGGGTCTCGCGGATGGCGCTGCGGAACTTGTCGGCCCAGGTGCGGACCAGCTCGGTGATCGCCGCTTCCAGCTCCTCGCGCGGCGGGTTCGGGGTCTCGCCGCTGTAGCGCCCGACGATCATGTGGACGCGGGCAAGGCCGTTTTCCAGGAACGCGACGTTCCAGGCCGACAGCCGGCCGTCATAGGCCTCGCAGAGCATCGCCGACATCTTGCGGCGAACCTCGGTGGTGTAGTGGTCGCGCGGCGTATAGATGAGGATCGAGACGAAGCGGTCGAACTTGTCGAGCCGGACGAGCAGGCGCACCCGCGGCCGCTCGTAGAGTTCCAGGATATCGACGGCGTTGTCGTAAAGGGTCTCAAGGTCGATCTGGAACAGCTCGTCGCGCGGGTAGAACTCCAGCACGTTTAGCAGCGCCTTGCCGGAATGGCTGGATTCCTCATAGCCGGCGCGCGACAGGATCTGGTCGACCTTGCGCCTGAGGTAAGGAATGCGCCGCGTCGAGCGGATATAGGCGGTGGAGGTGAACAGGCCGACGACGCGCAGTTCGCCGGCGAGCGAGCCGTCCTCGTGGAAGGTCTTGATGCCGATATAGTCCATGTGGACGCGGCGGTGGATGCGCGAGCGCACATTGGCCTTGGTGATGATCAGCGCTTCCGGCCGCATCAGAAAGTCGCGGATTTCCGGCGTCATCGTCACCATCTCGGTGCCGCGCCGAAGGACGAAGACGTTGGGGTCGCGCAGGAGCCCGAGGCCGGGCACCCCGGCGCTCGCCATCTCACCGGCTTCCGTCTCGTCGGAATAGACGTAGTCGCGCATGCCGAGGAATGTGAAGTTGTCGTCGCGCAGCCATTCCAGGAACTGGATCGCCTCGGCCAGGTCGTCGACCGGGATCGGCGGCGGCGTCTCCTTGTAGTCGGCGATCGTCGTGTCCAGCCGCTGCAGCATCTTCCGCCAGTCCTCGACGGAGCGGCGCACCTCGGCCAGCAGCGTGTCGAGCTTCTTCACCAGTTCGTCGCGCTCGTTGCGCGAATCGATGCGCGTCACGTGGACCTGGATGTGGCTTTCCTGGATCGCCTTGACCGATCCGCCGGCGGTGACCGGGCCATTAAAGGCGGTGAGCTTGCCCTTGCCGTCGCGGGAGACGTCGAGGATCGGATGCAGCACGAGGCGCAGGTCGACGCCGGCGTCCTTCAACTCGCCCATCACCGAATCGACCAGGAACGGCATGTTGTCGTTGACGAGTTCGACGACGGTGACCTTGCGGGCCGCCGACGCGGCGTCGCCGAAATCGGGATTGTAGACCTGGATCTTGTGGTCGCCGGGCTTGCGCGCTGCGGAGAATTTCCAGCTTTCCAGCGTGAAGGCGATCAGTTCCTCGGCGGAATAGGCAACGACGTCCTCGGCGGCGCCATGCTCGAACAGCGCCTCGCAGAAGGCGGCAAGCTCGGCGCCGGACTTCTTGCGCTTGGCCAAGAGCGCATAGGCCTCATCGATGCGTGCGACCTTTTCCCTGTCCCGCCTGTCGGGCATCGCATTTCCTCCTATCCTGCCGTTTTGACCGGCATTTTCCCCAAACGAACGCCCACTGTCAGGGAAAGACCCTAACCGAATGATGAAGGGTCGCACAGTACCGCACGGGGCGATTTTCGCTGATTGGCGATGGATACAGGTGATATAACCGCAGCTTAGGGCGCCCGGCCGGTTTCGAGGCGCTCCAAGAGACACTTTTTCAGGAAACGCCGGAGGGAGACGGGACCATGGACACGACCAATGCGGAAGACGAGGGCGTCATCGCGCTCGACCTGCCGATGGCAGAGCTCAGCGACGACACCAAGGCCTATTTCGACAAGTGCCAGGAAAAGCTCGGGCTGATCCCGAACGTCTTGAAGGCCTATGCCTTCGACGAGGCGAAGCTGAGGGCCTTTTCCACCTTCTACAACGATCTGATGCTGGGGCCGTCCGGCCTTTCCAAGCTGGAGCGGGAGATGATCGCGGTCGCGGTCTCCTCCCAGAACCACTGCTACTACTGCCTGACGGCACACGGCGCGGCGGTGCGCGAGCTTTCCGGCTCGCCGGAGCTCGGCGAACAGATGGTGATGAACTACCGCGCCGCGGAGCTTTCCGAACGGCACCGGGCGATGCTCGATTTCGCCGTGCTCCTCACCGAGCGGCCCGACGACGTCGACGATGCCGACCGGGAGGGCCTGCGCGATGCCGGCTTTTCGGAGCGGGACATCTGGGACATCGCCGCGGTGGCCGCCTTCTTCAACATGACCAACCGGGTCGCCGCGGCGACCGACATGCGGCCGAACGCGGAATACCATTCGCAGGCGCGCTGACGGGCACCTTTCATTGCCGGCCGGAGATTCGACCGCCGGGCGTCCTTGTGGGGTTTTCGCCACGATCTGCGCCCGTTTTCGCCGGGACAACATGGCCGCTTCATGTGGAGGCGGTATGCGGTTAAGGTCTTTTCAAAGTTGTTGTCAGCCGTCGGGAGATCGGCATGGAAAACTATTTTGTCGGATTACTGGAAACCGGCGAATGGAAATGGCTGGCGGTCGTCGCCATCGGCATTTTCATCGTCGTTGCCACCATTCTCGTCAGCCTCCTCAGGGGCTTCACCTGGGCCGCGCTGCTGGCCCTGATTCTCGGCGCCGCCATGACTGCCGCGCCGATCATCGTTCCGTCGTTCCTGCCGGTGAAACCGCTAGTCAAGACGGAGCCGGCAGCAGATGCCGCCGCGCGCAGCCTGGCGCTTGCCAACCAGCGGGCGCTCTCGGACCTCGTCAAGGCGCAGACGGAGGCGGAGGCCGCGCTCGGTGCCCTCACCGGCGCGCTCTCCAAGCTCGGCGCCAACGACGCCCGGCCGGCCGAGACGCCGCCGGCGGAGGTCACGGCCGAGCTTGCCGCCTTCGCCGCCCGGCTGGAAAGCCTGAAGGCGGCCACCGACGCGGCGGAGCAATCGGTCGGGACCGCGGCGGGCGAGGCCGGCGGCCTTGTCGCACCGGCGGCTGAGTAGCCCGATGTCGCGCGTTCGCGCGGCCGCATGTGCCCTCGTTACCGCCATGGTCTGTGCCTTGCCGGCGGCGCAGGCCGCCGACGGGCTGGTCGATGCTCTGACGAAGCGCGACCGTGAGCGGCTCGCCGCCTTCGACGAAGCCCGGGCGGGCGCGATTGCCGAGGCCGGCAAGGGCGGCAGCGCGGCCGACGTGGCTGTCCTCGACGGCATCCTCGCCGGTGGCAGCCTGCCGCTCGACGACGCCGCACTGACTGGCCGCTGGCGCTGCCGCACCGCCAAGCTCGGCGGCAACCTGCCGCTCGTCGTCTATGGCTGGTTCGCCTGCCGCATCGACGCCAAAGGGGACACGCTGACGCTTGTGAAGACATCGGGTTCGCAGCGCACCTCGGGCCGCTTCTATGACGACGGCGCCGGCCGCAGGATCTATCTCGGTGCCGGCCACTATTCGGACGAGAAACCGAAAACGCACGGTGCCGACCCCGACCGCGACGAGGTCGCCGTCCTCGTGCGTCCGGATGCGGATCGCCTGCGATTGGAATTCCCGCTGCCGCGTTACGAGTCCCGTTTCGACATCCTGGAATTGAACCGGCGCTGAGAGTTCGCGGTAAGACCCCCGAGATTCGACCGATTCCGGGGCCCGGCACTTGACCGCGCCTGCCGATCCGGTAGACAAACCTTCGTCCGGCGCGCGCTGAAGCGCCGCGAACCCCGAATTGATGAGCGATCGATGGAAAAGTTCACGACCCTGACGGCCGTTGCGGCGCCCCTGAAGATGATCAATGTCGACACCGACATGATCATTCCCAAGCAGTTCCTGAAGACGATCAAGCGCACCGGCCTCGGCACCGCGCTGTTCCACGAGCTGCGCACGGATGCCGATGGCAACGAGGATCCGTCCTTCGTGCTCAACCAGCCGGCCTACAAGAACGCCGAGATCCTGGTCGCCGGCGACAATTTCGGCTGCGGATCGAGCCGCGAGCACGCGCCTTGGGCGCTGCTCGACTACGGCATCCGCTGCGTGATCTCCACCAGCTTCGCCGACATCTTCTACAACAACTGCTTCAAGAACGGCATCCTGCCGATCCGGGTCAGCCAGGAAGAGCTCGACAAGCTCTTCGAGGACGCGGAGCGCGGCGCCAACGCGACGGTCACTGTCGACCTGGAAGCCCAGGAGATCCGCGGCCCCGACGGCGGCGTCATCCATTTCCAGATCGACCCGTTCCGCAAGCACTGCCTGCTCAACGGCCTCGACGACATCGGCCTGACGCTGGAAAAGGCGGACAAGATTTCGGCCTTTGAGGCCAAAACCGCCGAGCGGCATCCCTGGCTCTGATTTTTTGTCTCACGGCAGGCTCGCTACGCTCGCGCCTCCGACGGGGCGGCGCATAAGCGTCGGCGCGCGTTCGCGCTTGCGACGCCTCGCGGCTTCGGGGAAGGCATCCGCCACAATGATGGCCGTCTCCCCGCGCTTGATGTATGTCCCGGGGAGATGGCTTACAGCGTTCGGGGAGATGGTTGACACTTTTGGCATGGATAGGCGGAGGAGGCCG
>NZ_NPEV01000048.1 GCF_003258835.1 Rhodobium orientis | reverse complement strand
GCGCCCCTACGGAGGCGCGCCGGGCCATCCGTCCAGCATTGTTTCGGCTGCCACACAGAGGGCACGCAGCCGAAGCACGGAGCTGGCTCGCCGGGTGCGCAAGCTCGCCGTCGAAATCCGCGAAAACGGGCTGAAGGCCAGCACCACCTCAACGGGGGTGACCTCGAGGAGCACAGGAAACTGATGCGCGATATCGCCGCACGAGCGGCAACACGGCCGCCATCAATTTGCGGAACCTGGCGCGCCGGAGCCCGGATTTCCACCAGTCTGTCGTCCCGGGCCGCCTTGCGGCGCGAATTGGTCTGCAAAAATGCTCTTGAATGGTCAGACCAATTTCGTTAGGGCTTCCTGACCAATCAAAAAAGTCCTCCCATGCACAAGTCCGAAAAATCCCGCGCCAACCTCCAGACTCAGACCGCGATGCCGGTTGGCGCGGGTGCGACGGGGCGATCCGGCAACAACGCAGATATCGTTTTCCGCTATCTGCGCGGCCGGATCGAGGACGGCACCCTTTCGGCCGGCGACCGCCTGCCGCCGGAACGCGATCTTGCGGCGCTCCTCGGCATGAGCCGGCCGCTGCTTCGCGAAGCTCTTCGTGCATTGGAAATGATCGGCGTCGTCGCCATCCGCCACGGATCCGGCACCGTGCTGTGCCGCCCGGATGCGTCGTCTCTCGCAGAATTCTTCACCTTCGCCCTTTTGCAGGACGTCCCGGTCACCGAGGACGTTATGGAGGCCCGTATCGCCGTTGAGTGCCAGGCGGGAAGGCTCGCCTGCGAGCGCGCGACGATCAGCGATATCACCGCCCTTCGCGCCGCGGTCGAGGAGATCGAGCGCACCATCGACGATCCGGAAGCCGGGGCGCACGCCGACCACGCGTTCCACTCCGGGCTCGTCTCGGCCGCCCATTCGCCCGTGCTCACCGCCCTTTATTCCACGCTCGCCGACCTCCTGCAGCGCAATCACGTCGATCGCCGGCGCAGCATTCCCGCGACCGAGGCGTTCCGCGCCTATGTGGTCGACGATCACCGGCGCATCCTGACCACGCTTGTGGAACGCAAGGCAAAAAACGTCGACGCCGTGCTGCGGCGCCATTTCGCAATCGGCAACGAGTTCCGCGACGCGGCGGCGCGCCAGGAAATCCTCGGCCTCTGGTCCGTCTGAGGCCGCACTTCTTCCAGCGCCGCCCGATGGCTCGTTCCCCCCGACGGCCACGCCACAAAAGGACTTCTTTCCATGACCGATACCGACACCGCCACGTCTTCCGCGACCGGGCTCTCGCGCCTTCTGTTCGTCGGCGCCGGGGTGATGGGCGCGCCGATGATCCGCAACCTGAAGAAGGCCGGCATTCCCGTCGTCGCCTTCGATGCCCGCAAAGAGGTCCTCGACGGCCTTGCGGCGGAGGGCATCGACGTCACCGCCGACGCCCGCGCCGCGGCGCGCGAGGCCGACGTCGTCGTCACCATGCTGCCCGACACGCCGGACGTTCGCGCCGTGCTGATGGGCGAGGAGGGGCTCGGCGCCGCGATGATGCCCGGCAGCCTCGTCATCGACATGAGCACGATCTCGGCGACGGGCGTGAAAGAGATGGCCGGGGCGCTCGCCGAGCGCGACATCGCGATGCTCGATGCGCCGGTCAGCGGCGGCATGAAGGGCGCGGTCGCCGGCACGCTGTCGATCATGGTCGGCGGTACGGCCGAGGCGTTCGCGCGCGGCCGGCCGGTCTTGGAAGCGATGGGCAGCACGATCCGCCATGTCGGCGATATCGGCACCGGCCAGGTGTTCAAGATGTGCAACCAGTTGATGGCGGCGAGCCACATCCAGGCGATGTGCGAGGCGTTCGCGCTCTGCCGCAGCTTCGACGGCGACCTGGAGCTCCTGCGCGAGGTGTTGATGGGCGGGGCCGCCGGCTCGTGGATGCTGGAAAATCTCGGGCCCCAGGTGCTTGCCGGCGATACCAGCGCCGGATTCCGGATCGACCTCCACCTGAAGGACCTGCGGCTTGCCAACGAGGCGGCCTTCGACAAGGGGCTGCCGCTGCCCGGCCTTGCCATGGCGACGACGCTGTACCTGGAAACCCGCGCCCACGGCGAGGGTGGCAACGGCAACCAGGCCCTGTTCCGGACCTTCGATCGCATGACCAATCAGGCCGGCTGATCCCGACAGACATCCCGTCCCGGCCCCTGCTGCCGGGACCAAAAAGGACGACCAGAACATGGCGGCAGACAAAAAGACCATCGTCGTTGGTTCCGACCACGCCGGATTTCCGATGAAGGGCCTTGCCCTGGAGGTCATTCGCGACCTCGGCTACGCGATCACCGATGTCGGGTCCTATGACGACAAGCCGGTCGACTTTCCGGACGTCGCGCGCGCCCTTTGCACCGAGATCCTGGAGGGCAGGGCGGAACGCGGCATCATGGTGTGCGGCACCGGTGTCGGCGCGGCGATCGCCACCAACAAGGTGCGGGGCATCCGCGCCGCCGTCTGCCACGACGTCCATTCCGCCCACCAGGGTGTGGAGCACGACAACGTCAACGTCATGTGCATCGGCGCGCAGATCGTCGGGGCCTGGCTCGCGCGCGACCTCTTTACGGCGTTCCTCAAGGCCGAGTTCGACCCGCGCGAGGAGCATGTGCGCCGGGTCTGCAAGCTTTCCGAACTGGAAGGCGATCTCTAGAGCGTTTCACGCGATTACGGAATCGCCCGAAACGCTCTAACTTTTTGTTTTGACGCGTATTCTTGTCCGAAAACCGATCTCCACTTTTCGGGAATACGCTCTAAACGGAGGGTCCTCCGGTGGCTGCCAACATTCTCGTCTTCGGGTCGCTCAACGCCGATCTGGTGTTTGCCGTCGACAGGCTGCCGGCGCCGGGCGAGACCGTCATCGGCCCCGGCTACACGGTCATTCCGGGCGGCAAGGGCGCGAACCAGGCTGTGGCCGCGGCGGGCGCCAGGGTTGCCGTGCAGATGGCCGGCTGCGTCGGTGCCGACAGTTTCGGCGACCTCCTGCTGCGATCCCTGGAAGGGGCGCGGGTGGCGACCGGCCTCGTGCACCGCATTGCGGCGCCGACGGGATGCGCGGCCATCGGCGTCGATGCGGCCGGCGCCAACCAGATCATGGTCGCCGGCGGCGCCAACCTCGAAGCGCGTGCCGCAGACGTCGCCGACGCGATGCTGACCCCGGAGACCACCCTCGTCCTGCAGATGGAAGTCCAGGCGGCGCAGAACTGGGCGCTGATCCGGCGGGCAAGCGAGCGCGGCGTCCGTGTCGTCCTCAACGTGGCGCCGGCCGCGCCATTGCCCGAAGACATCCTGCCGCTCATCGATGTCCTCGTCGTCAATGAGGGCGAGGCCATTGCCGTGGCGCGCGGGCTCGATGCCGATATCGGCGATCCGGCGGGTTGCGGCCGCTTTCTTGCCGGGCGCACCGGCGGGGCGTGCGTGGTGACGCTCGGCGAGGCCGGCTCGATCGGCTTTTCGGGAAAAGACGCCTGGCGCCTTGGGGCGCTGCCGGTCACTCCGGTCGATACGACGGCGGCCGGCGATGGCTTCGTCGGCTGGCTGGCGGCGCGGCTTTGTGTCGGCGACGCACTGCCGGAGGCGATGCACTGGGCCGCGGTGGCGGCCGGCCTTGCCTGCGAGGCGGCCGGCGCCCAGCCGAGCCTTCCGAGCCTTGACGCGGTCGCGTGCCGCCGGCCGGATCTGGCCGAAGCGGTGCGCCTCTGAGGCGGCGATTCCGGACCCGTCGTGGCGGTCCGGGCGGTTTTTGAGAACAAGTGGTCTGACCAGTGTTGTTATCCTCGGAAAATAGCCAACAAAAACCTCTCCCTGCGACCATTTATGCGCCGGTTTCGAGGTTGTTTTTCGGCTGCTTTTCCGATAGTGGTCAGACCATGGACAGGTCAGATGACGATACGGCCGCCACGGCCAGGGTTTCCGATGTTTCGGGCGCGGCAAAGGTAATCGCCTACGTCCGCGACAAGCTCATCTCCGGTGCCTTCAAGCCGGGTGACCGGCTGCCCGGCGAGCGCGATCTCTGCGCCCAGCTCGGCATTAGCCGGCCGCTGCTGCGCGAGGGGCTCAGGGCGCTTTCGGTGCTCGGCCTCGTCGAGGTGCAGCAGGGGCGGGGAACGACGGTCGGCCGGGCCGATATCGGTGCCCTCGGCGATGCCCTGGTGTTCTGCCTGGCGCAGGAGCCGAATGTCGTTGAAGACGTGCTGCAGGTGCGCACGGCCATCGAATGCCAGGCGATCAGGCTCGCCTGCACGTCGGCCAGCGACGCCGATCTCGCAGAAATCAACGACAAGCTGGAAACCCTGGTCGGCTCGCTGCAGGACCCGGAGCGCGGCGGCATTGCTGACCATGCGTTCCACCTGGCGATCGTCAAGGCCAGCCGCAGCCCCAGCCTGATCACTATGTACCGGGCCATCGAGCCTCTTCTGATGCGCTCCCATGTGCAGCGCCGGCGCCTCGTCATTCCCGATCAGGACGTGACGTTGCACCTGGTCGACTCCCATCGCGAGGTCTTCGTCGCCATCGTCAACGGCGATCCGGACGAAGCGGAACGGAAGATGCGGGAGCATTTCCAGATCAGCGCCCGCCTGCACCGCGCCCGGTTCCTGAAAATGGCCCGCGGCGACACCGAGCGCGCGGGCGCCCGATGACCTAGGGACTTGGCGGCCGAGGGAGGTTGAGGCGGGCGGAGGCCCGCTCCCGGCCGGTCAGGCCGCATGCCGGCCCGCGACGGCCGCGCGGACAACAAGAAACGTCGGTCGGAGCCCCGTGCCGGCCGAAAGCCCAGCAGCGAAGAAAGACGGGAGGAGAGGAAATATGTACGACAAGAACGCATTCGCACTCACGCGCAAGGACTTCCTGAGAGGGACACTGGTCGGTGCCGTCAGCCTGGCGCTCGGCTCGCGCGTCGCCCTCGCCGCCGAACCGGTTAAGGTCGGCTTCATCGTCCCCGACTACGAAGAGATGCGCTGGAAGGCCGCCGACCAGCGGTTCTTCGAGGAAGAAGCCAAGAAGCTCAATCTGGACATCGTCGTCCAGTCGTCGAACAACTCCGAATCACAGCAGGCCAACCAGGTCGAGAACATGCTGACGCTCGGCGTCCAGGTGCTCGTGCTGACGCCGGTCAACGCCAATGCCGCGGCGGCCCTTGTCGTCAAGGCAAAGCGCGCCGGGGTGCCGGTCATCGACTACAACTTCCTGATTCCGAAATCCGACGTCGCTGTCTTCATCGGTCGCGACGCGGTGGAGATCGGCGAGAGCATCGGTTCCGCTGCTCTCGAGGCGCGGCCGAAGGGCAACTACATCCTGTGCTTCGGCGACCAGGGCATGAGCGTTGCCGTCGACACTGCCAAGGGCAATTTGAACGTCCTGCAGCCGGCGATCGATGCCGGCGACATCACCGTCATCTCGCAGCAATACAACAAGGCGTGGTCGACCAATTCGGCGCGGGCCCAGGTCGAGAACGCCTTGACCCAGGCCAACAACGACGTCGCCGCCGTGGTCTGCAGCAATGACGGCATGGCCTATGGCGCCATCCAGGCCCTGCAGGCCCAGGGCCTCGCCGGCAAGGTGTTCGTCACCGGCGTCGACTGCGAGCCCCATGCCCAGGAGTTGATCCGCGAAGGTCTCCTCAGCGTCTCCAACTTCAGCGAGTTCGACGGCATGGGCCGGCAGGCCGCGCAGTCGGCGCTGGCCCTGGCGACCGGCAAGGAGGTCGATGCGGCCGGCACGATCGACAACGGATCGGGCAAGCCGGTGCCGTGGATCAAGGTGCCGAACGTCAACGTGACCAAGGACAACATCGACGAGATGACGTCCGACCATGCCTGGTGGTTCGCGAAGGCCTGACGGTCATGTCGGTTGCTCCCGCCCAGAAGGCTGAGGTCGCCATCGAGGCGATCGACGTCAGCAAACGATATGGCGCGGCCTACGCCCTCGCCGACGTCAGCGTCTCGTGGCTCGCCGGCGACGTCCACGCCATTGCCGGCGAAAACGGGGCGGGCAAGTCGACTCTCGTAAAAATCATCTCCGGCGTCATCGGCGCCGGAGATTACGACGGCACCATCCGGATCGACGGCGAGCCGGTGCGCTTTGCCGGCGTCCGCGATGCGGAGCGCGCGGGCGTGTTCCTGGTTCCCCAGGAGCTCAACATCGTCCCGGAAATCAGCGTCGCCGACTATCTCTACCTCAATCGCGAGCCGCAGCATCGCGGCGTCATCGACCTGCACCAGCTTCTCGCCGATACGGCGCGCTGGCTGGAGACCTTCCGGCTGCCGATATCGCCGCTTACCAAGATGGGCGAATTGCGCTCGCACGAGCAGCAGCTCGTCAGCATCGCCCGGGCGATGACGCAAGGGGTGCGGATCCTGATCCTCGACGAGCCGACGGCGAGTCTGACCGCGCAGGAGACCGAGCTCCTGTTCGAGCGCGTGCGCGCGTTCCGCGATCTCGGCGTGACGACGCTCTACATTTCCCATCGCCTCGCCGAGTTCGAGGCCATTGCCGATGCGGTTACCGTCATGCGTGACGGGCGCATCGTCGATGTCTTCCGCATCGCCGACGAACCGCATCCGCCGCAACGCGTGGTGCGGGCCATGGTCGGGCGCGACCTCAGCGAGCTCTATCCCAAGGAAACGCGGACGCCCGGCGAGGTGCGGCTGTCGCTGGAGAACTGGACCGTCGGCAGCCCGGCGGCAAAGCGCCGGGACCCGGTGCGCGACGTCTCGCTTTCGGTGCGCGCCGGCGAGGTCCTCGGGATCTTCGGCCTGGTCGGGTCCGGATCGTCGGACCTGGCGCGCTCGCTGTTCGGCGCCCACAAGGGCAAGGTGTCCGGCACCGTGAAGATCGGCGGCGACCCGGTGCTGTTGCGCACGCCGCGCGAGGCGATGGCCGTCGGCATCGCCTACCTGCCGAGCGACCGCAAGCGCGATGGTCTCGTCGCCGGCATGTCGGTGGCGGCGAACCTGACGCTCGCCTCCCTCGGCAACCTCATCGGCGGCGGCATGATCGACCGCCGCAGCGAACTCACCTCGGTGCGCCAATATGTCGATGCCCTGCGCATAAAGGTCGCCTCGGTGGAGCAGCCGGTGGGCGATCTCAGCGGCGGCAACCAGCAGAAGGTCGTTGCCGCGAAGTGGCTGCGCTCCGATCCGGACATCATCGTCTTCGAGGAGCCGACGCGCGGTGTCGACGTCGGGGCGAGGGTCGAAATCTACAATCTCATCAATGATATAGCGCGGCAGGGCAAGGCCGTTATCATCGTCTCCACGGACCTGCCGGAGATCATCGGCATGTCCGATCGCGTGATCGCCATGCGCGACGGCACGGTTGCGGGCGAGTGGTCGTCCGGTCCGTTCCGGGAGGCCGATATCATGCTTGCCGCTGCCGGGTCCTCTGGGGTGTGAATGCCATGAGCCAAACGCAAACGTCCGTGGAAACCGGGAAGACGCCGGGACCCGCGCGCGGCCTGATCGGGGCGCTGTCCGGGGCGCAGATGCGCTCCTTCAGCATGATCGCCATCCTCATCCTTGTCTGGCTCATCTTCCAGGTGCTGACCAACGGCATCTTCCTGACGCCGCGCAACCTGACCAATCTCAGCGGCCAGGTGGCGATCACCGCCATGCTGGCAGCCGGCGCCGTCCTGTTGATGGTGCCCGGCAATATCGACCTGTCGGTCGGGGCGACGGTGTCGTTCTGCGCCGTCATTGCGGCGATGACCTCGTCGCGCTACGGCCTGTCGGTGCCGGCGACGATCCTGGTGACGCTGGCGGTGGGCCTCCTGATGGGCACCTGGCATGCCTTCTGGATCGCCATCCTGAAGGTGCCCGCCTTCATCGTCACACTGGCCAGCCTCCTTGCCGTCAGAGGCCTCGCACTCGTCATCACCTCGAGCGAGACGATGGCGCCGGACGCCGATCTCCTGTTCATCTCCGATGCGATGCTGCCAGGCTGGGTCAGCGCCATCGTTCTCGGCCTGCTGTGGGCCGCGCTGACCGCGCTGCAGGTCAGGGAATACAACGCCCAGCGCGCGGCCGGCATCGCCGCCTCGGCGCTCTCCGTCATCGTTATTCCGGCGGTCTTCATCGGCATCCTGGCCGCGGCGACGGCGGTCGTCGCCATCGCCTATCGAGGGCTGCCGCTGCCGGTGCTGATCCTCCTCGGCGTCATCGTCGTCGCAGGTGCCATCCTGCGGCTGACGGCGTTCGGACGGCGGCTCTACGCCATCGGCGGCAACCGCCAGGCGGCGGCGCTTGCCGGCATAAACATCACAGCCCAGACGTTCCTGGTGTTCATGGGGATGGGCCTTCTTTACGGTATCGCCGGCCTCGTCCTCGTCACCCGGCTCGCCAGCGCGCCTCCCAACGCCGGCACGGGCATGGAACTCAACGTCATTGCCGCTGCCGTGATCGGCGGGACGAGCCTTCTCGGCGGGCGCGGCACGGTGGCGGGCGCCGTCATCGGCGCGGTGCTCATGGAAAGCCTCAGCAACGGCATGGGCCTGATGAACCTTCCCTCCGCCTACCAGTCGATCGCCGTCGGTCTCGTCCTCCTGGCAGCCGTCTATGCGGACATCCGCAGCCGCGGCAGGATTGCGCTCGATGGCTGATACCCCGGCACCTGAAAAGGCCACATGCTGGCTCGCCGTCGGCAGCGTCAACCGGCCGATTCCCTATTTCGATGGAGCCGCGGGACACGGCATCTCGGTGTTCGGCCTCGACGAAGAGACGGGGGAGTGGGCCTTACTGTCCGAGACCGGCGACATCGACAACCCGACCTTCCTGGCGGTCGACGCGGAGGCCGGACGGGTCTTTGCCTCCAGCGAGGTCTTCGAGTGGAACGAGGGCCTGGTCTCGGCCTACAAGCTCGATCCGGCGACGGGCGCGCTCTCCTATATCAACAAGCAGGTCGTGCCGGGCAGCCTGACGGCGCATCTGGCTCTCGACGGCTCTTGCCGGTTCGTCCTTGCCACCAACTATTCGCACGAGATGGCGGATGAGGTGCCCGGTCAGGCGATGGCCGTGTTTCCGGTGCGCGAGGATGGCGGCCTGCAGCCGGCGAGCGCCAGCGTAAAACACGAGGGCAGCGGGCCGAACCCGGATCGCCAGCGCGTTCCCCATCCGCACAGCACCGTGGCGTCGCCGGAGAACGACCTCATTAGCGTCGCCGACCTCGGCTGCGACCGGCTGTTCCACTACGCCTTCGACAGCGCGACCGGGACGCTGACTCCCGCGGCCGATGCGGAGACGGTTCTGCCGCCCGGCGCCGGGCCACGGCATTTCCTCTATGCGCCTGACGGCCACCATCTCTACGTGATCACCGAACTCGCCTCGACCGTCGTCGTCTACCGGCGCGAGGCGGGCCGGCTGGAAGGTCCCATCTCGGAAATCTCCACGCTGCCAGCGGGTTTTTCCGGCGAAACGCTTTGCGCCGATATCCAGATCAGCGCCGACGGCCGCTTCCTCTACGGCTCCAACCGCGGCCATGACAGCATCGCCTGTTTTTCCGCCGATCTTGAGAGCGGGGCGCTGGAGGCCATTGGTCACACACCGTGCGGCGGGAAAATCCCGCGCAGCTTCGCCCTCACGCCGAGCGGGCGCCACATGGTCGTCGCCAATCAGGAGAGCGACAGCCTTGCGGTGCTTGCGATCGATCCGGAAACGGGCCTTCTCAGCGACACCGGCTGGCGGCTGCCGGTCGGCAGCCCGACCTGCGTCAAGGCGTTCGTGCCGAAGGGCTGAGTTCGCGCGTTAATTCTCTCTCCGAAAATCCGGGAGCGGGGCGTGTGCGCACACGCTCCGCTCCGGCATTTGCAGTCTCCGGGGCACGGATGGTTGCGCCGGAGCCGATCCGTCGTCACCGACCGGCCTTGCCGGTTGCGTTCGGCGCGTGCCCGCTGGCCGCATCCGGTCGGTTCGCCCCCCTTTCGCCAACCTTCTGGAACCGTCCGGCGCCAAAAATTTGGGCGGGTTCAAAATTTGTGCTTGAAATTGGTATACCGGTCGGCCAGCATACCGGCTATGGACAATCCTTTCGAATTCGAGCGGGACCGCGCCTACCACCGGCTGATCGATCTGATCTTCTCGGCCAAGCTCGATCCGGCAAAGCCGCTTTCGGAACGCAAGCTCGCCGAGCGCCTCGATATGGGCCGGATGCCCGTCCGCGAGGCGCTGCGCCAGCTCGAGCGGGAAGGGGTGGTCGAGGTCAAGCCCGCCCGCGGCACCTTCGTGCGCCAGCTGACCAGCGATGACCTCGTCGACACCTACCGGGTGCGCGCCGCGCTGGAATGCCTCGGCTCGGAGCTTGCCGCCAAGAACGGCGTAACGCCGGCCCTGAAGGCCCATGGCAGCACGCTGCGGATGATGGCCCAGGACAGCAGCGCCTTCACCACCCGGGAAATCGACGACGCGGGCACCGTCTTTCACGAGCGCTTGATGGATGCCTCCGGCAGCGCCGCCCTTTGCGAAAGCGTCCGGCTTTTGCGGATGCGCTCGCGCCTCGTCTTCCACCTGCCGCGCTACTACGACCATGACCTGGCCAGCGAAACGCTGCAGGAACACATCGCCATTCTGGAAGCGGTCGAGAACCGGCACTCGCAGCATGCTTCCGAACTGATGGCCGCGCATCTCAATCGCGGTCTGGACCTCCGCATCAAGTTGGAGGCCGCCTCGGGGCGGGACCGCCGGGAACGCCCCGAACACAAGTCACCGAAGGAGACTACAGAATGAAGCTATCCTCCAGCATGCACCTTGGGGCGCTCGCCCTTCTTGCGGTGGCCCTGCCGCAGGTCGCCTCGGCGTCCACCCTTGAGAACGTAAAGGCCGCCGACGTCGTCACCTGCGCCGTCAACGGCAGCCGCCCGGGCTTTTCCTCCGTCGACGGCAAGGGCGCCTGGCACGGCCTCGACGTCGATACCTGCCGCGCCGTTGCCGCCGCCGTCCTCGGCGACGCCAACAAGGTCAAGTTCCTGAAGACCAACAACCAGACGCGGCTCACCGCGCTGCAGACCGGCGAGGTCGACATGACCGTCGCCAACACCACCTGGACGCGCTCGCGCGACACCGACCTCGGCCTCGATTTCATGCCGCCGACCTTCTATGACGGCCAGGGCCTGATGCTTGCCAAGTCCCTCGGCGTGACCAAGGTCGCCGAACTCGACGGCGCCAGCGTCTGCGTCCGTCCGAGCTCGACCTCGGAGCGCGTCGTCGGCGACATCCAGAAGAAGTACAACATCTCCATGAAGCTGGTCGTCCTTGAGGACCAGAAGGAGATCAACACGGCCTTCTTCGGCGGCCGCTGCGACGTCGCCGTGCAGTCGACCTCCGGCCTCAGCTCGACCCGCGCCTCGGTCGCGCCGAACCCGGACGACTACGTCATCCTGTCGGAAATCTTCGGCAAGGACCCGATGGGTCCGGTGGTGCGCCAGGACGATCCCCAGTGGCGCGATATCGTCACCTGGACGGTCTACACCCTGTTCCAGGCCGAAGAGAGCGGCGTGACCTCCGAAAACGTCGACCAGATGAAGGCGGAAAGCCAGGATCCGGCCGTGCGTCGCCTGCTCGGCGTCGACGAGGCCGGCGGCAAGGGCCTCGGCCTGACCCCGGACTGGGCCTACAACGTCGTCAAGCAGGTCGGCAATTACGGCGAGGTCTATGAGCGCAATGTCGGCATGGATTCGCCGCTGAAGCTGCCGCGCGGCTACAATGCGCAGTATTTCGATGGCGGGCTGATCTATTCGCCGCCGCTGTGATCGCGCGCAATAATCCGGAAGCGGGGACAATCCCCGCTTCCATTGCTTGACGGGGCGGGGATGCCGCCCCTTTCGTCTGCCACATGCGTCTCGCCGGGGATATCCTCTCCGGTGTCTGGCTGAACGATTGAACCTGATCCCATGAAATCCTCTGTCGTCCGATCCCGGTCCGAGCGGCACACCGCTCCTGCTGCGCCGCTTTGGCGGAGCGCCCGGGTGCGGGGCATCGCCTGGCAGGTGCTGCTGCTTGCCGCCGTCATCGGGACGATTGCCTGGATGGGGGTCAACGCCATGCGCGCGCTCGACGAGCGGGGGATGACGTCGGGCCTCGACTTCCTCTTCTCCGGCACGTCGTTTCCGCTCGGCGAGGGGTTCTTCTCCTTCACGCAAGGCGAGACCTATCTGAGGGCCTTCCTCGTCGGCATCGGCAATACGGTCGTGCTGTCGTTTCTCGGCATCGTCTCCGCGACCGTGCTGGGCGGCGCCATCGGCATCGCGCGGCTGTCGCAGAACGGCCTCATCTCCGGCGTTGCCGGCGGCTATGTGCTCCTGTTCCGCAACAGCCCGCAGCTCGTCCAGATCGTCTTCTGGTACACCTTCTTCACGCTGCTGCCGGCGCCGCGGGGCTCGTGGGAATTCGGCCTCGGCATCTTTGCCTCCAACCGCGGGCTCACCCTGCCGGCGCCGGATCGGATCGACGTCTTCCTGTGGTGCCTCCTGGCGTTCGCCGTCGGCGTCGTCACCTCGCTGATCGCCGGGCGCATCGCCGATCACCGCCGGCGCCGCACCGGACAGCGCCGGCGCTGGGCGTTCTGGGCGCGGGTGCTGCCGCCCCTCGGCTTTCCGCTCGTGCTCTGGGCCCTGTTCGGGGCCCCAGCCACCTGGTCGGTGCCGGAGCTTGCCGGCTTCAATTTCCGCGGCGGCGTGATCCTGTCGCCGGAATTCCTGGCGATCTATTTCGGGCTCACCTTCTACATCGCCGCATTCATCGCCGAGATCGTCCGCGGCGGCCTTCGGAGCGTCGAAGACGGCCAGATGGAGGCCTCAAAGGCGATCGGGCTCGGCGGCGCGGACATGTACCGCAAGGTCATCGTCCCGCAGGCGCTGAGGGCGATCATCCCGCCGCTCTCGGCCCAGTATGTGAGCCTGTTGAAGAACAGCTCGCTTGCCGTCGCCGTCGGCTATCCGGACCTTTTCAGCGTCTCCAACACGCTCCTGACCTATAGCGGGCGGACCATCGAGGTGCTCTCGATCATGGCGCTGGTCTATCTCACGATCTCGCTCTTCGTCGGCGCGCTCAGCAACCTTGCCAACCACTATGTCCAGATCCCGGAGCGCTGAGATGGATCGTGTTCCGGCCTCCTTCGCCGTTCCCAAGGCCTCCGACAGCCGGCCGCCGCCGCATGGCCGGCGCGGCATCCTTGCCCGGCTCCATGCCCGCTATTTCGCGTCCCTCTGGGACACGGTCGTGACGCTCGTTATCGGCCTGCCGCTCCTGTTGATGGCGTGGTTCTTCCTCAAATGGGCGCTCGTCGATGCCGTCTGGGTGGCGCCCGAGGGCAAGGCCTGCCAGCTCGCCTCCGGTGCCTGCTGGGCGGTGGTTGCGGAAAAATACCGGGTCATCCTTTTCGGCACTTACCCCTTCGAGGAACAGTGGCGAGGGTTCGTGACGATTGCGCTGTGGATCGGCTGGGGCATCGCCTCCGGCTGGCGCCGGGTGCCGCTCGCGGCCCGGCTCTGGGGCTGGCTGGTCGTTGCCGTCGTCACCGTCGTCCTGATGCGCGGCGGAGTGTTCGGCCTTTCCCTCGTCAGCACGGACGAATGGGGCGGCCTGCCGCTGACCTTCCTGGTCTTTGCCGGAACCGTCGCCGGCGGTGTGCCGCTCGCCGTCCTCCTCGCCCTCGGGCGACGCTCCGACCTTCCCATCATCTCCGGCCTTTGCGTCGCCGTCATCGAGGGCGTGCGCGGCATTCCGCTCTTGGTGGTGTTGTTCTTTGCCGCCCTGATCCTGCCGCTGTTCCTGCCGCCGCAACTCAATATCGACAAGCTGCTCAGGGCCGAGATCGGCATGATCATCTTCTTTGCCGCCTATGCCGCGGAGGTCATCCGCGGCGGCCTGCAGGCCATTCCGGCCGGCCAGGAAGAGGCCGCAAAAGCGCTCGGCATGCCGTACTGGACCCGCATGCGCAAGATCGTGCTGCCCCAGGCGCTGTCCGTTGCCCTGCCGGCGCTCTTCAACGACATCATCCGGGCCTTCAAGAACACCACCTTCTTCAGCATTCTCGGCCTCTTCGACGTGCTCGGCGCGACCAAGGCGGCGCTGCAGGATCCCGTCTGGGTGCGCTACGGGCTCGAAGGTTATCTCTTCGTCTTCATGGTCTATCTGGTGTTCTGCCTCGGGCTGACCTTCCACGGCCGGGAGATGGAAAAGAACGCCTGGCGGCGGCTCGGAAGGGGGGAGGCATGAGCGCCCCGGCAACCCCGCCTCCGATGGTGGAGATGGTCGACCTCAACAAATGGTTCGGCAGCCACCACGTGCTGCGCGACATCACGCTGGGGCTCGCGCCCGGCGAGAAGATGGTGCTGTGCGGCCCGTCCGGCTCCGGCAAGTCGACGCTGATCCGCTGCGTCAACGGCCTGGAGACCTTTCAGGAAGGCAAGCTGCGCGTCGGCAAAACCGTCATGGACGGGTCGGGCGAGGCCCTTGCCGCGGTGCGCCGGGCGACCGGCATGGTGTTCCAGCACTTCAATCTGTTCCCGCATCTGACGGTGATGGACAACCTCACGCTCGGGCCGATCTACACCCGCGGCGAGCCGGAGGATTCGGCGATCGCGCGGGCAAAGCCACTGCTGGAACGCGTCCTTCTGACCTCCGAGACGTGGAAATATCCCGGCCAGCTTTCCGGCGGCCAGCGCCAGCGGGTGGCGATCGCCCGCGCCCTGATGCTGGAGCCGGAGGTGATGCTGTTCGACGAGCCGACCTCCGCCCTCGATCCGGAAATGATCCACGAGGTGCTGGACGTCATGGAGGACCTCGCCGCCGACGGCCAGTCGATGATCGTCGTTACCCACGAGATGGGGTTCGCCAGCCGTGTCGCCGATCTCGTCGTCTTCATGGATGCGGGCGAGATTGTCGAGGCGGCACCGCCCGATGCGTTCTTTGCCGCGCCGTCCACGGACCGCGCGAAAACGTTCGTCGGCCATATCGCCCGTGAAGGAGACCAGTGAATGAACGCGATTACCCGCCCCGCAGGCAGCCCCGATTGGGAGGCGCTGCGCGGCGACTTTCCCGCGACCGCGTCTGTGGCCTATCTCGACATCGCCCGCAAGGCGCTGTCGCCGCGCGTTGCCGCGGAGGCCGCGGCAAGCTGGTTCGCCGACATCGCGTCCCCGGCCGCGGGCAGCCGGTCCTTCTCCATGGACGAGGTGGAAAAGACCCGGGTCGCGGTGGCCCAGACCTTCGGCGCCGAGCCCGAGCGGATCGCGCTCGTCAAGAACACCTCCGAGGTCGTCAACATCGTCGCCCACGGGCTCGACTGGCGCGAGGGGGACAACGTCGTCATCTCCGGCGCGGAGCACGAGAACAACACCTTTCCCTGGCGTCCGCTGGCGGCCAAGGGCGTGGAGACGCGGATCGTGCCGGAACGTCCCGATGGGACGGTCTCGGAAGACGATCTCGTCGCGGCGATGGACGCCCGCACACGGGTGCTTTCCGTTGCCTGGGTGACCTACGGTATCGGCCAGCGGAT
The DNA here is from genome assembly GCF_003258835.1 of Rhodobium orientis. Classification (GTDB taxonomy): domain Bacteria; phylum Pseudomonadota; class Alphaproteobacteria; order Rhizobiales; family Rhodobiaceae; genus Rhodobium; species Rhodobium orientis. The sequence continues at coordinate 24,583 of NZ_NPEV01000048.1, read as the reverse complement.
GGACCTCGATCTCCTGGCCGAGGCCTGCCGGGAGCGCGGGGTCCTGATGCTGGTCGATGCCATCCAGGCGCTCGGCGTGCTCGACCGTCGGCTCGATGCCCTCGGTGCCCATGTGGTCGGGGCCGGCGGCCACAAGGCGCAGCTTTCCGTTGCCGGGGCAGGGGTCATGTACATCGCGCCGGAAGTGCTCGACCAGGTGCGACCGGTCTATATGTCGAAATTCAGCTTCGACACCCTCGACCGCACTGTCGCCGATCCGGCGCCGGCGCCGGGCGCGCGCCGCTTCGAATACGGCAATCCGAATTTCCTCGGCACCGCGATCCAGCGCCAGGCCGCCGCCTATGTCGGCGCCATCGGCCTTGCCGCCATCGAGGCGCGCATCCGGCACCTGACGACGCTGCTCATCGAGGAGGTGCGGACGCTCGGCCTGACTGTGCGCACGCCGCTTGCCTGGGACCGGCGCGCGGGCATCGTCAGCATCGACCTCGGCGGCCCGTCCTCTGACGCCGTGGAAGCGGCGCTTGCCGCCGACGGCGTTCGCGTCGCCTCCAAGGACGGCCATCTGCGGGGCGCCGCGCATTTCTACAACAATGAAGACGACGTGCGCCGGTTCGCCGACCGGCTCCGCGTCCACGTCAAGGGATCCTGAGACCGTGCCAGAATTCACCATCGACCTTGTTTCCGACACCTCCACGCGCCCTTCGAAGGAAATGCTGGCGGCGATGGCGGCGGCGCCGACCGGCGACGAGCAACGGGACGAGGATCCGACGACGCTGGCGCTTTGCGAAGAGGTTGCGGACTATCTCGGCAAGGAGGCGGCGCTGTTCCTGCCCTCCGGCACGATGTGCAATCTGATCGCGTTCCTGGTCCATTGCCGGCCGGGCGACGAGATCATCTGCGCGTCGAACGCCCATGTCTTCGGATCGGAAGGGGGCGGGGCTTCGGCCGTCGCCGGCACCCAGTTCCGCACCGTCGAGACGGCGGACGGCATCTTTTCCGGCGCCGACGTCCGCGCCTTTTCCCGGCCGCGCCGGCATCGCTCGCCGCGCAGCCGGCTGGTCTCGGTGGAGCAGACGACCAATCGCGGCGGCGGCGCCGTCTGGCCGGTCGAGACCCTTGCCGAGGTCGCCGCAGCGGCCAAGGAGGCGGGTCTCATCGTCCATATGGACGGCGCGCGGCTTCCCAATGCGGCGATCGCCTCGGGCCGGCCGGCGGCCGAGCACGCGGCCACCGTCGATACCGTCTGGATCGATTTTTCAAAGGGGCTCGGCTGTCCTGTCGGCGGCGCGCTTGCCGGCCCGAAGGACTTCATCGAGGCCGCCTGGACCTGGAAGCACCGGCTCGGCGGCGCCATGCGCCAGTCGGGCGTCCTTGCCGCTGCGGCGCGCCATGCCCTCAAGCACAATCTGGAGCGGCTTGCCGAGGACCACGCCAATGCCGCTGCGCTGGCGGCCGGAATCGAAGACATTCCGGGTCTGGAGATCTTTCCGACGGTGCCGCAGAGCAACATCTTTTTCCTGAACGTCGCCGGCACGGGAAAGACCGCTCCGCAGATCGCCGCGCGGATGGCCGAAGAGGGACTTCGGCTCGGCGTCGAAACCCCGACCCGGATGCGCGCCGTCACCCATCTGGACGTCGACCGCCCCGGCATCGATCTGGCGATCGGCATCATCCGCCGCGCGATCAGCGGCTAAAGCGCTTTCCCAAAAAGTTGACAGACTTTTTGGATAAGAAATCGCGTCAAAACAAAGACCTAAAGCATGTTGCGTGTTTCAGGAAAAACGCAACATGCTTTAGGTCGTCTCTGCGTCCGGCGCAACCCGGCAAGGTCGCGAACGCCGAGGAAGGCCATGGTCGTCTTCAGGTCCGCAAGGAGAATCTCCAGGCATTCGGCCGCGCCAGCCTCCGCGGCGGCGGCAAGGCCGTAGAGCGGCAGGCGACCGACCATCGTCGCACCGGCGCCAAGGGCGAGGTATCGGGCGACGTCGCCGCCGCTTTTAATGCCGCTGTCGGCGACGATGCCGATTTTTCCTGCGACGGCGTCGACGATCTCCGGCAGCACTTCGGCAGGTGTCGGCGCCATATCGAGATTGCGGCCGCCATGGGCGGAGACGACGATGGCGTCGATCTCCCGCTCCCTTGCCTTTATCGCCTCGGCCCTGGAGAGAATGCCCTTCAAAACGATCTTGCCGGGCTAGCGCCGGCGCAGCTCGTCGATGTCGTCCCAATCCAGATTCTGGTCGAGCCGGACATCTTCGGCGACGGCATCGCGGGTGAGGGAGGAGCGGAAGTCTGGCGGATAATGCCCGTAGGTGGGAATGCCGCCTCCCAGCACGTAGCGCAGCATCACCGAGAGGGTCCAGCGCGGGTGGGTCGCAAGGTCCAGGGCGAGCGGCAGCGAAGCGCGCACCGGCACGCCGAAGCCGTTCTTCTGGTTATAGCGGCGGATCGGGGCGGCCGGCGTATCGGAGGTCACCACCAGCGTATCGACGCCTGCGTCGCGGACCCGGTCCAGAAGTCGCCAGGTCAGCTCGCGGTTGCGGAACATGTAGAGCTGGAACCAGAGGTGCGCGTCGGGCGCCGCCGCGCGGATGTCCTCGATCGGGGTGATCGACTGGGTGGAGACGCAGAACGGCATGCCGAGGCGTGCCGCGGCGCGGGCGAGCTTTGCCTCGCCGTCATGGACGACGAGGCCGGCGAGCGCCGTCGGGGCGACGATGACGGGGGTGGCGAGGGCCATCCCCATGAGGACGGTGGAAACATCCCGCGGCGCGGGGCCGGCGAGGGACACGGGGACGAGGCGGACGGCATCGAGGTGCTGGCGGATGGTGGCAAGCGCCAGTTCGGCCTCCGTCCCGCGGTCGATATACTGGAAGAGGCCGCGCGGCAGGCGATACTTTGCCTTGCGGCGGCACTCGGCAAAATCCAGCGCGGCGGGCATGGCGGTTCAGCTCAGTTGCTGATGACCCAGATGACCTCGGCGGGCTCCGGCCCTTCCGACGTCCAGACATAGCCGCCGCTGGCGTCGTAATAGATCGAATCGCCTTCGTTCAGGGTCAGCGGCTCGTAGATCTGGCTGTGGATGACCACGGTGCCCTTCAGGACATAGACGAAGATGTCGGCATCGTTGTTCGGCCAGGCCTTGTACTCGTCGACGGAGCGGGCGATGACCCTGGTATGGATCGGGACCATTCGCTTGTGCTTCAGGTCGGCGCACAAAAGGGTGTTGTCGCAGGTGCCGGTGCTGTGGGCGCTGCCGCTGCCGGCGCGCGAGATGCTGCGGCAGCCCGAGAGCGCCAGCGCCGGGGTCTCCTCGGTTTCCGACAACAGGCTCAAAAGGTCGATGCCGAAGCCGCGGGAGATGCGCTGGATCGTGGCGATGGTCGGCGACAGCTCGTTGCGCTCGACCTTTGAAAGGGTGGAGGCGGAAACGGTCGTCGCCCTGGCGGCCTCCTGCAGGGTCCAGCCGCGCTCCTTGCGCAGGGCATAGAGCTTGGCGCCGACATTGACGGAGGGATCGGCCGCATCGCCGTTATCCAAATGGGCCGCCGCGGGCCTCGTTTTCACTTCGCTGTCCATTCGAACCCCGTTCTTGCCGCCATTCCACCCCGGACAATCCCGCCGCATGCGACATCTGTCCGGGTGCCATCCCGCACGCTCGGCCGCTTCCCCGGACCATCGGGGCGGTCGCCGGTGGCTGTAGCGCAGTTTTCACGAATAATCCAGATCGCGATGATACGCCAATTTTTTCATATAGTAGAAAATATTTCGTTTCGTATTGACTCGGTCTGCATCAAGGATACGATACCAAAGGTCACAAGAACCATAAGCACCAAATCCAGAGGTTCGACAGCGCCGAGGACCAAACGGCCGTTGGATCGGGAACCAACCACGGGGCAGGGCGGTCGACGCCGAAGATGCCTCGTGCCGAAAGGAGCTACTTCATGACTGTCTTCAGCAAGCTCAAAACCGGTGCGGCCGCTGCCGTCGTCGGTCTAAGCCTTGCCTGTGCGGCGGGCGCCCAGGCCGAAACCATCGTCAAGATCGCCACCGTCGACGGCGAGGGCGATCTCCTGAAGAACCCCTATTGGGCCTATACGGAAGTGTTCGGCACCATCCTGTCGAACCAGACCGGCGGCCGCTACACGGTCCAGGTGTTCCCGAACGGCCAGCTCGGCGACCTTGAATCCCTGCTTGAGCAGAACATCCGCGGCACGATCCAGATCGCCGCGGGCCTGTCCACCGGCCACCTGGCGGCCTACTATCCGCCGGTCCAGGTCCTCGACATGCCCTACGCCTTTCCGAATCTGGAAATCGCACGCGAGGTGCTTGACGGCGAATTCGGCCAGAGCCTGTCCGACAAGATTGCCGCCGAGGCCGGCGTGCGCGTCCTCAGCTACATGCCGTCCGCGTTCCGCAACTTCTCCAACTCCGTGCGTCCGATCCATAGCCCGAAGGACATGGAGGGGCTGAAGATGCGCACCCAGTCGATCCCGGTCCATCTGGAGCTGGTCAAGGCGCTCGGCGCTTCGGCGACCCCGATCGCCTGGGCCGAACTCTACAACGCCCTGCAGACCGGCGTCGTCGACGGCCAGGAGAACGCGCCCTACACGATGCTGCTGGCCAACCTGCAGGAAGTGCAGAAGTACTACACCCTCGACCATCACCTGACGAACATTCCGATCGTCACGATCAACGAGGAATTCTACCAGGGCCTCAGCGACGCCGATAAGAAGGCGTTCGACTTCGCGGCGCGGCAGGCGACGTTCGCCATGCTCGGCATCATCACCGCCAAGGAATCCCAGGACCTGAAGGTCATTCGTGACGCGGGCGTCGAGATCTACCAGCCGACGCCGGAGGAGTTCCAGCTCTTCGTCAAGGCGACCAAGGCGCCGGTCGCCGCGGTCCTAAAGGACATTGTCGGCCAGGACCTCCTCGACGAGCTCGATGCGGCCGTCGAAAAGGCCTCGGCCGAGTAAGGGCAACGCCCCCACGATCCGTCGTCGGCGGTTTCCCCGCCGGCGGCCCGCTTCAATAAAGTCCGCCAGCATGCACAATCCAAAAGGGCGGGGCGGAGAGGGGGCTATAATCCCCTCCGCTCCGTCCGACAGGCCTTCGCGTCCCGGTCACTCTTTCGGGCCGGGGGAAGGGCGGTGTATTGGCCAAGACATCCAGCGGAAAGGTCTGACATGTTGAAGGGTATCGAAGCGTTCGGAGATCGCCTGGCTTTCGTGACCTCGGTCGCCTCGCGGCTGATGCTGCTGGCGGTGGTGACGATGCTCTTCGTCCAGGTCTGCCTGCGCTACATCTTCAACTTCTCCCTGACCTGGCCGGAAGAGGCCTCCCGCTACCTGATGATCTGGGTGGTGATGCTGTCGGGCAGCCTGCTGGTCAAGGATGAGCAGCTCGTGTGCGTCGACTTCTTCGACCGGTTCTGGCCACGCCGCATCCTTGCCTATCGCAACGCCCTGTTCCGCCTGCTTCTCGCCGGGCTCCTCGGCATCATGCTGTGGAAGGGCCTCGATGCGGCCGACTTCGGCTGGCGGCGGACGTCGCCGGCGCTGAATCTCTCCTGGTTCTGGATCTACCTCGCCATTCCGGTCGGCAGCGCGCTGATGCTGTTCCACATGGTGGTGCTGGCGCTGCGCGACCTGATCAGGGGCACCGCGTCCGACCAGGAAATCTCCCTCATCCGCGCCGAGATGTGAGGCCGACATGGATCCGACACTCCTCATCATCATCGGCCTCCTCATCGGCCTGATGTTCCTCGGCAGCCCGGTGATCTTCGCGATCGGCTTTGCGGGCCTGTCCTACTTCTTCATCAAGCCGGGCATGAGCTCCATGCTCGATGTCTACGTCCACAAGTTCTTTACCGGCATGGACGTCTTCATCTGGCTGTCGATCCCGCTCTTCGTCATTGCCGGCGAGATCATGACGTCGATCGGCATGACCGACCGGCTGGTCGGCTTCTCGCGGCTCTTGGTCGGGCGCCTGCGCGGCGGCATCGCCTATGTGAATGTCGTCGGCTCGATGATGTTCTCCGGTGTCTCCGGCTCCGCGCTTGCCGACATCTCGGCGATGGGCCCGGTCGAGATCGACATGATGCGGAAGGACGGCTACGACCGCGACTTCGCCGCCGCGCTCACCGTCTCCTCGGCGATCCAGGGGCCGATCATTCCGCCCTCGATCCCGCTGATCATCTTTTCCAGCCTGACCAACACCTCGGTTGCCGCGCTGTTCCTGGCCGGTGCCGTGCCCGGCATGATGCTGGGGCTGGCGCAGATGGTGCTGATCTTCTTCCTTGCCCGCCGCCACGGCTTTCCGCGCAATCCGGTGCCGGGGCTCAATTTCGCCGTCGCCTTGCGCATCGTGTTCGACGCGTTCTGGGCGCTGTTCATGCCGGTGATCATCATCGGCGGCATCGTCGGCGGCGTCTTCACCGCAACCGAGGCCGCCGCGATCGCGGTGTTCTACGCGCTCTTCGTCGGCGTGCTGGCCTATCGGAACCTGTCGCTGAAGGTGTTCTGGGGGATCCTCGACCGGGCCGCGCGGACCTCGGCCTCGGTCTATCTGATCGTCGGTTTCGCCACGGTGATAAGCTGGGTGTTCGCCAGCGAGCGGGTGCCCTCGGACCTGTCGGCGCTGGTCCAGGGGCTCGACATCCAGCCCTGGATGCTGCTGCTGCTGCTCAACGTCTTCTTCCTGTTCAACGGGCTGTGGATCAGCGATTCCGTCCAGCTTCTGCTGTTCGCCCCGCTGTTTACGCCGATCGTCGTCGCCATGGGCGTCGATCCGATCCATTTCGGCGTGATCATGGTCGTCAACGTGATGATCGGCCTGATGACGCCGCCCTTCGGCATGGCGCTCTATCTCGGCTCGGCGATCAGCCGGGTGCCGCTCGGCAAGATCGTCTGGCGCAGCCTGCCGTTCCTGGCATCGAACCTCATCGTCCTGATGATCGTCACCTACGTTCCCGCCGTCTCGCTGACCCTCCCTCGGCTGTTCGGCTTTGTCGACTGATCCAGCAATGCAAGAGAGACCCATGACCCTATCAATGACCGACCTCAACGGCCTGTTCACCGCCATCGTCACCCCGTTCACGCCGGACAGGAAGCTGGACAAGGCGGCGCTCACAAAGCTCGTGGAGTTCCAGATCGCCTCCGGCGCCTCGGGCATCGTGCCGATCGGCGGCACGGGCGAATACACGGCGCTCTCGCGGCAGGAGCGGGCGGAGATGGTCGCCATCTGCGTTGAGGCCGCCGGCGGCAAGCCGGTGATCCCGGGTGTGCTGTCGACCGGTTTTGAGGACGCCGTGGAGGCGGGCAAGAATTTCAAGACGGCGGGGGCCTCCGGCCTGATGCCGGTGACGCCCTATTACGCGACCGGCCCCCAGGAGGGCATGCGGGCCTATTTCAAGAACTACCGCGATGCGGTCGACCTGCCGCTGGTGCTCTACCAGATCCCGCGCCGGACCAATGTGGAGCTGAAGGCGGAAACCGTGCAGGCGCTCGCCGAGGACGGCGTCGCAATCGGCATCAAGTACTCCAACTACGATATGCCGGAGTTCCTGAAGACGGTGAAATTCGCCGGCGATAAGATGTCGGTGCTGAGCGGCGAGGAGCCGCTGTTCGCCACCCATGTGGCGCTTGGCGCCCGCGGCGGCGTGCTGGCCACCGCCACCATCTATCCGGAGCGCTGGATCAAGGTCTTCGAGATCGCCCGCCAGGGCAAGCTGGCCGAAGCCGTTGCGGCGAGCCGCGAACTCGACATGCTGATCGACGTGGTGTTCCGCGAGACCAATCCGGGCCCCTTGAAGAAATACATGGAGATCGTCGGCATGCCGGTCGGCAGCGTGCGCCTGCCGCTGACCGATCCGAGCGAGGAGACCGTCGCCCTCCTGAAGGAGACCGCGCAACTCCTCAGCGCGGCAGAGGCGGCGTAAGGAGGCCTGAATGTCGTCTGCGTCACCGTCCCCCGTTGCGGCCGGACCGGCGCCGCTGGTCGCCGAGCTGCAGGAGCTGCTGGGCCCGAAGGGCCTGATCACCGAGCCGGCAGAGATGGAGCCCTTCGTCGTCGACTGGCGCGGGCGCAAGCGCGGCACGGCCCTGGCGGTCGTGCTGCCGGCGACGACGGAAGAGGTGAGTGCCGCGGTCCGTCTGGCGACGGCCGCCGGGGTCCCGGTGTTCCCCCAGGGCGGCAATACGGGCCTTTGCTACGGCACGGTTCCCGGCAGCGGCGGGCCCGGCAATACGCCGGGCCTCGTCATTGCGCTCAACCGCATGAACAGGATCCGCGAGATCGACCGGACCGCCAACCTGATGACCGTCGATGCCGGCGTCATCCTCGCCAATGCGCATGAGGAGGCGGCGGCTGTCGGGCGGCAGGTGCCGATGTATCTCGGCAGCGAGGGCAGCGCCCAGATCGGCGGCCTGATCTCGACCAATGCCGGGGGCACCGGTGTCGTGCGCTATGGCCCGATGCGGGACCTCGTCGCCGGCGTCGAGGTCGTCCTTGCCGACGGCCGGGTGCTGTCGGACCTTGCCGGCCTGAAAAAGAACAACACCGGATACGACCTCAAGCACTGCTTCGTCGGTGCGGAGGGCACGCTCGGCGTCATCACGGGCGCCGTATTGCGCATGTTCCCGGAGCTCCGCTCCGAGGCCAATGCCTGGGTCTCGGTCAAGGACCCGGCGGACGCACTCACCCTTCTCAGCCGGCTGCAGGACGATTGCGACCCCTACATCCAGGCCTTCGAGCTGTTGTCGGCGAGCCAGGTCGACATCGCCTTTCGGCATGTGCCGGGCCTCCGGATGCCGTTCGAGACGACGCCCGCCTGGAACCTGATGATCGAGCTCGGCAGTCCGGACGGCGATCTGGACCTTCACGCCCGGTTCGAGACCTTCCTGGCCGCGGCCTATGAGGACGGGCTGGTCGAGGACGGGTTCCTTGCCCAGAGCAAGGCGCAGGCGGAAGAGATCTGGCGCGTCCGGCACAGCCTGTCGGAGTCCAACAAGAAGGAAGGGGTCGGTGTCGTCCTCGACATCTCGATCCGCAATTCGCGGGCGGCCGAATTCATCCATACGGCCGACCGGGGCGCGGCGGATGCCTTCCCGGAGGCCGAGATCGTCGTGGTCTCCCATCTCGGCGACGGCAACGTGCACTACATCCTGATGTTCCCGCACGACTACTGGCAGGGGCTCGGCTCCGAAGAGGCGCGCGATGCCAAGGCCGACGAGGTGATGGTCGCGTTCCACGACGTCGCGGCGGCGCTCGGCGGCTCGTTCAGCGCCGAGCATGGCATCGGGCGCAAGCTGACCGGCGAGTTGCAGCGCCTCTGCGACCCGCTGCGCTATGAAATGATGACGCGGATGAAGGCCGCGTTCGATCCCGACAATCTGATGAATCCAGGTGTGCTTTTCGGTAACTAGCGACCCGCCGGCAGGGCGGGTTTCGGCAGCGCGTGTTGGACGAGGAAAAGATGAACAACGATCCGCTTCTTGAGCCCTTTCAACTCAAGCACCTGACCCTCAAGAACCGGATCATGACGACGGCGCATGAGCCGGCCTATCCGGAAGACGGCATGCCGAAGGACCGCTACGTCGCCTATCACGCGGAGCGGGCGAGGGCGGGCCTCGCGCTCGCCATGACCGCCGGCTCGGCCGCCGTCAGCCGCGACAGCCCGCCGGTCTTCAACAACATCCTCGCCTATAAGGACGAGGTGGTGCCCTGGACGAAGCGGCTCACCGACGCCTGCCACGAGCATGGCTGCGCGGTGATGATCCAGCTCACCCATCTCGGCCGGCGCACGGGCTGGGCCAAGGGCGACTGGCTGCCCTCCGTCTCTTCCTCCAAGCACCGCGAGCCGGCGCACCGGTCCTTCCCCAAGCTCGCCGAAGACTGGGACATCGAACGGATCATCGCCGATTTCGCCGACGCCGCGGAACGCATGAAGGCGGGCGGCATGGACGGCATCGAGCTGCAGGTCTACGGCCATCTGCTCGACCAGTTCTGGTCGCCGCTGACCAACGACCTCGACGGCCCCTATGGCGGAGAAACACTCGACAGCCGCATGAAGATGCCGATGGACGTGCTGAAGGCCGTGCGCGAGCGGGTCGGCGAGGACTTCATCGTCGGCGTGCGCTACACCGCCGACGAGGCCGAGGCCGGGGGCATCGACGCCGAGGAGGGGATCGAAATCTCCAAGCGGCTCGCCGACAGCGGGCTGGTCGACTTCCTCAACGTCATCCGCGGCCGCATTCACACCGACCCGGCGATGACCGACGTCATTCCGGTGCAGGGCATGAAGAACGCGCCGCACCTCGATTTCGCCGGCGCGGTCAAGGCGGCGACCGGCATGCCGACCTTCCATGCGGCCAAGATCCCGGACGTCGCCACGGCGCGCCATGCGGTTGCCTCCGGGCTCCTCGACATGGTCGGCATGACCCGCGCCCATATGGCCGACCCGCATGTGGTCAGGAAGATCATGACCGGGCGCGAGGAGGACATCCGTCCCTGCGTCGGCGCCACCTACTGCCTCGACCGCATCTACCAGGCGGGCGAGGCGCTGTGCATCCACAATCCGGCGACCGGGCGCGAGCTGACGATGCCGCACGAGATCGCCCCGGCCGACACCAAGAAGAAGGTGGTCATAGTCGGTGCCGGGCCGGCGGGCCTGGAAGCCGCGCGGGCCGCGGCGGAGCGCGGCCACGAGGTCACCGTCTTCGAGGTCCAGCCCCATGCCGGCGGACAGGTTCGCCTGACGGCGCAGAACCCGCGCCGGCGCGAGATGCTGTCGATCATCGACTGGCGGATTGCACAGTGCGAGGCCAAGGGCGTGACGTTCCACTTCAACACCTGGGCCGAAGCCGACGACGTCACCGCGCTCGATCCGGACGTCGTCATCGTTGCGACCGGCGGGCTGCCCAATGTGGAGCTATACGAAAGCGGCCCCGAGGAGAGCCTCGTGGTGACGAGCTGGGACATCATCGCCGGCGACGTCAAGCCGGCTGCGAACGTCCTCATCTATGACGAGAGCGGCGACCATCCCGGCCTGATGGCGGCCGAGGTCGCGGCCAATGCCGGCTCTACGGTCGAGGTGATGACGCCGGACCGGGTGTTCGCGCCGGACATCATGGGCATGAACCTCGTGCCCTATATGCGCGCGCTGCAGGACAAGGACGTCACCTTCACCGTGACGCGCCGGCTGCTCGGCGTTGCCCGCGACGGCAACCGGCTGAAGGCCACCATCGGCACCGACTACAGCGATTTCACCAGCGAAAAGCTCTACGACCAAGTGGTGGTCAACTACGGCACGCTGCCGCTCGCCGACCTCTATTTCGAGCTGAAGCCGCTGTCGGCCAATGGCGGCGCCGTCGACTACGGTGACCTCATCGACGGCCGCCGACAGACGGTCCGGCGCAATCCGGACGGCGGCTTCATGCTGTTTCGCATTGGCGATGCGGTCAGCGCCCGCAACACCCATGCGGCGATCTACGACGCCCTCAGGCTGATGAAGGATATTTGATGCGGATCGGAACGATTGGAACGGGAACCATCGCCAGCGCCGTGGTGCGCGGGATCGCCGCCGACGGCCACGAGATCACGGTCTCGGAGCGCAATGCGGACACTGCGGCGGCGCTCTCGGCGGCCTTCGACAATGTGACGGTGGCGTCGAACCAGGGCGTCATCGACGCCAGCGACGTCGTCTTTCTCGGCATGAGGGGCAATGTCGCGCCCGCGGTCCTCAAGGACCTCACCTTTCGCGCCGACCAGCGCGTCGTCTCCTTGATGGTCGGGCTGAGCCTGGATGAGATCGCCGATCTCGTTGCGCCGGCAAGTGCCGAGGCGCTGATGATCCCGTTCACGTTCATCGCCCATGGCGGCTCGCCGATCCTCGCCTTTCCGGAATCGGCGCTGCTCGACGCGTTGTTCGGCCACAGCAACACCGTGATCGCGATGCCGGATGCGGCGGCCTTCGACCACTATCTCGCCGCTCAGGCGCTGCTGTCGCCGGTGCTCAAGGAGATTCAGGTGGCGAGCGACTGGCTCGGCGCGCGCACGGGCGATGTGGCGGCCGCGGAGACCTTCCTGCGACTGCTGATCGGCGGCGGCCTCACCGCCGATCCGCTCGATATGCCGGGCGTCATCGCCCGCATGATCGGCGAACTCTCGACACCCGACGGCTACAATGCCAGGCTCCGTGAGCATATGGGTGAGGCCGGCGTCTATGACGCGCTCACCGCCGGGCTCGACCGGCTGGAACGGCCGGCAAAGTCCTAGAGCGTTCGGCGAACGGACTGCCGGGGCCGGTCTCAGCGCTCTTCGGGCGTCTTCAGGGCAAGATAGGCGCCTGCGATCCTCAAGGCTTCTTCGACGAACACTGCGTCGTCCATCGGCTCCAGCGCGATGGAGCGCCGGCCGGGATCGATGTGACCTGCATACATAGCGGAAAGCTGGTCGAGGACGATCCGGGCGGCCCGTTCGGGATCAGGCCGGCCGATTTCGTGCTTGTGGGCGAGGATATGCTTCAGGGCGATTTCGCGGCCCCAGACCATGGTCCTGGCGAAGTCCTTGGCGAATTCCGGGTGATCGGCGGCGACGGCGCCGGCCGCGTGCCGCGCCACCACCTGGTGCTTCAGCGTTGATACCGAGACCTCCAGATAGACACGGATCAGGTCCCGAACCGTGCTGTCCTTCCACATGGCCGGGTCCTCGAAGCCGGCGTAGAGCGACTGGAAGAACTCCAGCGTGCGCTGGCTGAGGGCGACGAAGATCGCCTTCTTGTCCCGGAAGTGGTGGTAGACCGAGCCGACGGATACGCCGGCGCGCGTCGCGATCGCGCCGATCGTGGCCGCGTCCGCGCCCCCTTCCAGGATCAGCCCCTCGGCCGCATCGAGCAATGCCTCGTGGGTTTTCTTGCTGCGCCGCTGCTGGGCGATGCGCTGCCAGTGTTTCTCGATGATGGCGGAATTGTCGACGCTCACGGCTCACCCGGATAATATTTATGGCCCGTATATCTTGACAGCCATTCGCACAGCCATAATATCGAATCGGAATTCGGATTCTGATCTTATAGCTATCCGACTGACAAGGATAGGCGCCTGTTCGGGCTAAATCGCGCAGGGGCCAGACGACAACAGCATAGCGCGAACGCACGTGACCCGGCGAGGTTTTCCGAGCCGGGATTACTGACGCACGACCGAACGCAGACGGTCCTGCGAACGAATACCTATGCGGCAAACGTCGTGACGATGGCCGCATCCAAAGAGAGTAGACGACGATGGGAACCAACTTCACGGCAAGCGACGAGATCCTGGTCAACACGGAAACGACCGGCGCCCAATACACTCCGGCCATGACCACCCTCGATGACGGCGGCTGGGTGATCGTATGGACGAGCATCGATCAGGACGGCAACGGCGGCGGCGTCTACCTGCAGCGCTATGCCGCCGACGGCACGGCGGTCGGCACCGAGACCCGGGTCAACACGGAAACCAGCGCCTCCCAGTATGCCCGGGACGTGGCGATACTCGATGACGGCGGCTGGATCGTCACCTGGACGTCGCAAAACCAGGACGGCAGCCGGTCGGGTGTCTATCAGCAGCGCTATGACGCCGACGGCGACACGGTCGGCGTGGAGACCCAGGTCAACACGACCACCATCGACAATCAGACGAACCCCAGTGTGACCGGTCTTGCCGATGGCGGCTGGATCGTGGCCTTCGCAATGACGAGCGAATACGGTTCTTCGCGCGGGCTTTTCCAGCAGCGCTACGATGCCGACGGCGATCCGGTCGGCGGGGAAACGATGTTGGTCGACTACGCGGACGGCGCGGTCACCTCTCCCGTCGTGAGCCACCTTGACGACGGCGGCTGGATCGCGGCCTGGAATCTCCTGCAGCAGCCTGGCAACCAGTGGTTTATCCGAGCGCAGCGCTTTGACGCCGACGGCGACGCAGTCGGCGATATCGTCCAGATCGACCCGCCATGGGGCGAAAGCTACTCGGGCCAGGCGATCACCACGCTGGCGGACGGCGGCTGGGTCGTCACCTGGAGCATCGAAAAGAACTACGATGGGGTCGCGATCGCCCAGCAGCGCTTTGACGCCAACGGCAATGCGGTCGGCGGCGTCACGGAGGTCGGCACGGGAGAAAATACGGTCTCCCCCTCCGTTACCGCTCTCGCCGACGGTGGCTGGGTCGTCACCTGGACCGAATGGGATGACGACACCAAATACGACATCTTCGCGCAGCGCTTTGACGCCAACGGCACGGAAGTCGGCGGCAAGATGGCGGTCAACACGACGACCGCAGACTGGCAGACCTCGCCGGATGTCACGGCGCTTCCCGACGGCGGCTTCGTCATAAGCTGGGCCTCCGATGAACAGGACGGCGACGCCAACGGCGTCTACCAGCGCACCTTCGGCGCGCCGATCATCGGCGACGACAACGGCAATGCGCTGACCGGCGGGGAGGGTGACGATCCCATCAAGGGTGGCGACGGCAACGACACCCTCAATGGCGGCGCCGGCGCCGACACCATGACGGGCGGTGCCGGCAACGATGTCTTCATCGTCGACGACAGCGGCGACCGGGCGTTCGGCGGCAGCGGCACCGACCAGGTCTTCGCCTCTGCGAGCTTCAGCCTTTCCGACGGCACCGAGAACCTGACATTGACCGGCGTCGGCAACATCAACGGCACGGGCAACGGGGCGGCCAACAAGATCATCGGCAATGGCGGCAACAACAGGCTGAACGGCAACGGTGGCAACGATCTCCTCGTCGGCAATAGCGGCAACGACACGCTGAATGGCGGTTCCGGCCGGGATACGATGGCCGGCGGTCAGGGCAATGACGTGTACGTGGTCGACAACAGCGGCGACCGGGTGTTCGGCGGCGGCGGCCACGACCGGGTCATTGCCGCCGTGAGCTTCAACCTGTCCGGCGACACCGAGGACCTGAGGCTGACCGGTTCCGGCAACATCAACGGCACCGGAAACGGTGGCGCCAACACGATCACCGGCAATGGCGGCAGCAACAGGCTGAACGGCAACGGCGGCAATGATCTCCTCGTCGGCAATAGCGGCAACGACACGCTGAATGGCGGTTCCGGCCGGGATACGATGGCTGGCGGTCAGGGCAATGACGTGTACGTGGTCGACAATAGCGGCGATCGGGTGTTCGGCGGCGGCGGCCACGACCGGGTCATTGCCTCCGTGAGCTTCAACCTGTCCGGCGACACCGAGGACCTGCGCTTGACCGGTTCCGGCAATATCAACGGCGCCGGCAATGGCGGCGCCAACGTCATCGCCGGCAACGGTGGCGCCAACGTCATCGCCGGCAATGGCGGCAGTGACCTGTTGTTCGGCGGCGGGGGCAGCGACAAGCTGTTCGGCGGCAGCGGCGCCGATACGCTGAGAGGCAACGGCGGCAACGATTTTCTGTCCGGCGGCGGCCAGAACGACGCCATGATCGGCGGCGGCGGCTCCGACTTCCTGAAAGGTAATGGCGGCAAGGACTATTTGTCCGGCGGCGGCCAGAACGACAAGCTTGCCGGCGGCTCCGGCAACGACGTCTTGCAGGGGGGCAGTGGCAGCGACAAGCTCTTCGGTGGCGGTCAGAACGACCGGCTGTTCGGCGGCAATCACAACGACTTGCTGAACGGCGGCGCCGGTGCTGACAGTCTGAACGGTCAAGGCGGCAAGGACTATCTGTCCGGTGGCGGTCAGAACGACGTGCTGTTCGGCGGCGGCGGCAGCGATCGGTTGTCCGGCGGCAGCGGCAATGACCGGATCAACGGTGGCGGCGGCGACGACACGGCGATATTCAAGGGCGGTATCGGCCGCTATGAGGTCACCGAAATCGGCGGCGGCAGGATCAAGGTCGTCGACACCAAGGGCGCGTTCGGAACCGACATTCTCTCAAATGTCGAAAAGCTGCAGTTCGGCTCCAAGGTGTTCAAGGCCGGCAAGGCGGTGGAACTGGCTGAGCAGACGAACGCGCTGGCGCAAGCGGACGATGCCAACCACGATCTTGGCCTCAATGTCCACCATCTCCTCCACCACGACGATTTTCTGATCTGAGCGACGGCACGGCGCGGGGTGATCGGCTTGCGGGGAGGCGCCGGCCCGCGCCCGCTCGCTCGGGCGCTTTGACACGGACGCCTTTGGCGATGGTGTCGGCCGCCGGCGATTTCGTCGCTTCCATGATCCGGCTTCGACCGCTGCGGAATCGGCGTTTTCGACGAAATCGCCGCGCCTGCGGGCAACGGCGCTGGTGTTGAGCATGTTGCCGCGGCCGCGATCGAACATCCCCGGCAGCAGGCGAATGTTCCGGTCAGGTGGATTCCTGCGTGCCGGACACCGCCCGTTCCGGCCGGCCCAACGGGGTCGGGAAATCCCGGACATGGCGGACACGTATCCAGACATTTTTGGGTGCAATGCAACCATAAAGTATTCTTTGGCGCTACTATGTGGACTTTCTGAGTAATTATGACAATTCGGTATCGATGGTATTGTGCTTCATTCGTTTTTGAAATATTCTAAATAGTAATTTCGGACATTAAATTACTTTATTTTTTCTTTGATTTAGATCAACAAAATTCCTAATACATATCTAAAGCGGTATATTTTTAATAAAACAGTTCTCTATTAAAGATTTTTTCTTGCTAATAACTTTGTATCTTGCTATGCACTGTTTCGTTCTCGACTCGCAAATGAGAGCCGAAAGCGTCGAGCGGCCACCCGAAGGGATCTTCTGGCCGTTCATGCCCGGGGGGGCACCAGAACCGGTTTGATGGAATTATCCGCTGACCTTCGGTCCTTGTGGACAGGCCCGCGCGTTCCAGGCAACGACCGGTCCCGCATGTCTTCCTGAAAATTCGTTCCCGATCCGGATCACCCACCTTCCCCGATCTGGATCACGCCGTCCGGATTGGGATCTCTTTCCAGGTGCGACAGCCGTCGCGCCCGGGAGAACGGTATCGAAAGCCTGCAATAGCGTCCGGTCGCCGGATCCGCCCGCTTTCGACGGCACAGGTCGGGCCTTTGAAAAAGGACATCAAACCCATGGTAAGTCGCAGGGAATTCATCCGGGATATCGTCCCCGGCGCCGCGCTCAGCACGATGATACTGCCCCATCTGGCCAGGGCCGCATCCGGCGCCGGGGGCGTCGCCAACGGTCGCGTGCTCGTCAACACCGCCTTCGGTCCGATGTGGCTGGTCAAGAAGGACGGAACGGTGACCTCGGTCGAGCCGCTGAAGCAGGTCGGTGCGTCCTGGGAGCTGATCAACTCGATGCCCGACCGGCTCTATAACCGGGCCCGCGTCAAGGCGCCGACGGTGCGTCGCGATTTCCTGAAGAACCGCGAAAAGAGCGACCGCACCGATCGCGGCAGCGGCGACTTCGTCGAAGTGAGCTGGGACGAGGTCTCCAAGATCGTCACCGCGGAGATGGAGCGGGTCAAGACGACCTATGGCAACGCTTCGCTGCATCGCGGCAAGAGCTCCTGGGCCAGCAACCACGCCCATTTCTACAAGACGGAATCCCTGCTGCAGCGCTTCCTTAACGGCTATGGCGGCTCCTCGACCTTCTTCGGCAACTATTCCAACCAGGCGGTTTCGGAAATCCTGCCGGCGGTTGCCTGGGGCGGGCCGATGCTGACCAGCGAGTGGCCGTCGATCCGCAACAACGCCAAGCTCATCGTGCTTTGGGGCGCCAATCCGCTGGCGACCTCCCGGATCCTGTCCGGGCGCTACATGACGGCGGCCTGGCGGGAGCTGAAGGACGCGCCGATCGAGGTCATCGCGCTCGATCCGATGCGGTCCGAAACGGTGCAGGGGCTCGATTGCACCTGGATGCCGGTGCGGCCGAACACCGATACCGCGCTCGCGCTCGGCATGATGCACACCCTCTATACCGAGAAGCTGCACGACGCCGAGTTCATTGCCAACTGCACCTTCGGCTTCGACGAGTTCTCTGCGTATCTGACCGGCGAGAGCGACGGCCAGGCCAAGAGCGCGGACTGGGCGGCGGAGATCACCGGCGTTCCGGCCGATGCGATCCGCGAACTTGCCCGCAAGATGGCGAACACCCGCACGACGATCGTCTGCGGCTGGTCCACCCAGCGCCAGCATCACGGCGAGCACGCGCCCTGGACGCTCGTCGCGCTTGCGTCCATGCTCGGCCAGCTCGGCCTGCCCGGTGGCGGCCTGACCTTCGGCGCCCACTATGCCGACGGCGGGTTCCCCAAGGCCGACATGCCCCGCGTCGGCGGCACCCCGCGCGGCAAGAACGCCGTGCCGGACCCGTTCCCGATCGCCTGCCTGACCGATGCTTATCTCAACCCGGGCAAGACGATCGAATACAAGGGACGCGAGATCACCTATCCCGATATCCGTCTCGTCTATACCTCGGGCGGCAATCAGTTCACCCACCATCAGGACACCAACCGGGTGGTCAAGGCATTCCAGTCGCCGGAAACCGTCATCGTCCAGGATCCGTGGTGGACGCCGAGCGCCCGGTTCGCCGACATCATCCTGCCGGCATCGAGCGACCTGGAGCGCAACGACCTCGGCCAGGTCATGAACCTGGTGATCGCTTCGCATGCCGCCGTCGACCCGCAGTACAAGTCGCGGACCGACTACGACATCCTGACCGAGTTCGCCGAGCGGCTCGGCTTCGGCGACGCCTACACCGAGGGCCGGTCGGAAATGGACTGGGTCGAGATGCTCTACAACGACGCCAAGGAGAAGTCGCAGACGGTTGAGATGCCGTCCTTCGACGAGTTCTGGGCCGGCGAGGGGGTCATCGAATTCCCGATGGGCAAGGGCGACTACGTGCACCTGGCCGATTTCCGCGAGGATCCGCTGCTCAATCCGCTCGGTACCTCGACCGGGCTCCTGGAGTTCGTCTCGCCGTTCGTTGCCAAGCTCGGCTACGACGAGGACTGCCCGAAGCATCCGACCTGGATGGAGCCGGTCGAATGGCGCGGCAGCGCCCACGCCGACAAGTACCCGCTGCAGCTCATTTCTCCGCATCCGCCGCACCGTCTGCACTCGCAGATGTGCAATACGACGATGCGCGAGGAATACGCCGTTGAGGGCCGTGAGCCGGCCTACATCAACAGCGAGGATGCGGCCGCCCGCGGGATCGCGTCGGGCGATATCGTCCGGCTGTTCAACGAGCGCGGACAGACTCTTGCCGGTGCGGTCGTCTCGGACGATATCGCGGCGGGAACGATCTGCCTGCATGAGGGTGCCTGGTACAATCCGGACAAGCCCGGTGAGATCGGTGCGCTCGACAAGTACGGCTCGCCGAACAACCTGACCCGCGAGGATCCGCTGACCTCGCGCTTCGCCCAGGCGACGATCGCCGGCACGGCCATCGTCGAGGTCGAAAAGTACGACCAGCCGGCACCGGCTGTGACGGCGTTCGACCCGGCCGTCTAGGCTCCGACACCATTGTCCCCGGCCGGCGCGGCCGGCCGGGGCCTGTCGGGCATCGATATCGGGGAAATTCCTTCCTCTGACCCCGGGGCGGTTACGGCTCGGCACGCGATGCCGGCCGGCAACGGGGCAATCGGCATGGAGAGTTCAGTGCTCGCACGATTGCGCAAATTCTGGGGCTGGCTCTGGTCGCCCTACACCGGCTTGCCGCTGGCAGCCGTCCTTGTCGCCGGCGGCATCGGCGGCGTCCTGTTCTGGGGTGCCTTCAACACGGCGATGGAGATGACCAACAGCCTGGAGTTCTGCATCTCCTGTCACGAAATGCGCGACAACGTCTATCAGGAGTACAAGCAAACCGTTCACTTCAAGAACGCATCGGGCGTGCGCGCCATCTGCTCCGACTGCCACGTGCCGAAGGACTGGGTGCACAAGGTGGTGCGCAAGATCCAGGCCTCCAACGAACTCTTTCACAAGGTCATCGGCACCATAGACACGAAGGAGAAGTTCGAGGCGCACCGTCTGACCATGGCCCAGCGCGTCTGGGACACCATGAAGGCGACCGACTCGCGCGAGTGCCGCAACTGCCATTCCTTCACCGCCATGCATTTCGAAAAGCAGCGTCCGGAAGCGGCAAAGCGGATGCAGAAGGCGATGGCCGACGGCGATACCTGCATCGACTGTCACAAGGGCATCGCCCACAAGATGCCGGACATGACGAGCGGCTTCAAATCCATGTGGTCAGACATCGTTGCCTCGGCTTCCGCCCTGTCGCCGCAGCCCGGCGATACCTACTACACGCTGACGACCATCGGCTTCACAGCCGAAAAGGCGGGCGAGGGTGGACGCGCGGCCGGCCGGCTGCTGGCGGCGACGCCGGTGGAGGTGCTGGAACGCGACGGCGACCAGTTGAAGGTTCGGGCCACGGGCTGGCGACAGGAAAACGTCGACCGGGTCGTCTATGCCCGTGCCGGCAAGCGGATCTTCGTTGCCGCCCTCAGCCCGGCGGCGACCGATCTGGTCTCGTCGGGCGCATCCCAGACCGATGCCGACACCGGCCAGGTCTGGAGCGAGGCGACGATGGACGTGTGGATTCCCGCCAGGGACCTGACCGACAATGTCGAGCCATTGTGGGCCTACGGCGCCGAACTCTACGGCGCGACCTGCGCCACCTGCCATACGGCCCCGGCGGCCAATCACTTCGTTGCCAATCAGTGGATCGGTACCCTCAATTCGATGAAGCAGAACATCTCCATCGACACGGAGCAGTACCGGTTCCTGCAGAAATACCTGCAGATGCATGCGGCCGATATTGCCGGGCATTGACAGGGCCGGGCTTTGACGGGGAGGCACCGGCCCGGCCCGGCGATTGACCAAGTGACCGGGCCCGGCGACTTGTCCGGTCGTCGGGCAGGAAGATCGGGCCGGTGGCTGGGACAGGATAGCTTGCTCGGGGCCGTCGTCCGTAACGCACGGCCCCGCAGCCCGGCGATCTCATACCAACGGGTGCCGGATCGAACCCAAGGGCAACCTCGCGGGAAAGCCGAATTTCAAATAAAAACAATATCTTAATGGGTGGTGCCGGTTGAGGGATTCGAACCCCCGACCTACTGATTACAAATCAGTTGCTCTACCAGCTGAGCTAAACCGGCTCCAGCAACGCTGATACCATGCTCTTTGCGGGCCTGCCAGAGGGCGTGGTGGTGGAGAGCGGTGGCGCCGCGATGCGAGCGCCCGTTGCCATCGGGCGGCTCGCGACGCCGGGTCGGCGAGGGGGGAGCCCCCGATCGGTTACGGCGCCTTTCGCGGGTGCCGGCACGCCCCGGTTCGACATATTCCGCGTTCATTTCTCAGATCGGCACGGTTTTGCCAATTATTCGGCGTTATGGTGCGCGGCCAGCGAGTCGTGGCGGGCATTGGTTCCTGCCGCAGGCCCCCCGGCCAGGGAGATGAATGGATATGATCGCTCGACTTCGGTATCCGGGCTTTTCGGCCGTCGCGCTGGTCTGCTGTCTGGTGGCGCCGCCGGCAATCGCCCAGTCGGCGTGGGAGACCATCGAGCAGCGGCCGCCGCGGCTCGGCAGCTACGTCACGCCGTCGAAGAAGACGCCGGGGCTGCTTTACCTGGCGCCGCCGGGCGCCGCGATGCCGGACCGCTCCGGCGCGGTCGCGCCGCCGCCGGTCCCTCCGATGCCGCCGACGGTTCCTCAGGTGTCGCAGGCTCCCGCAAGCGGTACGGCGTCCGCCGACGGCGGGCTGCAGCCCTGGTCCGATGCCTGGGCGCGCGACTGCGCGCGGCGCTATCCGAGCTTCGATCGCAAGACCGGAACCTATCGCTCGCCCGCCGGTCATTACGAATTCTGCGAATGATTCCAGGATCGACGGCAGAGATCGACGACCCGGCTTGCTGGCCAAAAACCTTAACGGAAATCGATAAGGCGTTAGCCATAAAGGCATAATCTGCTTCGGTGGAAAGCGGCGGTTAAGGGGCGTCCCGGTAGCCTTTTGCCGCGTGCCTCGAATATGCCGTTTTCTCGTGGTCCTCATGAAACGGCAGGGGTCGGCTAATGTCACAGGATCGGGAGAAGCAACATGATCCGCATCGGCAGATGGGCTCTTGCCTGTCTCGTAGCGACCGTGTGTCTGATTGGCGCGATATCGTCATCGTCCGCCAATCCAAGAACTCCGGGGCTCATCAACGGGCTTGCCGTCGCTCCGGCCGCCAACAAGGCAGCCGGTGACCGCGGGGCCACCACCTCCAACATCATCAAGGTGCAGGACGGCCGGCGCTTCCGGCGCCAGAACCGTCGCGCCGCCAACCCGCGTGCCGCCCGCAGGCAGGGCCTGCAGCAGCGGCGTAGGGTGAACCGGCGTCGGCTCAACCGTCTGCGCACGGAACGCCGCCGCGCCAATCGCCGGGGTGTCAACCGTCGCCGGAACGTCAACCGCCGGCGCGCCCAGCGTCGCCGCGTCGACCGTCGCCGCGTCAATCGTCGCCGTGTCGACCGGCGTCGTGTCAATCGCCGCCGCGCCTATCGCCGCGACCGGCGCTTTCGCAACCGCGGCTATCGGGCCCGGCGCTATCGCGTGCGTAATCCGCGCGCCTGGCGCAACCGCAACCGCATCTGGCGGCGTTATCCGCGTCCGCCGCGGTGGGGACGTCCGGGCGGCCGTCCGTGGCGCTATTGGCGCGGCCATCGCTACTACTGGTACAATGGCGGCTGGTGGCCCTATGCGTGGCTGAGCACGGTCGTCGTGATCCCGTCCGCGGCCTACTACTATGCGGACGATCCGGCGCCGCCGAGCTATGGACCGGAACCCTGGACGCCTGAGTGGTATGCGTACTGCGAGGCCAAGTACCGGACCTTCAATCCCGACACCGGCTACTATTTCTACAAGCCGGGCCGGCAGCGGTTCTGCCGCTGACGCCTGATGGCGGGAGAGGCGGGATCGCCGGCGCGCCGGCGGTCTCCCCAAAAGACAACATGGAAGGGCGCCTCGCACGGGCGCCCTTTCGTTTTTCCGGCGCCAACCGCGGACGGCGTCAGCGTTTCCGGGCGCGGGTCGCGGCGTAGAGCGCCAGGGCGGCGGCGTTGGACACGTTGAGGCTCTTGATCTCGCCCGGCATGTCGAGGCGGGCGAGCCGGTCGCAGGTGGCGCGGGTGCGCGGCCTCAGGCCCTTTCCTTCCGAACCGAGCACGACGACCAGCGGGCGCCCGGCAACGTCGTCCGCTTCCAGCGCGTCCTCCAGCGGCTCGTCGCCCTCGCTGTCGAGGCCGATGCGGGCAAGGCCCGCCTTACCGAGCTCTTCCAGCGTGTCGGAGAGGTTGCGCACGGCGACCAGCGGCACGATGTCGAGGGCGCCGGAGGCCGCCTTGGCGAGCGCTGCGGTCTCCGCGGCGCTGTGGCGGCGCGGCACGATCACCGCATCGACGGCAAAGGCCGCGGCGGAACGCAGGATGGCGCCGACATTGTGCGGATCGGTGGTCTGGTCGAGGACGAGGAGGAGTCTGGTCTCGGCCAGGTCCTCAAGGCTGAGGGGCGCGAGCGGCTCGGCCTCCAGGACGAGCCCCTGGTGCACCGCATCGCCGCCGATCATGCGGTTGATCTCCTTGACGCTCGTCTCGGTGACGGGCACGTCCGGCCGGATGTCGCGTTCGGCGAGCCGGGCAAGCGCGTTCGGCGTGGCGATCAGGCGGAGCGCCTTGCGATGCGGATTGGCGAGGGCGGCGGCCACCGTGTGCAGGCCGTAGAGACGGAGCGGGCCGTCGTCGCCGGCGGTCTCGCGTTTGCGGGGCCGGGCGCCTTTCGGCCGGGAGCGGGGATGGGGAGGGTGTGCCATGGCCCGCCTTATACGGTGCGCAAAAGCCCTTCACAATGGGGACCCTGGTAGCGATACGTGCGGCGATGGCGGCGGATCGGACCGATGCCGGCAAACCGTCCGCGCCGGCCCTGGAACGGCAAAAAAATCGCGGCAAATAGGACGTTGACAGCCAAGGGCGAGATGGCCATAACACGCGCCACAGGATTCCTCGCCCTGGCGGGGCGTTTCTGGTTGGCCATCCGTGTTGCCGGATGTGCGCAAATCGTCGGAGGGGTGCCCGAGTGGCTAAAGGGGGCGGACTGTAAATCCGCTGGCTATGCCTACGTTGGTTCGAATCCAACCCCCTCCACCATTTGCGAACATCACTGAAGTTGCGCGGGCGTAGCTCAATGGTAGAGCAGAAGCCTTCCAAGCTTACGACGTGGGTTCGATTCCCATCGCCCGCTCCATGTTCCGATTGGGAATGGCCAGGCTTCCAGAAATGTCTTTCCAACCTTGGCGGTAACGGATTCTGACGGAGATCCTGTCTGTGTCCTGACCGGCCCGAAAAGGGACGGCGCGCGGCGGGTGGATTTGGCTTGAGGGCAAACAGAGAGAGCGACGCCGATGGCGAAAGAGAAGTTTGCGCGGACGAAACCGCACGTAAACATCGGGACGATTGGTCACGTGGACCACGGCAAGACGACGCTGACGGCCGCGATTACGAAGTTTTTCGGTGACTTCAAGGCGTATGACCAGATCGACGCTGCGCCGGAAGAAAAGGCGCGCGGCATCACGATCTCGACGGCGCATGTGGAATACGAGACGGACGCGCGGCA
>NZ_NPEV01000047.1 GCF_003258835.1 Rhodobium orientis | reverse complement strand
CGAGGAAGGCGAGGACGTCCTCGCGGGAGGGCAGGGTGGCGGCGGTCTTTCGCGCTGCCGTCTTCTTGGGGCGTGGCATCGGGGGTTCCGGTCGAAAACAAATATGAGCCCGGCGGACGGGCGCCGGGCGGACCGGTGCTTTCGCCGTTCAGGGGGCGGGGTTACCGGAAATGTGGCGCCCCGGCCGTTCGCAGACAAGCCCCGGGGCGCGGTAAAGCGCCAAAAGACGGTCAATCACGCTGCCGGAAGCCTCAGAAGGGCGCGGTTTCGTCCTCGTCCGCGGCCTTTTTCTTGGCGGTCGATTTCTTGGCCGTCGGCTTCTTGGCGGCGGCCTTCTTCGTGGCCGCCTTCTTGGCCGCCGATTTTTTTGCGGCCGGCTTCTTCTTTGCCGGTGCCTTGCCGGCCTTGGCCGTGATCATCTCAACGGCCTGTTCCAGGGTGACGTCCTCCGGCTTTGCGTCCTTCGGCAGGGTGGCGTTGACCTTGCCGTGGTTGACGTAAGGCCCATAGCGGCCGTCGCGCACGGTGATCGGGCCGCCGGCGTCGGGGTGCTCGCCGAGTTCCTTCAGAACGGCGGCGCCTCTGCCGCGCCCGCCCTTGGCCTGCTTTTCCGCGATCAGGGAGACGGCGCGGTTGAGGCCGACGGTGAACACCTCGTCGACATTGTCCAGGTTGGCGTAGGTGCGTTCGTGCTGGACGAAGGGGCCGTAGCGGCCGATGCCGGCGCTGATCATCTGGCCGGTTTCCGGATGCGGTCCGACCTCGCGCGGCAGGCGCAGCAGCCGCAGCGCTTTTTCCAGATCCATGGCGGCGACGTCCCAGCCTTTCGGGATGGTCGCGCGTTTCGGCTTGTCGCCCTCGCCGAGCTGGATGTAGGGGCCGAAGCGGCCGTCGCGGAGCGTCACCATCTCGCCGGTTTCGGGATCGGTGCCGAGTTCGCGCGGGCCGGTCTGGGCCGCCGCGCCGTCCTCGCCGTTTCCTTCCACGAGCTGGCGGGTGAAGCGGCATTCGGGATAGTTGGAGCAGCCAATGAAGGCGCCATAGCGGCCGACCTTCAGGCTGAGGCGGCCGTCGTCGCATTGCGGACAGGCGCGCGGGTCGGTGCCGTCTTCCTTTGCCGGGAAAATGTGCGGACCGAGGATCTCGTTGAGCGCGTCGAGCACCTCGGAGACGCGAAGGTCCTTGATCTCGTCGACGGCGCCGGAGAAGTTGCGCCAGAAATCGCGGAGCACCTCCTTCCAGTCGAGTTCGTCGGCGGAGATGCGGTCGAGCTCTTCCTCAAGGCCCGCCGTGAAGTCGTACTCGACATAGCGCTTGAAGAAGCTTTCCAGGAACGCGGTGACGAGCCGGCCCTTGTCCTCCGGCACCAGGCGCTTCTTGTCGAGCCGGACATATTCCCGGTCGCGCAGCACGGTGAGGGTGGAGGTGTAGGTCGACGGCCGGCCGATGCCGAGCTCTTCCATCTTCTTGATGAGGGTCGCTTCGGTGAAGCGCGGCGGCGGCTCGGTGAAGTGCTGGCTGGCGACGATCTTTTCCCGGCTCGGTTTTTCGCCCGAGGCGAGCTTCGGCAGCCGGCGGCTCTCCTCGTCCTCCTCGTCGTCCTTGCCTTCCTGGTAGAGGGCGAGGAACCCGTCGAAGCGCATGACCTGGCCGGTAGCA
The DNA here is from genome assembly GCF_003258835.1 of Rhodobium orientis. GTDB lineage: Bacteria > Pseudomonadota > Alphaproteobacteria > Rhizobiales > Rhodobiaceae > Rhodobium > Rhodobium orientis. Next base: position 39,584 of record NZ_NPEV01000047.1, on the reverse strand, counting down.
CGCACGATTGCGGCGCGGGTGCCGTCGACGGCGTCGATGTCGACCGTGGTGCGCTCGATCTCGGCCGACTGCATCTGGCTGGCGACCGTGCGCTTCCAGACGAGGTCGTAGAGCTTTGCCTGTTCGGCATCGAGGAACCTGGACACGTCCTTCGGCCGGCGCCGGAGATCTGTCGGGCGGATCGCCTCGTGGGCCTCCTGGGCGTTCTTGGCTTTGGTGGAATAAAAGCGCGCCTTTTCGGGCACGTAGCGGGCGCCGTAGTCGGCCTCGATGACGCCGCGGGCACCGGAAATCGCTTCCGGCGCAATCTGCACGCCGTCGGTCCGCATATAGGTGATGAGGCCGACGGTCTCGCCACCCATGTCGATGCCCTCATAGAGCCGCTGGGCGATCTGCATGGTGCGCTGGGCGGCAAAGCCGAGCTTGCGCGAGGCCTCCTGCTGCAGCGTCGAGGTGGTGAAAGGCGGCTGCGGGTTGCGTTTTGTCGGCTTGGCCTCGACCGAGCGCACGGTGAAGGTCGCGCGCTCCAGGTGGGCCTTCAGGTCCATCGCCTGGGCTTCCGAGCCGATGTCGAGACGGGTGATCTTCTTGCCGTCGGCGCCGACGATGCGCGCCTCGAAAGCGTCTCCGGCCACGCTTTTCAGATGGGCGATGAGGCTCCAGTATTCCTGGGCAACGAAGGACTCGATCTCGCGCTCGCGGTCGCAGACGAGGCGCAGCGCCACGGACTGGACGCGGCCGGCGGATCGCGCGCCCGGCAGCTTGCGCCAGAGCACCGGCGACAGGGTGAAGCCGACGAGGTAGTCCAGCGCCCGGCGCGCCAGATAGGCATCGACCAGGGGTACGTCGATCGCACGGGGCTTTGCCATCGCATCGGTGATCGCCGATTTCGTCACGGCGTTGAAGACGACGCGCTCGACCGGCTGGTCCTTCAGCACCTTCTTGGCCTTCAGCACCTGCAACACATGCCAGGAGATCGCCTCGCCCTCGCGATCCGGGTCGGTTGCGAGGATCAGGCCGTCGGACGATTTGACCGCCTTTGCAATCTCGCTCAACCTCTTGTTGGCCTTGCCGTCGACTTCCCAGGTCATGGAAAAGTCGTTGTCCGGATCGACGGATCCGTCCTTTGCCGGCAGGTCCCGGACATGGCCGAAGGAGGCCATGACCTGATAATCGGAGCCGAGATATTTGTTGATCGTTTTCGCCTTGGCGGGCGATTCGACGATGACGACGCGCATGGATTTCCGCAAAAACAGGGCGTTATAAGGGGTCGGGCCGGTGATTGGAGGCCTGCCCGAGGGTGCCCGTGTGTAGAGACGAACCCCCGACCTCGTCCAGAAAAATCGTGAATCACCGTCACGAAGTCAAATAGGAAACCGAAAGCGGCGCGCAATAGCCGGGGAGGTCGGGTGCCGTTTCCTCGCCTCGATACAACCAATACGTTTAATTTGATAAAATGCATCCCTTCGGATACAATTCGTTGCATCCGGCACCCGTGACGTCAGGTTGTGCGCTTGGGCCGGTATCTAAGGGCGTGGCGTTCGTCTGCCATCCCCGCAACGGAGATGCAACACGGTTCATGAGTGCCCGTATCGAAGCCTCGCAGGCGGATACCGCCCTTTACATTGAAAACATGTGCGCGGAGCTGCGCAACATGGCGGCGACTGCCGACCTCAACATGCTCGCCTATCTGCTCGACATCGCCCGAGAAGAGGCGGCGGCGCAGACCATCTCCATCCGGCCGATGCCGAAGGCCTCCAACACTGCCTCCTGATTGCGGTTGGTTGTACAAAAATCGAAATACAATGTTCAGGTAGTACAACCGGGCTGTCCCGGCCCGGGTGCGGCAGGGTCCCGATTCTCCTCCCGGTGCTCCGCTCAGTAGACCAGCGACACTTTCTGCGCGCCGTGGCGCTCCAGCCGGCCGGCGACCTCCAGTTCGATCAGCACGATCCGCACGGCGGCAACGGACAGGCCGGTGTGGCGGACGATGTCGTCGACGGTGACGGGCGTCGTACCCAGCGCATCGACGATCTGTTGCCGCGTCGCGTCGTCCGGCTCGGAGATCGGGAAGGGGGTGTCGGACCCCGGCTCTTCCACCGACGTATCGAAGGCCGGGCCACCCGAATCGATCACCGGCGACAGGGCTGTGAGGATGTCGCCGACGGAAAGCACCATGGTGGCGCCGTCCTTGATCAGCCGGTTGCAGCCTTCCGTGCGCGGATCGAGCATCGAGCCCGGAGCGGCGAACACTTCGCGGCCCTGTTCCAGGGCGAAGCGGGCGGTGTGGAGCGCGCCCGACCGGCGTGAGGCCTCGACGACGACGACGCCATAGGAGAGCCCTGAAATCAGACGGTTGCGGCGCGGGAAGTCGCGGGCGCGCGGCGCCCAGCCGAAGGGCATCTCGCTGACGATGGCGCCGCCGGCGTTGACGATGGCGCGATAGAGGTCCTCGTTCTCCGGCGGGTAGATGTGGTCGAGGCCACCGGCGAGCACGGCGACCGTGCCGGTCTCGATGCTCGCCTTGTGGGCGGCGGTGTCGATGCCGCGGGCGAGCCCGGAGACGATGACGAGGTCGGCGGCGGCGAGTTCGCCGGCCAGCTTTGCCGCGATCTTGCAGCCGGCGATGGAAGCGTTGCGGGCACCGACGATGGCGACCGCGTTGCCGGCGAGCGGTGTCGCATCGCCGATGACGGCAAGGAGCGGCGGCGGCGCGTCGATGAAGCGCAGGAGGCGGGGATAGTCCGGCTCGCCGAGGGCGACGAAGCGGGCGCCGAGGGCGTTGCAGCGGTCCAGCTCGTCCTCCGCATCGATCTGCGAGCAGATCCGGATGCGCCGCTTGGCGCCGCCCCGGCGGGAGAGCTCCGGCAGGGCCTCCAAAGCCTCGGTCGCCGAGCCGTAGTGGTTGACGAGGCTGCGGAACGTTGCCGGGCCGATGTTCTCCGAGCGGATGAGCCGCAGCCAGGCGAGCCGCTGGGCATCGGTGAGCCGGATGGAACTCTGCTTTCTGTCCGGCCCGTCCTCGCTCATGCGCTCATCCCATGGGGGTTACGACCGGGCACCGATCTTGGGCTCGGTGCCGGACACCAGCCGGGCGATGTTGGTCCGGTGCTTGAACCAGGCAAGAAGGGCTAGGACCACCGTGAAGACGGCCAGTTTCGGCTGGTTGAACCCCAGGGCCACCACCGGGGTCAGCGCGCTGGCGACGAGCGCCGACAGCGAGGAGAACCGCGTGATCAGTGCGACCACCAGCCAGATGGCGCAAAAGGCGACGGCTATCGGCCAGGAAAGGCCGAGGAGCACGCCGATGAAGGTGGCGATCCCCTTGCCGCCGCGGAATCCCAGCCAGACCGGGTAGAGGTGCCCCAGAAAGGCGCCGAGGCCGGCGACCATGGCCGCCTCGAACGACCATTCGGCGGCGATGGCCGCGGCCACCGTTCCCTTCAGCACGTCGCCAAGGAGCGTCAGGAATGCAACGCCCTTGTTGCCGGTCCTCAGCACGTTGGTGGCGCCGATATTGCCGGAGCCGATGGCGCGGATGTCGCCGAGGCCGAACAGCCGGGTGAAGATCAGGCCGAAGGGGATCGAGCCCAGGAGATAACCAAAGACAAGGGCGATCGCCATGTGCGGCCAGGGAAGGGACCAGGAGAGGATGTCGGTCATGGCCGGACCCCTAAGGACTGTTACGTGTCAGAGTAGGTATATCTGGTTTGCCCTGCAACCATCGTGCGCAGCACCCGGCCCTGGAAGCGGGCGCCCTCGAAGGGCGTGTTCTTGGCCCTCGACCGCATCTTCGTCTCGTCGAGGATCCAGGGCGTGTCGGGGGCAAAGACGACGACGTCGGCGCGCGCGCCGGTGCGCAGCGTGCCGGCTTCGATGCCGAGGATCTCGGCCGGCCGCGTCGACAGGGCGCGGATCGCCGTCGAAAGCTCGATGTCGCCGGAATGGACGAGGCGCAGGATCGCCGGAAGCAGGGTTTCCAGGCCGATGGCGCCGTCGGCGGCCTCGGCGAAGGGGTGGCGCTTGGTCTCCACGTCCTGGGGATCGTGGCTGGAGACGACGACGTCGATGGTGCCGTCTGCAAGGGCCGCGACCATTGCCATGCGGTCGTCCTCGGAGCGCAGCGGCGGCGACATCTTGAAGAAGGTGCGGTAGGCGCCGATGTCGTTCTCATTAAGGGTGAGATGGTTGATCGAGACGCCGGCGGTGACCCCGAGCCCGCGTCCCTTGGCCGCGGCGATGGCGGCAGCCGAGTCGGCGCAGGAGATCTGGGCGGCGTGGTAGCGCCCGCCGGTCAGCGCCACGAGCCTGAGGTCGCGTTCGACGACGATGATCTCCGCCTCGCGCGGCACACCGCCGAGGCCGAGCCGGGTCGCCGTCTCGCCCTCGTTCATGACGCCGGCGCGGGCAAGGTCCGGATCCTCGGTGTGGTGGACGATGAGGCCGTCGACGCTCTGCGCATAGGTCAGGATGCGGCGCATCACGCTGGCATTGGTGACGGTGTGGCGCCCGTCGGTGAAGGCGACCGCGCCGGCCTCGCGCAACAGGCCGAGTTCGGCCATCTCCACGCCGGCGAGGCCCTTGGTCAGGGCCGCCATCGGGTGGACGTTGACGATGGCGGTGTCGCGGGCGCGCCGGTGGACGAAGTCGACGAGGGCCGGCTCGTCGATGGGCGGCTCGGTGTCCGGCATGGTGACGATGGTGGTGATGCCGCCGGCCGCGGCCGCCTGGCTCGCCGAGGCGAGCGTCTCGCGGTGCTCGAAGCCCGGCTCGCCGACGAAGACGCGCATGTCGACGAGGCCCGGCGCGACGACGGCGCCCCGGCAGTCGATGGTCTCGAAGGTGCCCGGATAGCTTTCGTTGCCGCCAATCTCGGTCGCGGCGATGCGCCCGTCGATGATGATGAGGTCGCCGACGGCGTCGACATTGCGCGCCGGATCGACGATGCGCCCACCCTTCAGAACCGTCGGCTTGTTGCTATCGGCCATCATTGTCCTCGCTGGGGTCAGCGGTTCGGCAGGTGGGCGGCGAGGGCCTCCAGGACGGCCATGCGCACGGCAACGCCCATCTCGACCTGCTCGTTGATGACGCTCTGCGGTCCGTCGGCGATCGCCGGGTCGATTTCCACGCCGCGGTTCATCGGCCCCGGATGCATGACAAGGGCGCCCGGCTTGGCGTAGTCGAGCTTTTCCTGGTCGAGCCCGTAGTAGCGGAAATACTCGCGCACCGACGGGATGAAGGAGCCGCTCATGCGCTCGCGCTGCAGGCGCAGCATCATGACGACGTCGGCATCCTTCAGGCCCTCCTTCATGGAGGTGAAGACTTCCGGCACCATGTTCTCGATGCCGACCGGCAGCAGCGTCGGCGGCGCCACCACACGGACCCGGGCGTTGAGGGCGGACAACAGGAGGATGTTGGAGCGCGCGACGCGGGAATGCAGGATGTCGCCGCAGATCGCCACCGTGAGGCCCTCTATCCGGCCGAGGTTGCGGCGGATGGTCAGCGCATCGAGCAGCGCCTGGGTCGGATGCTCGTGGGCGCCGTCGCCGGCATTGACGACCGAGCATTCGGTCTTCCTGGCCAGCAGTGCGACCGCACCGGCGGCGTGGTGGCGCACGACCAGAAGGTCCGGATGCATGGCGTTCAGCGTCGCCGCGGTGTCGATCAGGGTCTCGCCCTTCTTCACCGAGGAGGAAGCGACCGACATGTTCATGACGTCGGCGCCGAGACGCTTTCCCGCAATCTCGAAGGACGACTGGGTCCGGGTCGAGGCCTCGAAGAACAGGTTGATCTGGGTGCGCCCGCGCAACACCGCCTTCTTCTTTTCCACCTGCCGGCTGACGCCGACCGCCTCATCGGCGAGGTCGAGAAGGGTGACGATCTCCTCAGGCGTCAATCGCTCGATGCCGAGGAGATGGCGGTGCGAATAAATCGCGGCTTGTTTGGAACTTTCAGCGCTCATTAAAGCAATGCGTATAGGAGGAATCACGGGGTGCGGCAAGCGTGGGGCGGGCCCGCCGGCCCCCCGGAATTGCGGGGGTTCGCGTATAGCTGGAAGGCATGGCGCGCTTCGCGCGAGGCCTTTCGCCCGTGCCGGTCTCTCGCGAGCCTTCCCGCATGGCAACGGCCGGGTCGGCAAAGGGCGGATTTACGCCACTTTGCGGGCCGGATCGTACTCTAATACCTCTCCTTGCCGGCGCCTCCGGATCGGTGCCGGCGATGCTTTGCCGCCTTTGCGGCGTGGAACGATCCGGTGCCTACGTGTTTAAGTCATCCACAGCTAATCGAATCGCAAGGGGACAGCCGCGGTCATGAATGAACGGAACGACGCGACGCACGAGGTGACGAACCAGGCGCCGCCCTTTGCCGGACGCAACATCTATGAGAGCGATTCGCTGCTGATCGGCGTTCTTGAGTCCGTCATCGACCCGCCGATCGAGGCCGAGCTGGTGAAGCTCGGCGCCTTCTACGGCTCGCGGGAGGCGAACGAGTTTGCCCGGCTCGCCAATACGCAAGGCCCGAAGCTGCGCACCCACGATGCCTGGGGCAACCGGCTCGACACGGTGGAATTCCATCCATCCTACCACGCCTTCATGCGCAGGGCCTTCGAGGCCGGCCTTGCCGCCTCGCTGTGGCAGGAGGGCGGCGCAGAGACCGGACGACGCTACCAGCTCCGGGCGGCGCGGATGTTCCTGGCCGCCCAGGCCGAAAGCGGGCATCTGGCGCCGATCGTCACGACAAGCGCGGCCATCGGGGCGGTCGGGCGGGCAGCGGAGCTCGGCCACTGGCGCGAGAAGCTGGTCTCGCGGCGCTACGACCACCGGTTCCTAACGGTGGACAAGAAGCTCGGCGCCTCCATCGGCATGGGCGTTGCGGAAAAGCAGGGCGGCACCGACCTGACAGCAACGGCGACGCGGGCCGTCAGGGCCGACGGCGGCAGCTATAGGCTCACCGGGCACAAATGGTTCGTCGCCGGTCCGATGAGCGACGGCTTCGTGGTGCTGGCCCAGGCCGAGGGTGGGCTGAGCGCGTTCCTGGTGCCGCGCATCCTGGCCGACGGCAGCGTCAACGCCATCCGCTTCCAGCGCCTGAAGGACAAGCTCGGTAACCGTTCCAACGCCACGGGCGAGGCGGAGTTCGCCCATGCCACTGCCCATCTCCTCGGCGCGCCCGGCAACGGCTTTGAGACCATCGCGGAGATGGCCGACCATATCCGCCTCGACTGCTGTGTGGGGTCCGCGGCCCTGATGCGCAGCGCGGCGGCGCAGGCCGTCCACAACGCCCGCCACCGGTTCGTCTTCGGCTCCGAACTTATCGAGCAGCCGCTGATGGCGCGCTCGCTCGCTGACATGACGCTGGACGTCGCCGCGGCGACCGCGCTCGCCTTCCGGCTGGCGCGCGCCTACGACAACCGGGACAGCGATCCGGCCGAGGCCGCCTATGCGCGGATCATGACGCCGGCGGCGAAATACTGGATCACCAAGGCCGCGCCGCCGCTGATCACGGAAGCGCTCGAATGCTTCGGCGGCAACGGCTATGTGGAGGACTTCGACCTTGCCCGCATCTACCGCGAGGCGCCGTTCAACGCGCTCTGGGAAGGCGGCGGCAACGTCATGTGCCTTGAGGTGCTGCGGGTGCTGGAAGCCGACGGCGAGGCGCTCGATGCGGTGCTTTCCGACATCAAGGCGGCGCTCGGCGACACGTCTCTCGTCTCCATCGATGTGCTACGCGCGGCCGCTCGCGCCTGCATCAACGATGTGGGCTCGGCACGGATTCTCACCGAACAACTCGCGCTGACGGCGGCCGCCGCCGCGGCCCGGCGCTATGCGCCGCGGCTGATCGCGGATGCCTTCCTGCACTCGCGCCTCGGCAGCCAGTGGCGCGCCACCTACGGCATGCTCGACGCGCGCTTCGACGCCCAGGCGATCGTCGACTACGCTTTTCCGGATGTTTGAATGAGTTTCGTCAGACCAGGATCAGGAGCGCGATCGGCAGGGTGACCGCCGCGACGACGGTCTGGAAGGTCAGGATCTCCGCCATCAGCTTGTCATCGCCGCCCATCTTGCGGGCCAGCACGTAGGACGAGGACGCCGCCGGCACGGACGTCGCGATGATGGCGACCGCCAGGGCCATGCCCGTCACCCCGATCAAGGTGCAATAGAGCGCCGCAATCAGCGGCATGCCGATGAGCCGGGCGGCGACGCCGAGGCCGAGGGCGCCGGTCGGCCGGCGCAGCACGGAGAGGTCGAGGCCGGCACCTATCGATAGGATGCTGGCGGCAAGGGCCGACCTCCCGAGGGTTTCCAGGGTCGTCATGGCGACCACCGGCAGTTCCAGATCCAAGAGGTTCAGGAAAATGCCGATGGCGCAGGAGATGATGAACGGGTTGCGCGCCAGGTTGAGGACGAAGCCGCGCACGGTCGGCGCCGGGCCGTCCACATAGACGGTCAGCGCGCTGACGACGATGAGGTTGAGGAGCGGGATCATGGAGACCACCGCGACCGCCATCAGCGCAAGGCCGGCATCGCCGAACAGGTTGGCGCCAAGGGCAAGGCCGATGAAGGTGTTCCAGCGGATCGAGCCCTGCAGCACGGAGGTGAAGCGCGGACCGGTCAGCTTCAGCGGCCCGGCGATCAGCGGCCGGACGGCGATGAGGATCGCGGCCATGGTGGCGACGGTCAGGAAAAGAGCAAGGCCGAGCGAGCCGAAGGGCAGGGTGTCGAAGTCGGCCCGCATCAGCGTGTAGATGATGATCGCCGGAAAGAAAACGTTGTAGGCAAGGGTTTCCAGGCCGCGCCAGCCCTCGTCGCGGACGATGTTGTAGTGGGCGAGCGTCCAGCCGGTCGCGGTCATGATGATGACCGGAAGCAGCGCGTTGAGGGCGTCGGCAAAGGAGATCATGGGGCCATCGCCCCGCGCCGGTTCGCCAGCCGGTCGAGGAACCCTTGCAGGATGAAGGCGGCCGCCGCGGCGTCGATCTTGGCCGCCCGTTTCTTGCGCGACAGGTCCGCTTCCAGCATAGCCCGCTCCGCGGCGACGGTCGACAGCCGCTCGTCCCAATAGGCGATGGGAAGCTCGGTCAGAGCGGAGAGGTTGCGGACGAAGGCGCGGGTCGCCTGGACGCGCGGGCCTTCGGAACCGTCCATGTTGAGGGGCAGGCCGAGGACGAGGCCGGAAATCTCGTTCTTGTCGGCCAGCTCCAGCAGCGCTGCGGCGTCCTTGCCGAACTTGACCCGTCGGATCGTCATCAGCGGCGTTGCGATCTGGCGGCCGCCGTCCGAGACCGCGATGCCGATCGTCTTGGTGCCGAGGTCGAGGCCGAACAGGCGCGCGCTGGGGCTGAGCCGTTCGGCGAAATCGTCGAAGGAAAGGGTCGGGTCGTTGGCCATGTCGAACCCTCTAGCACGCAACGGGCAAAATCACACAGGCAATCGGGCGTTGTCGGGACGTTCGCCAAATCGGCGCCCCGCGCAGTTTCGCCGCGCAGCGAGACTGTTTGACCGCTCCGGGTTTGTGCGTAGCATGGCGCCCAACAAAAAGAGGGAGGGCAGGGTGCGCGATCTGGAGGGGATCCTTGGCGATGCCGTCGCCGCCGGCGATGCGCCGTATCTGGTGGCGATGGTCGCCGACCGGCAGAGGGTGTTGTGGTCCGGCAGCGCCGGCGAGGCGGCGCCCGGCAGGGCGGCGGCGACCGACACCGTCTTTCGCATCTATTCCATGACCAAGGCGGTCGGCTCGCTGGCGGCGATGCTGCTGGTGGAGCGCGGCCAACTCGGCCTCGACCAGCCGGTCGACGAGGTGCTGCCGCAATTCGCCGAGCTGAAGGTCCTGGATGGCTTCGACGGCGAGGAGCCGGTGCTGAGGCCGCCGAAGACGCGGGCGACGATCCGGCACCTGGCGACGCACACCTCCGGCCTCGTCTACGAGTACTGGAACGCGGACCTTGCCGCCTATCTGGAACGCACCGGCCGTCCGTCGGTGATCTCAGGGCGTGCCGCCGGGCTCGCCTATCCGCTCGCCTTCGATCCGGGAACGCGCTGGGGCTACGGCATCGGCATCGACTGGCTCGGACGTGTCGTAGAGGCCGTCGACGGGCGCCGCATCGACAAATTCTGTCAGGACGAGATCTTTGCCCCGCTCGGCATGACCGATACGGGGTTCGAAGCCGGCGAAGGAGACGCGGGGCGGCTCGCCGCCGGCATGTCGCGCGGCCGCGACGGAACCCATGCGCCCTTCGGCATGACGCCGCCCTCGGAGCCGGAATTCTACGGCATGGGCCATGCGCTGTTTTCCACCGCGCCGGATTATCTCAAATTCCTGCAGCTCTTCCTCAACGGCGGGAAACATGCCGGCGGGCGGCTGATCGGGCCGGAAAGCTTCGAGGTCATGGCGACGAATCAGATCGGCGATCTCCGGGTGACGCCGATGGTCTCGGCGATGCCGCGGCTTTCCGCCGACGTCGACCTTTTCCCGGGCGCCCAAAAGACCCACACATTCGGCTTCGTGCGCTTGGAAGAGGACGTGCCGGGGATGCGCGCTGCCGGCAGCCTCGGCTGGGCCGGCATCTTCAACACCCATTACTGGATCGATCCGGCAACGGGGATTGCCGCGGTCCTGATGACGCAGGCGCTGCCCTTTGCCGATCCGCGATTCATGGATGTTTTTCAACGCTTTGAGCGGGCCGTCTACGGCCGCTTCGGCAATACATCGTAGCACATTTTCTTGCTCGACCCCTTTGGAATCCTCCAAGGTAGCGCCACATTCCTGATTGAGACCGGTGGCACATTCAGGCCACCGCACATAAGCTATCTTCGGAGGTCGACATGCAGCTTACCTGGTTCGGACATTCAGCCTTTCGCATCGATATCGACGGCGCGTCGATCCTGATCGACCCGTTCCTGTCCGGGAACCCGTCCTATGAGGGCACGGTGGAGGCGGCGTCCGACGGCGTTACCCATGTGCTCCTGACCCACGGCCACGACGACCATCTCGGGGACGCCATCGACATCTGCAAGGCGACGGGCGCGCAGCTCACCGGCAATTTCGAGATCTGCATGTGGATCGCCTCCAAGGGCATCGAGAACGTCAATCCGATGAATACCGGCGGCACCGTCGATGTCGGGCCGTTCAAGGTCAGCCTGACGGTGGCGCACCATTCCTCTTCGACCCAGTCGGAGGGCCAGCCGCCGGTCTATCTCGGCAATCCCCACGGCATCGTGGTGACGGCGCCGGGCGAGCCGGTGCTGTTCCACATGGGCGACACGGACATCTTTTCCGACATGGCGCTGATCGACGAGATCTATGCCCCGAAGGTCGGGATCGTCCCGATCGGCGACCGCTTCACTATGGGGGCCAGGACCGCGGCGATGGCCTGCACCCGCTTCTTCAATTTCGAGACCATCGTTCCCTGCCACTACGGCACCTTCCCGATCATCGACCAGGACGCGGAAAAGTTCGTCTCCGAACTGGGTCCTGACGGCGACAAGGTGGCGGTGCCGCAGGTCGGCAAGCCGATGTCCCTTTAATTTCTTTCCTACACAAGAGGACCGAGACCCATGCCAGGATCCAAGACCCCGCCCTTCGGCGGCGGCGTCAAGGCCGCAACGCCGACCAAATGCCCGCGCTGCGGCACCATCTTCGACTGCGAGATGGAGAGCGGCGACTGCTGGTGCATGAAGCCGGACTACAAGCTGCCGATGCCGGAGTCCGCCGAGCCGGCCTGCTACTGCCCGAAATGCCTGAAAGAGGTGGCGGGCGAGAAGGTTGCAGCCGAGCTTGAGGCGTTCAAGGTGAAGCGGCCGTAGCCTTTCGGCGCCCGCAGTCAGGCGGGCTTGCGCGCCAGAACCAGATCGCCCGGCACCGGGACGCCCTCCTGGTGGCGGACGGTGATCGGCTCGGTGTGGAAGCGCGCAAGGCCAGCGGCCGTCAGCGTGCGCTCGATATAGCTGCCGGCATGGGCGAAGCGCTGGTTCGGCCCGACCATATAGGGCCGGCCGGCAAGCACATCGTCGGGAAGGGATTCCGACGAAAAGCCGAACACGCCGTTTGCTGCAAGGTTCGCTGCGACGCCGGCAAAGAAGCCTTCCAGATCACCGAGATAGGGCAGCACGTCCGTGGCGACGATGAGGTCGAAGGGCGTTCCGTCCTTCGCCGTCTCAAGGAACGTCCCGGCCTCGGCGACGTAGAGCTCGTCATAGACCTCGCGCTCGTGGGCGACCTCGATCATGCCCTCCGAAATGTCGACGCCGACCCGGAAGCTGGTGCGCTCCTCCAGGGCCTCGCCGGAAAGGCCGGTGCCGCAGCCGAGATCGAGCAGGCGCGGATAGGGACCCGGCGCCAGCTCCTTCAGCCGGTCCTCGACCAGGAGCGGGACGCAATAGCCGAGCTGGTCGACGAGGATCATGTCGAAGACGTCGGCATGCTGGTCGAAGAGCGTGGCGACGTAGGCGTCGGGCGCCTTTGCTGGGGTCTCGCCGCGGCCGATGGCGGCAAGGCGCACGGCAACGCCGCCATGGTCGGCCGGGTCGAGCTCCAGGACCTTCTGATAGGCGACGACGGCCGCCTCCAGGTCGCCGGCCTTTTCCAGGTCCAGCGCGGCGTTGTAGGCCTCGGCAAGGGCGTCGTCGGTGTCCGTCTCGGGCTCGGTCATTTCAAATCTTCACAACGGGTCAGGCTCCCGGACCTTTCTTCAGCATACGCCGGGCAAGGATCGGCAGCACCACGATCATCATCAGGAACCGCGAGGTGTGGTGGGCGGCGACGAAGGCCGGGTCGAGGGCGAGCGCGAAGGCCAGCACCGTCATGGCATCGAGGCCGCCGGGCGCGAAGGCCAGCAGCGTCTTGGCGAACGGCGCGTTCAGCATTTCTGCGATGCCGAAGGCAAGGACCGTGTTGACGGCCATGGCGATGGCAAAGGCGATGGTCGCCGGCCGCAAGACGGCAGCGACGCTGGAAAAGGTCGCGCCGACGAAGCGTCCGCCGATCACGCTGCCCATGATGACGAGGCCGGGCACCAGGAAATAGGACGGCAGGCGGCCCTCGGCGATGCCCATGCCGTGCAGCACGGCGCTGCCGGCAAAGGCGCCGAGCAGGATGCCGGCCGGAACCCTCAGCCAGAAGAAGAGGGCGGCACCGACGCTGCCGGCGGCAAGCTGGATCGCCGCCTGGTCGAGGCCGGATGCTGCCTTCAGCGGCAGGCCGCCGCCGGCATCGCCGCCCGAGCCGATCAGCGTGACGATGGCGGGCAGCGAGATGACCAGGATGAAGACCCGGATCGACTGGGCGACCGTGACCTTCTGCATGTCGGCATCGGACTGGTCGGCGACGGCGACCACATAGGACAGCGCCCCCGGGATCGCGGAAAACAGCGCGGTCGAGGACGTCCAGCCGACGATGCGGTGGAGGTAGAGCCAGACGAGGCCGATGACGACGGGCTGGATCAGGATGAGGGCGGCGATGGAGACCGGCCACTTGCTGACGTTCTCGACGATGTCGGGAGTGACGCTGGCGCCCATGGAGACGCCGAGCAGCAGGAAGGCGATCGCGCGCAGCCAGCGCGGGATCGGGCCGCTGACGCCCGTCAGCGAGGCGAAGGAGACCGCGACCATCGACCCGCAGAGCCAGGACGCCGGCACGTTGAGGAGCGTCAGGACGCCGCCGCCGGCGGCGCCGATGGCCAGCGTCTGGGCGATCTTGCCGAAGCCGCCGGGGCGGAAGGAAAAGCCGGGTCGTGTCATCCGTGTGCTCAAAGGTGGCGGGGCCGGTCGACGCGGGCGGGAAAACGGGACATGACGCAGCCATGCTGCATGCGGCGCGGCCTTGAAGGGCCTTCACGAAACGCCGTCTATCCGTCTGGTGGAGCGACCTGTTTTCCGGCCGGTCGAGGCTTGGCGAAGGCCTCTCATATCGCATTTTTCGCCAATTGGCACGGGGGGCGCCGAAAAAGCGGTTGGCGGCGATCACGATGCTATTGGCGGGGCTTGCAAAAACCGGCTACGCAGTTACCCTGAGGCCGCATGTGGTGGGCGCATACGGGTTTTCCCCTGGTTGCGCTGGCCGAATGGAGGGGCAAGGCACAGCCGCCCCGGACAGACAGGACATGAAACAGACTGACACAATCAGGAGGAGTAACGTGATGATCCGCAAGATCGGCCTGTCGGCCCTTGTCGCGATCGGTATGGCCCTGCCGGCGTCCGCCGCCGAACAGCAGTTCATCTCGATCGGCACGGGCGGCGTCACCGGCGTCTACTATCCGACCGGCGGCGCGATCTGCCGCCTCGTCAACAAATCCCGCAAGGAGCACGGCATCCGGTGCTCGGTCGAATCGACGGGCGGGTCCGTCTACAACATCAACACCGTGCGTGCCGGCGAGCTGGAATTCGGCGTCGCCCAGTCGGACTGGCAGTACCACGCCTACAAGGGCACCTCGAAGTTCGAGGACCAGGGTCCGTTCGAGAAAGAGCGGGCGGTGTTTTCCGTCCATCCGGAGCCGTTCACGCTGCTGGTGCGCTCCGACGTGGACGTTGCGAAGTTCGAGGACCTGAAGGGCAAGCGCGTCAATGTCGGCAACCCCGGTTCCGGCCAGCGCGCCACCATGGAAGTCGTCATGGACGCCTTCGGCATGACCATGGACGATTTCGCGGTTGCCGCCGAACTGAAGGGCTCGGAGATGGCCCAGGCGCTGTGCGACGGCAAGATCGATGCCATGATCTACACCATTGGCCACCCGGCCGCGGCGATCACCGAGGCCACCACCACCTGTGACGTCAAGCTGGTGGACGTGGCCGGTGATCCGATCGACAAGCTGGTCGCGGACAACCCGTACTACCGTACCGCGGTGATCCCGGGCGGCATGTATCGCGGCACCGACGAAGACACCCACACCTTCGGTGTCGGCGCCACCTTCATCTCGTCGGCCGACGTGTCGGACGATGTGGTCTATGTGGTCGTCAAGGCCGTCTTCGACAACTTCGAGGACTTCAAGAAGCTTCACCCGGCCTTCGCCAATCTGAAGGAAGAGGAGATGATCAAGGACGGTCTCTCCGCGCCGCTGCATCCGGGCGCAGTGAAGTACTACAAGGAACGCGGCTGGATGTAATCCGGTCTGCCAGAAGGGGCGGTCCTGACGGGCCGCCCCTTTTTCGATCCCGCGGGAGCGCCCTCAAAGGGGAGCCAGCAAGGGGGCGCTCCGGTCATCAGTTCAGTTTTTTCTCGCCGGGCCGCCGATCGCGGCATCCGCCCGGCGCGCCGCAAGGCCCGGCCGACCGACGCCAAGATCGGAGGTCACGGCACGACTTCGGCGACGGAGGGGGTATTCCATGTCGGACAGCAACGGCTCTGGCACGGCCAGCAAACGGCCCGAAATCGACGTCGACGAACTTGTTGCCCAGGTTGACAGCGGAGCGCGTGCGCCGACCGGCGCCGTCGGCCTCTTCGTCGTGGCGCTGGCCTTCATCTGGTCGACGTTCCAGCTCTATATCGCCTCCGGGGTGCCGTTCTGGCTGAATGAGGTGACCGGCCTCAACGTTGTCTTCAACAATTCCGAAGCGCGCATCATCCATCTCGCCTTTGCGATCGCGCTCGCCTCGCTCGCCTATCCGCTGTTCCGGACGAGCTCGCGCCATTCGGTGCCCTGGTACGACTGGGTGCTGGCCATCCTCGGCGCCGGCGCCTGCCTCTACCTCATCATCAACAAGGAGGCGATCGCCAACCGGGCCGGCCTGCCGACGACGGCGGATCTGATCGCCTCGACCATCGGCATGCTGTCGCTGGCGCTCGCCGTCTACCGCACGCTCGGCCTGCCGATGCTGATCGTCGCCGGCGTCTTCGTCTTCTACGTCTTCTTCGGCCACCTCAGCTTCTGGCCCGACGCGATCCAGTGGAAGGGCGCGTCCTTCGGCAAGGCGATGTGGCACTACTGGATGCAGCTCGAGGGCGTCTTCGGCGTCGCACTCGGGGTCTCGGCGTCGATGATCTTCCTGTTCGTGCTGTTCGGCGCGCTCCTGGAAAAGGCCGGTGCCGGCAACTACTTCATCAAGCTCGCCTTTGCCCTTCTCGGGCACTTGCGCGGCGGACCGGCCAAGGCCGCCGTCGTCGCCTCGGCGATGAGCGGGCTTTATTCCGGCTCCTCGATCGCCAACACGGTGACCACCGGCACCTTCACCATTCCGCTGATGAAGCGCACCGGGTTCGCGCCGGAAAAGGCCGGCGCCGTGGAAGTCGCCTCGTCGACCAACGGCCAGCTCACGCCGCCGGTGATGGGTGCCGCGGCCTTCCTGATCTCCGAATTCACGGGCATCTCCTATACCGAGATCATCAAGCACGCCCTGGTGCCGGCGCTCGTCTCCTACATCGCGCTCGTCTACATCGTTCACCTGGAAGCCCTGAAGCTGAACCTGAAGGGCATGGAAAAGCCGCCGGCGCATCTCACCCTGATCCAGAAGCTGATCGGCTTCCTCACCGGCTTCATCGGCATCGCGGCGCTCGGGCTTGCCGTCTATTATGGCCTTGGCTGGATCAAGGTCGCGTTCCCCAACATGACCGTGTGGGCCTCGACGCTGCTGTTCGCCGCCGCCTATCTGATCCTCGTCTTCATCGCCGCAAAGCGGCCGGACCTGGAAGTCGACGATCCGGACGCGCCGCTCGCGGTGCTGCCGCGGGCCAACGAGGTGGCGCTGACGGGCCTCCACTATCTGTTGCCGATCGTCGTGCTGTTGTGGTGCATCCTGATCGAGCGGTTGTCGCCGGCGCTTTCGGCGTTCTGGGCGACTGTGGCGATGGTCTCCATCGTGCTGACCCAGCACGCGCTGAAGTCGATCTTCCGCGGCGAGGCGGCGATCGCCACCGGGCTTGCCCAGGGGGTCGGCGATTTCGTCACCGGCATGATCGCGGGTGCCCGCAACATGGTGCCGATCGGGGTGGCCACCGGCGTTGCCGGCGTCATCATCGGCACGGTGTCGCTGACCGGCCTGCACCAGATCGTCGGCGAGTTCGTGGAGTTCGTCTCCGGCGGCAACCTGATGGTGATGCTGATCCTCGTCGCCGTGATGAGCCTGGTGCTCGGCATGGGCCTGCCGACGACGGCGAACTACATCGTCGTCTCCTCGCTGATGGCGCCGGTGATCGTCTCGGTCGGCGCCCAGTCCGGCCTCGTCGTGCCGCTGATCGCCTGCCACATGTTCGTGTTCTATTTCGGCATCCTTGCCGACGATACGCCACCGGTGGGACTTGCGGCGTTCGCGGCGGCGGCGATCTCCGGCGGCGATCCGATCAAGACCGGCCTGCAGGGCTTTGCCTACGACATCCGCACCGCGCTGTTGCCGTTCATGTTCATCTTCAACACCGAGATCCTGTTGATCGATGTGACCATCGCCAAGGCGGTGTTCGTCTTCGTCATCGCGGTCGCGGCCATGATGCTGTTTGCCGCGGCGACACAGGGCTATTTCTTCGCCCGCAGCCGGATCTGGGAATCGGCGATCCTGCTGGTCATCGCCTTCACGCTCCTGCGGCCGGCCTTCTGGCTCGATTTCGTGCAGCCGCCCTACGACATCCGGCCGGGCAGCGACGTCGAGCAGATCGTGGAGAAGCTGCCGCCGGGCGCGCATGTCAGGTTGCTGGTGCGCGGGCCCGATTTCGACAAACCGGACAAGACCAGCGAGCTCACCATCCTTGCCGATCTCGGACCGGCGGGCGACGGCGTCAGCCGCCTCAATAATGCCGGATTGACGGTATTGGAGGAGGGCGGCAAGGCCAAGCTGGACGAACCGATGGCCGGCACCTCGTTCTTCACCAAGTTCCAGATGTTCGATTTCTACGGGGACAACCCGGTCGAGATCGCCGAGGTGCAGCTGGAGGCCGAACGCATGCCGAAGGAGATCTTCTACATTCCGGCCGTGCTTCTGCTCATCGGCGTCATCCTGCTGCAGCGCCGGCGCCAGACCCAGCCGGCGTTCTGAGGAAAAGCCGGCAGGGTTCGGTTAAGGTTTGCGCGGCATTGATAGGTGTGCGTTTCAGTGACCGCGTGCCGCCAGTGACGGCTGGCCGGAGGCGTCCGGGTGAAAGCGGCGCCCGGCCGCCGGAGTGAACGAGACGATGCGGATTTGGCCGCTGCGTACGTCGGTTGAGGCATCTTCTGCGGGACGTTCGCCCCGCCTTCCGGGAAGCGGCCAAATGCGCTTCCGCCCAGAACCGTCTGCGCATTTCGCGACCACGCTCATCAAAGAAAGAATGACATGTTCGACAAGATCCTCCTGCCGATCGACCTCGATGAGGAGAGTTCCTGGCAAAAGGCGCTGCCGGTGGCCGAGCTGCTGGCCGCCGACTACGGCGCCGAACTCAACGTCCTTGCCGTCATCCCGACCTTCAACATGTCGGTCGTCGGCTCCTACTTCCCGCAAGGCTATGAGAAGCAGGCGATGGCCGACGCCAAGGAGCACCTGAAGAAGCTCCTGGAGGCCGAGTGCAAGCGCGACAGCGTCAAGGTCAAGGGCCATGTCGCACACGGCACCATCTACCAGGAGATCATCCAGGTCGCCGACGACCTTGGCTGCGATCTCATCGTCATTTCCAGCCACCGTCCGGAACTGAAGGACTATCTTCTCGGCCCGAACGCGGCGCGCGTCGTACGCCACGCCGGGCAGTCCGTGTTCGTGGTGCGCAACTAGAGCCCTTTCCAGGTCCCCGAGATCCCACATCCGCAGAAAGGGCGTTGTTCGATGCGCTCGCGCCACCTGTTCGGCCGGCACACCAGGGCCGATCTTCCCGTCGCCGTCGCCGGCGAGGGTCCCTATCTCATCGACGCCGAGGGCCGGCGCTATCTCGATGCCTGCGGCGGGGCCGCCGTCTCCTGCCTCGGCCACGGGCGGAATCCGGTGACCGAGGCGGCGAAGGACCAGCTCGACCGGATGGCCTACGCCCATACCAGCTTCTTTACCTCCGAGCCGGCCGAGGAACTCGCCGACCGGCTGATCGCGCTGGCGCCGCAGGGTATCGAACGGGTCTATTTCGTCTCCGGCGGCTCGGAGGCGACCGAAGCCGCGATGAAGCTGGCGCGGCAGTATTTCCTGGAGACCAGCCAGCCGGAGCGCCGGCACATCATCGCCCGCTGGCAGAGCTACCACGGCAACACGCTGGGGGCCCTTTCGGCCGGCGGCAACCGCTGGCGGCGCGGCCAGTTCGAGCCGCTCCTGTCGGGCGCCATGCACCATATCGATGCCTGCCACTACTGGCGCTTTGCCGAGGAGGGCGAGGGCCCGGAGGAATACGGGCTCCGGGTCGCCAACCAGCTTGAGGACAAGATCCTGGCGCTCGGGCCGGAAACGGTCGCCGCCTTCATCGCCGAGCCGGTGGTTGGGGCGACCATGGGCGCGGTTCCGGCCGTGCCGGGCTATTTCCAGCGCATCCGCGAAATCTGCGACCGGTATGGCGTGCTCCTCATCCTCGATGAGGTGATGTGCGGCACCGGGCGCACCGGCACCCTCTTTGCCTCCGAGCAGGAGGGCATCTTCCCGGACATGGTGTGCATCGCCAAGGGCATCGGCGCGGGCATCCAGCCGCTCGGCGCCATGCTCTGTTCCGACAGGATCTTCGCCGCCGTGGAAGCCGGGTCCGGCTTTTTCCAGCACGGCCACACCTATATCGGCCATCCGGTGGCAACGCGCGCCGGGCTCGCCGTCCTCGACGAGTTCGAGAAGCACGATCTCCTGTCTAACGTCCGGGAGATGGGCAACCGGCTGATGACGGCGCTGATCGGCCGCTTCGGCAACCGCTCCCATGTCGGCGACATCCGCGGGCGCGGGCTCTTCCTCGGCCTGGAACTGGTCGACAACCGGATGACCAAGACGCCGTTCGACCCGAGCCTCAACCTGCACGCCCGGATCAAGAAGGCGGCGATGGCCGAGGGTCTGATGTGCTACCCGATGGGTGGCACCGTCGACGGCCTGCGCGGCGACCACATCCTGTTGGCGCCGCCCTATACGATCACCGAAGAGCATGTGGGCGAGATCGTCGACAAGCTCGACCGGGCGCTCGACGTCGCCTTCGAGCAGGTGGCTGCATGAGCGGTCCGGCCGTCGTCATGGTGGCGCCGAACGGCGCCCGGCGCCTGAAGTCCGACCATCCGGCGCTGCCGGTGACGATTGCCGAGACGGCGGCGAGCGCGCGGGCATCACTTGCCGCCGGCGCCCAGGCGATCCATTGCCATGTGCGCGATGCTGCCGGCGGCCATGTGCTCGATGCCGGGCTCTATCGCGAGGCGATCGCCGAGATCACCCGGCTGACCGGCGGCCAGATGGCGATCCAGATCACCACGGAGGCCATCGGCCGCTACCGGCCGGACGAACAGGCGGCGGTCGTGCGCGAGACGATGCCCGATCTCGTCTCGGTCGCGCTTCGTGAAATGGCGCTTGCCGACGACGCCGAGGCGCGGGCTTTCTATGCCTTTGCGGCGGAGGCCGGGATCGGCGTCCAGCACATCGTCTATGAGCCGGGTGAGGTGAGGGCGTTTTCCGATTGCGTTGCCAGGGGTATCGTTCCGTCGGCTTCGCGTCACGCGCTGCTCTTCGTGCTCGGGCGTTACAGCGCCAGCCTTGAATGCGATCCGACGAGCCTCGTCGGATTCCTTGCGGCGCTCGACGCCGTGGAGCTGACGGACCGGACCGACTGGATGGTCTGCGCCTTCGGGCGCGGCGAGACGGCGGCGCTGACCGCGGCTTTGGCGCTCGGCGGCCATGCCCGCGTCGGCTTTGAAAACAGCCTCGTCCATGCCGACGGCTCGACGGCCATCGACAATGCCGACCGGGTCGGCGGAATCGCGGATATGGTCACGGCGCTCTGCCGCGGCCGGGCGAGCCGCTCGCAAACGGCCGCAATGCTTGGCGCGGCAACGGTTTCAGCCGGCTGATCTCAATTACTTCGATCCATCGTAAAGCCCCGGAGAAACAAAGGGATGCCGTTGGTTCCTGCAGTGTGCCGCGGCGCGGCTTCCTGCGGCATTGTGCCGATTTTTGAGAACGCTATTGCAAATCATTCGCAATTGGTGCAGAAACGGGCATGTGACCCGGCTGAACCGCAGCCGCGGTGCCGCCGCCCCCGGTGCGCCCTCCCGTTGCCGATGGCGCGACAACCACAGGAAGACAGAGCGATGACGCAAGCCACCGTGAATGCCACAGACCCCCGGACCAAGGTTGCCCGGCGCGATGCCGCGCGCGAAGCGGTCGGACGGCGCCAGGCCGCAGCGCGGGCGCGCCGCGCGGTGGCGACCTCGCTGGAGACCTCGACCCTGATCGGCTCGTCCTCGGCGGCCTGCCAGTTCCTGAAGCTGTTCTCCAACGAGACGCGGCTGCAGATCCTTGCCCTTCTGGCCGAGGGCGAAAAGGCCGTGCACGAGATGGAATCGCTGCTCGGCATCCGCCAGCCGGCGCTCTCCCAGCAGCTCGCCTATCTGCGTGCCGAGCGCATCGTCACGACCCGGCGCGAGGGCAAGTCGATCTACTACACGCTGACCAGCGGCCAGGCACGGTCCGTCCTCGACGTCGTCTACAAGATGTTCTGCCAGGACGGCTGCCGCGAGACCAACTGCGCCATGCAGCGGGTGCGCCACGACGCCGACGCCTGATCTCCGGGGCCTGACCCCGGGGCCCGGGGTTTCAGGGTCGCAGGGCGCGTTGCCGCTCTGGACGCGCTGCGGTCTTCCCTCCTACCATGCGGTTCGGGCCCGCTGTCCTGTGCGGGCGCCGTACGCCGTTTCGGGGGAGGGAAGGATGCACTGTTTCTGCCGCGCCAAGCTGATCGCCTTTGTCGCCGTCCTCGCCTGGCTGGCGGTCGCCGCCGTCAGCGCCAGGGCTGACGAGGGAACGGAGGCGGACGCACGGGCGCTGCTCACCCGCTTTCTCGATCCGGCCGCCGACCGGGCGGCGCTGACCGGCGAACTGCAACCGTTCACCGAGGACTACACGGCGGCCTACAAGGAGCCGATGGCGACGCGGCTTGAGCAGATCTACGCGAACCTTTGGGGTACCGGTGTTGCCATCGGGCCGAAGCCCGGCCAGACCGAATTGCTCGTTACCTTCGCGACGACCGACCAGCTCATTGCCGGCGAACCGGTGCTTGCCGAGTTTCCCGGCGGCTACAAGGCGGTGCTGCCGCACCTGAAGCCCGGCAACGCCATCGTCCGGTTCAAGTTCGTGGAGCCGGGCGAGACCATCGGCATGGCCTTCGACGGGCTGATCCACGTCAACGGCCACTGGGTGCTGATCCCAAAACCCTGGCTGGCGGTGGAGTAACTTTCAGAAACTGCCGATAGGTGCACGGCTACGGTCGTCGGATCGAAGTCGAACCGCCCTATGGATTGCCGGGTCGGCCTCCCCAGGCTCGCGTCGCGGGCCGCTCCCCGTCCTCCGGACCCTCGCAATGACGCTGAAATCATTACGAAATCGTCATTGCGAGCGCAGCGAAGCAATCCAGGGCGGCATTTTTCGGGCGTAGACGTTACGCCGCTCAGGCCGACGCCATCGCGGCAAAACCCGTTTCCAGATCCTCGATGAGGTCCTGAGGGTCTTCCAGGCCGATGTGGACGCGGATCAGCGGATTGGTGTCGTCATATCGGGTCGCCGTGCGGTTCGGGCCGGGCTTGGCGAGGATGGCAAGGCTTTCAAAGCCGCCCCAGGAATAGCCGAGGCCGAAGAGCTCCAGGGTGTCCAGGAACGCGGCGACGGCCGTGGCCGGCACCGACGGCTGCAGCTCGAAGGCAAAGAGCCCGCAGGCGCCGGAGAAATCGCGCTTCCAGATGGCATGGCCGGGATCGGTTTCGAGCCCTGGATGGCGCACGGTGACGACCTCTGGGCGCCCCTGCAGCCAGCGCGCGACCTTCAGGGCGCTCTCCATGTGCCTTTCCAGCCGCACAGCCATGGTCCTGAGGCCCCTCAGCGCCAAGTAGACGTCGTCCGGGCCGACATGCTGGCCGAGCGCGCGATGGGTCGCCTTCAGGTCCGGGAAGGTCGCCTCGTTGGCCGAGACGGTGCCGAGCATGACGTCGGAATGGCCGACGATGTATTTGGTGCCGGCCTGGATGGAGAGGTCGATGCCGTTTTCCAGCGGCCGGTAGAAGAGGGGCGTTGCCCAGGTGTTGTCGATGGCGGTGCGGATGCCGCGTGCCTTGGCGACGTCGACGAAGGCCGGGATGTCGACCATCTCGAAGGTGAGGGAGCCGGGCGCCTCCAGGAAGATCAGCCTGGTGTTGTCGCGAATGAGGTCGGCGATGCCGGAGCCGATCGCCGGATCGAAATAGGTCGTCTCCACGCCCATGCGCTTCAGCACCGTCTCGCAGACATTGCGGGTCGGGGCGTAGACCGTGTCGATCATCAAAAGGTGATCGCCGGCGCCGAGCATCGACAGCAGCGCCACGGAGATCGCGGCAAGGCCGGACGGGGCGAGGCAGGTGCCGGCCGCGCCCTCCAGATCGTTTAGCGCCGTCTCCAGCGCCTCGGAGGTCGGCGTGCCCTGGCGCCCGTAGGTGTAGGGCTGGGTCCGCACCTGCATCGCCTCGACGGAGTCGTAAAGCACGGTCGATGCATGGATAACCGGCGGATTGACGAAGTAACGGTTTTCACCGTGGTTGCGACCGCTGTGGGCGAGCACGGTGGCGGGACGGCGGGCATGGGTCGTTTTACGATCGGGCATAGTTGTTAGGTCTTGAGCTTGCTGCGGCGCGGAAATCCGGGCCGGGCCGGTGGGGGAGGGATCGATGAAGCATTTTTGCTTTGTGCGTGCAACCCCTTGACCCGGGGTGCTAAATGCCCTGTGATGGCAACCGACGGACGGCGGTTCCGCCGGTGTGAGGGGGAGTTATACTTATGTTTTCCCGATGCGCCGTCGGACAGCCGCGTGGCGGGGTAATTCGCCATCCGTGAAAAATCATAAACGAGGGTAACAGAAAAGGCTGCGAGTGATCATGACAATGAAAATTATGCCTTTGGTATTGGGTGCCGCCGTCGCGCTGGCCGCGACCGCCGCCAATGCCGGCACGCTTGACGACGTCAAGGCAAAGGGCTTCGTGCAATGCGGCGTCAGCCAGGGCCTGCCGGGCTTTTCCAATCCGGACGATCAGGGCAACTGGACCGGCCTCGACGTCGACTACTGCCGGGCGCTGGCCGCGGCGATCTTCAACGATCCGTCCAAGGTGAAGTTCTCCCCGCTGTCGGCCAAGGAGCGCTTCACGGCCTTGCAGTCCGGCGAGATCGACGTGCTGCCGCGCAACACGACCTGGACGATGAGCCGCGACACGGCCCTCGGCCTCAACTTCGTCGGCGTCAACTACTATGACGGCCAGGGCTTCATGGTCCGCAAGTCGCTCGGCGTTGCCTCCGCACTGGAGCTGTCGGGCGCCAATGTGTGCACCAACACCGGCACCACCACCGAGCTCAACGTCGCCGACTACTTCCGCTCCAAGGACATGCCCTACCAGATCGTCGCCTTCGAGAAGGCCGACGAGGTCGTGCAGGCCTATGACGCCGGCCGTTGCGACGTCTACACCACGGACGCCTCGGGCCTCTATGCCCAACGCCTGAAGCTGACCAATCCGGACGAGCACATGGTGCTGCCGGAGATCATCTCCAAGGAGCCGCTCGGCCCGGTCGTGCGCCAGGGTGACGACGAGTGGTTCAACCTCGCCAAGTGGGTGCATTTCGCCGCCATCAACGCCGAGGAACTGGGCGTCACCAGCGCCAATGTCGACGAGATGAAGAACAGCGAGACCCCGTCCGTCAAGCGCCTGCTCGGCACGGAAGGCGAATACGGCAAGGCCATCGGCCTGTCCAACGACTGGGCCTACAACGTCATCAAGCACGTGGGCAACTACGGCGAGATGTTCGAGCGCAATGTCGGTCCGTCGACCCAGCTCGGCATCGCCCGTGGCCTCAATGCCCTGTGGTCGAAGGGCGGCCTGCAATACGCACCGCCGGTCCGCTAAGGACCCTCAAAAGCTTGCGTCCCGGCCCTTGCGGCCGGGGCGCCCGCGCTGCGGACGGACTTTAAAAAAAATCCTTCCAACCGCCGCAGCGAGCTCAATTGCACATGGGGTGCCCCGTCGGGGCGACGGGAGTGCCGCGTCTGCGTGACGAGGCAAAGAGGGGACTATGGCCTATGGCCGTTGAAGACGCCCGTCCTGAGCGGGCAACCGATCGCGCATCCTGGATCAACGATCCCAAGGTCCGCGGCGCCTTCTACCAGATCCTGCTGGTTCTGGCGCTCGCCTGGTTGATCTGGGAAATCATCGACAACACCAGGACCAACCTCGAACAGCGCAACATGGCGACCGGCTGGGGGTTTCTCGACGAGACCGCCGGTTTCGGTATCATCCTGAATCTGATCCAGTATTCGGAAATCTCCAACTACGGCCGGGCGCTTTTCGTCGGGTTTCTCAACACGCTGCTGGTTGCCGGCATCGGCGTTTTCCTCGCCACCGTCATCGGCTTCATCGTCGGCATCGCCCGCCTGTCGAAGAACTGGGTGATCTCGCGCATCGCCTATGTCTATATCGAAGTGCTGCGCAACATCCCGCTCCTGCTGCAGATCTTCTTCTGGTATTTCGCGGTGCTGCGCGCCGTTCCCGGCAAGCGGGAAATGGGCACCATCGTTCCCGGCGTGCACCTCAACATCGCCGGCCTGCGCGCCCCGGCACCGGTGTTTGAGGAGGGCTCGACGCCGACGGTGATCGCGCTAATCCTCGCCATCGTCATCTCATTCGTGATCAAAGGGTGGTCGGCGAAGCGCCAGGCCGCGACCGGCCAGCGGTTTCCGGTGCTGTGGACGGCGATCGGGCTTATCGTCGTGTTGCCGCTGATCGTCTTTCTCGCCACCGGCATGCCGATCAGCATTTCCTATCCGGAATTCAGGGATACCGGGCCGATGCTGATGCGCGGTTTCCAGGAGGGCACAGGCTTTGTGCTGATCCCGGAATTCCTGTCGCTGCTTCTGGCGCTCTCGCTCTATACGGCGACCTTCATCGCCGAGATCGTCCGGGCCGGCATCCTTGCCGTCAGCCACGGCCAGACCGAAGCGTCCTATGCGCTCGGCCTGAGGCCGGGATCGACGCTGCGCCTGGTGATCATCCCCCAGGCGATGCGCGTGATCATCCCGCCGCTGACCAGCCAGTACCTGAACCTGACGAAGAATTCCTCGCTCGCCGTCGCCATCGCCTATCCGGATCTCGTCTCGGTCGGCGGCACGGTGCTCAACCAGACCGGTCAGGCGATCGAGATCATCGCCATCTGGATGCTGGTCTATCTCAGCATATCGCTGCTGACCTCGGCGTTCATGAACTGGTACAACAAACGCATGGCGTTGGTGGAACGGTAGGTGACGGACATGACCATGACGCACGCCGACGAGTCCACCAGCGAGGCCTATGTCCGCGACCGTATGGTTGAGGATGCGGCGCCGCCGTCCAGCAGCGTCGGCGCCATCGGCTGGATGCGGGCCAACCTCTTCTCCAGCATTCCCAACACGATCCTGACGCTGCTTGGTATCTATATCGTCTACCTGGTGGTGCCGCCGCTCATCGAGTTCACTCTGGTGAATGCGGTCTGGGAGGGTGAGGACCGGACGGCCTGCGCCCAGGCCCATGGTGCCTGCTGGCCCTATGTGGAGGCCTATTTCTGGACTTTCATCTATGGCCGTTATCCCGATCCGGAGCGCTGGCGGGTCAATCTGACGTTCTTCCTGTTCGCGATTGGCCTGGTACCGCTGCTGGTGCCGCAGATGCCCTTCAAGCGCGAGGGCCTGATCTACATGCTGGCGTTCTTCCCGGTCGCCGCGCTGATCCTGCTCACCGGCGGCGATTTCACCTATGCCGGCTTCTTCCTGCCGATGCCGGAGGGCGAACTGCGGTTCTGGATCGAATTTCTCCTGGTTGCTGCCGCGGTTACCGGCGGCATCTACCTTTTGACGCGCGAGGCCGGCGGCAACGCCAAGGGCACCGCGCTCAGCATCCTTGCCGGGTTCGGCGTGCTGGCGGCCCTGTTCTTCGTGGCAAGCATCGATTTCGGGCTGGTCGAGGTGGAGACGCCGCTGTGGGGCGGCCTGCTCGTCACACTCGTCATCGCGGTCACCGGCATTGCCGCATCGCTGCCGATCGGCATCGCGCTCGCCCTCGGGCGGCGCTCCAATCTGCCGATCGTACGGTTGATCTCGGTGATCTTCATCGAGTTCTGGCGCGGCGTGCCGCTGATCACGGTCCTGTTCATGTCGAGCGTGATGCTGCCGCTGTTCCTGCCGGAGGGGATCACCTTCGACAAGCTGCTCAGGGCACTGATCGGTGTGGCGCTGTTCGCGTCCGCCTACATGGCGGAGGTGGTGCGAGGCGGCCTGCAGGCGATCGGAAAGGGGCAATATGAGGGCGCCATGGCGCTCGGCCTCAGGTACTGGCAGATGATGTCGAAGATCATCCTGCCGCAGGCGCTGACGCTGGTCATTCCGGGCATCGTCAACACCTTCATCGGCCTGTTCAAGGACACGACCCTGGTGCTGATCATCGGCCTGTTCGACCTCCTCGGCATCATCCAGAGCTCCTACACCGACCCGAACTGGGCGTCGCCGACGCAGAGCCACACGGGCTATCTCGTCGCCGCACTGATCTTCTGGGTCTTCTGCTTCAGCATGAGCCGATACTCCATCTACATGGAGCGCCGCCTCGATACCGGACACAAACGCTAGAGGGTTGTTCTGCGATCAGGGCCCGTGCCGACCACGGATGTGCGATGTCGCGGGCCCGAAAGCCAAGAAAAATAACAAACAGGCTGGTTGCGCGGATCAGATCGACCGTGACATGCGCCGGCAAAACGGAAAACGGCCAAGGTGAAATGAACCTTTTGCGCGCTGACGCATTTGAAAGACTAAGGAGCATGCCATGAGCGAATCCACCGGCGCCGCCGCCGCCGTTTCCGAGCCCCCCCGGCTCAAGATATCCGACGAGATCGCCATCGAGATGGTCGGCGTCAACAAGTGGTACGGCGACTTCCACGTGCTCAAGGACATCGACCTGACCGTCAAACGCGGCGAGCGCATCGTCATCTGCGGTCCGTCCGGTTCCGGCAAGTCGACGATGATCCGCTGCATCAACCGGCTGGAGGAACACCAGCGCGGCAACATCGTCGTCGACGGCATCGAGCTCACCGACGACCTCAAGCGCATCGACGAGATCCGCCGCGAGGTCGGCATGGTGTTCCAGCACTTCAACCTGTTCCCGCATCTGACGATCCTGGAGAACTGCACGCTGGCGCCGATCTGGGTGCGCAAGATGCCCAAGAAGGAAGCCGAGGATATCGCGATGCACTATCTGGAGCGCGTCAAGATCCCCGAGCAGGCGCTGAAATATCCGGGCCAGCTCTCCGGCGGCCAGCAGCAGCGCGTGGCGATCGCACGCTCCCTTTGCATGAACCCGCGCATCATGCTGTTCGACGAGCCGACCTCGGCGCTCGATCCGGAAATGATCAAGGAAGTGCTCGACGTGATGGTGGGCCTCGCCGAAGAGGGCATGACGATGCTGTGCGTCACCCACGAGATGGGCTTTGCCCGGCAGGTGGCCAACCGCGTCATCTTCATGGACTACGGCCAGATCATCGAGCAGAACGAGCCGGAACTGTTCTTCGACAACCCGCAACACGACCGCACCAAGCTGTTCCTCAGCCAGATTCTCCACTAGCGCCGCGGCCTGGCAGGGCGGCGCGGGTCCGCCCTGCCGCCGGCTCAAGCGCCAAACAGGAAAGGACGGAATGCGGCGTCGGGCATGCCCGGCGTTCAAACCCCCCAAATGCCACAAAGCTTTCACCTGTCAGGAAACGTCTCGAGCGTGGGCCGCACGCTCGATCTTCAAGTCACCTCGGGCGCCCGTTTCGGCGCCGATATCGACATCGACACCGGCGTTGCGGATGCCGCCGCCGTGACCGATCTCATCGGCACCTATCCGGAAGTCATCGAACGGGCCGAGATCGATGTCGGCGGAAGCCTCAGGCTCGTGCTGTCGAACCCGGCCACCACGAAGATCACCAAGCGGGTCGCCGACCCCTATGCGTGGCTTCTGGAGGCGGAAATCGAGTCGCCGGACGGACCGGCTGTCGCTCGCGGCAATTTCGAGGTCGTGCTGCAGCGCCGCTCCGAGCATGCGCCGGCCGACGATGTCGACGATCTGGGACCGCCCGTTGTGCGCAACTACGTGCAGCGCATCTGGCGCATCTGGCTGATCCTTAACGGTGCCCCGCCGAGCAAGATCGAAGGCGTCCTGACGGACTGACCCGCCTCCCCGCTTTTTTTGCTCGTAGGGATGACGCTAGCCGCCTAGGCGGCACCGCGCACTGGCCCCTTGTCTTCGATCTCGCCGCCGGCGCTCGCCCATTCGGTCCACGAGCCGTCAAAGAGCGCGTGGTGGGGATGGCCGATCACTTCCAGCGCAAGGTTGAGGACGGCGCCGTTGACGCCGGATCCGCAGGACGAAACGATCGGCCGGTGCAGATCGATGCCGGCGCCGGTCAGCGCCGCGCGGATGCCGTCGGCTTCCTTCATGCGGCTGCCGTCGGCGACCAGCAGTTCGGCCATCGGCAGGGAGATGCCGCCGGGCATGTGGCCGGAGGGCAGGCCCTCGCGGGGCTCGGGTTCCGTGCCGTTGAAGCGCGCTTGCGGCCGCAGGTCGACGACCTGTGCGGTATTTCCGGCAAGGGCGTGCCGCACCTCGGCGAAGTCACGCACGGCGCCGTGGTCGAAGCGAGCCGTGAAGTGGCGCTCGGGGCGGTCGGGGATGTCGTCGGTCAGCGGACGCTCCTCGGCGCGCCAGGCGGCAAGGCCGCCGTCGAGGACGACGACGTCCTCGACGCCCATCAGCCGGAACGTCCACCACACCCGTGCCGCGGAGAACATGCCGACGGCGTCGTAGACGACGATCCTCTGGCCGTCGCCGATGCCCATCTTTCGCATGGTGGAGGAAAACGCCTCCGGCCGCGGCAGCATGTGGGGCAGGGACGAGGTCGTGTCGGCGATGGCGTCGATGTCGAAAAAGACGGCGCCAGGGATATGCTCGACGCGGTATTCGGCGGCGGCGTCGCGGCCGCTGGTCGGCAGGTACCAGGAGGCGTCGACGATAACGACGTCGGGGGCGTCAAGGTGCCCGGCGAGCCAGTCGGTCGATACGATCCAGCGGGACCGGGCGTCGATCATGGAGGCGCTCACGAGGTCTTCCTTCCCTTTAAGGTGATTTTCTCTCTTCGGCGTCAGGCGTCGGCAAAGCGGATGCGCACGCGGCGGTTCTGTTTGCCCTTCTTTTCGATCTTGGCGACGACCACGTCGCCGATCTCGCCGCTCGAGGCGACATGGGTACCGCCGCAGGGCTGCAGGTCGGTCGCCTCGCCGATGCGCACCAGGCGCACGCGGCCGGAACCGGTGGGCGGCTTGACGGCCATCGTCTTGACGAGGCCCGGATTGGCGTCCAGCTCCTCGTCGGTGATCCATTCGGTGGCGAGCGGCTCGTCGAGCGCAACGAGACGGTTGAGTTCGGCCGTGATCTCGTCCTTGTCGAGGCCGGCTTCCGGAATGTCGAAATCGAGCCGGCCGTCATCGGCGCCGATCGAGCCGCCGGTGACGGGATAGGGCAGCACGGCAGAGAGCAGGTGCAGCGCGGAATGGATGCGCATGTGCCGGTAGCGCCGCTCCCAGTCGATGTGGCAGACGACCTTCTCGCCCGGATCGGGCAGGGTATCCGCTTCGGCGGGGACGTGGACGATCTCGCTCTTGTCGTCGCCATAGACGGTGGTGGCAATCGCGATCGTCGATCCGTCCTGCCGCTCCAGCCGGCCGCTGTCGCCGGGCTGGCCGCCGCCGGTGGGATAGAAGATGGTGCGGTCGAGGATGATGCCGCCGCGGTCGTTGACGGCCACGACCGTCGCCTCGCAGGTCGCAAGGTACGCGTCCTCGCGAAACAGCGGTTCGGTCTCATACGCCATTGTCAGGCCTCCTCGACCTTTTCGAACGGGACGTCGACGCTCGGCGCGCGCTCCAGCCAGTCCGGCACCGGCAGGTCCTTGGAGCGCAGGAAATCCGGGTTGAACATCTTGGAGGCATAGCGGGTGCCGTAGTCGCACAGCACCGTCACGATGGTATGGCCGGGGCCGAGTTCGCGCGCCAGCCGGATGGCGCCGGCGACGTTGACGCCGGACGATCCGCCGAGGCAGAGCCCCTCGTTCCTGAGGAGGTCGTAGACGACGGTCAGCGCCTCGGTGTCGTCGATCCGGAACGCGGTGTCGACCGGTGCGCCCTTCAGGTTTTCCGTCTCGCGGCCCTGGCCGATGCCCTCGGTGATCGAGGAGCCCTCGGCCCGGAACTCGCCGGTCTTGAAGAAGGAATAGATGGCAGAGCCCATCGGGTCGGCGACGCCGATGGTGATATCGTTGTTGCGCTCCTTCAGCGCCATGGAGACGCCGGCAAGCGTGCCGCCGGTGCCGACGGCGCAGATGAAGCCGTCGACGCGGCCTGCCGTCTGCCGCCAGATTTCCGGCCCGGTGGTATCGATATGGGCCTGCCGGTTGGCGACATTGTCGAACTGGTTGGCCCAGATCGCGCTATTCGGATCGGACGCCGCCAGCTTTTCGGCGATGCGGCCGGAAATCTTCACGTAGTTGTTGGGGTTCCTGTAGGGGACGGCAGGCACCTCGATCAGCTCGGCGCCGTACATCCTCAGCGTGTCCTTCTTCTCCGCCGTCTGGGTCTCGGGAATGACGATGACGGAGCGAAAGCCCAGGGCGTTGGCGACCAGCGTCAGGCCGATGCCGGTGTTGCCGGCCGTGCCTTCCACGATTACGCCGCCGGGTTTCAAAAGGCCCTTGGCGATGGCATCGCGCACGATGGAGAGTGCCGCGCGGTCCTTCACCGACTGACCGGGATTGAGGAATTCGGCCTTGCCGAGAATCTCGCAGCCGGTCTCCTCGGAGGCGCGGTTGAGGCGGATCAGCGGCGTGTTGCCGATGCTGTCGATGACGGACGGGGCGATGTCGGGCGTTTCGATGGCCATGCTGCTCGTTCGGTTGCCGCCGGGCGGTCTGCCGTGGCGGGGGCTCCCTGGACGGGTCCGAATTTAGAGGCAATTGCCGGCGGCGGGCAAGCGCGGTGGCCAGGCGGGGCGGGCGATAAGGGCGCGGCGCCGGATATCCGGCGCCTGCGTCGATTTCCCCCGGGATTTTCCAGTGTATACCGCCCGACTTGGCAACGACTTGCTATTTTGGGGGCTATTCGCTGATCCAATTTGCAGTATTTTGCGTAGCCAGACTTGGAATATGTGTTCTCTAGAAACGCAGGCCAGACGGGGAGCCGGGCGACAAGCCTCGATTCATGTCCGAATACGCTGACGCCATCGACGATCTGCTCTCGGCCCATGTGGCGGGCTCGCTTGCGCTGCCGCTCGACGTATTGGCACGCAGCTACCTGGAATTGTCACCGGACGCGCGGACGTTCACGCACGGCCTGGAGGCCGCCTCGGGCCATCTTCTCGACGATCTTCCGCCGGTCACGGTGAGCGCCCGGGATGCAATGCTGGAAAACGTGTTCGCCGTTCCCCGGGACGACGCTCCGCCGGCTCCCGCCTTGCGACCGGACGGGCCCGTTCCCGGTGCGCTGAGGCGCTTCGTCGGCCGCGATCTCGACCAGATCGAATGGATCGAGATGATGCCGGGCATCCTTTCCCACGAGATCGGGACCTATGACGGGATTGCGGCACGCATCGTCCGGCTGGCGCCCGGGCTCGTCATTCCGGCCCACGACCACGAGGGGATCGAGACCGCCCTGATCCTGGACGGCGGGCTGACGGACGAACAGCGGCAGTATCTTCGCGGCGACCTGTCGATCGCCGGTGCCGGGATCGTCCACCGCCAGCAGGTGGATTTCGACGGCGAGTGCCTGTGCTTCGCCGTCACCGTCGGGACGCTGAAATTCATCGACGAGATCTGATTCCGGCGCAATCCGTCCGCCTTCCCGTACGACGATAAGAAAACGCCCGGCA
This sequence comes from Rhodobium orientis, assembly GCF_003258835.1. Lineage (GTDB taxonomy): Bacteria > Pseudomonadota > Alphaproteobacteria > Rhizobiales > Rhodobiaceae > Rhodobium > Rhodobium orientis. The sequence continues at coordinate 6,553 of NZ_NPEV01000047.1, read as the reverse complement.
GCGGGGACTGCCGGGCGTCGTCTGTAACGCGGGGGGTGGAGGTCTTCTGGTGATTTCGCCTCGGTCGGGCGCCTTGGATTCGGATCAGAGGCCAGCAACGCGCATGGTGCCGAAGGCTTCCTTCATGCGGCGGATGGTGTCCTCGGCGTTTGCCACCTTGGCGCCGCGAATGGCCGTCTCGTGGGCCGCGCGGATGTCGCGCTTGGTCGTAGCAGCGGCTTTCTCGACGTTGTTCGGCTCACGAACGATGCGGGTGGTTGCCACCTGGGTGGCATCGGGGGCAACGCGATCCGTATAGGTCTTGTTGCTGGCCGTCAGGGCCGGGGTGTTGCCGCGAACGACGATCGCATAGCCGCCCGGCAAGACATGGCTCTCATTGGCGTGGATGGCGGCCTCGTAGACGACCTCGCCATAGCGGTCGGAAAGCTGCAGCCAGGTTTCGGTCTTGCCGTCCCGGGTGACGTCGCCGACCCACAGGCCCTGGTAGCGGGCGTCGTCGCCGGTCACGGCTTCATCGGCAATGGAAACAGTGAACTTGTCCGTCTTGAAGGTTTCAGCGGATGCGGGGACAGTCGTCGCGGCGATGCCCAGTGCAATCCCAACTACAGCGATCTTCGACAGACGAGTCATGGTATGCCTCCTTGGCATTGAATTGACCGATTGACTGTCAGGTAAACGACGCTCGGTTCAATTCTGTTCCATGACAACAGATGGTGTCGGCGAATTTGCGTTTAAAGAATGTGGGGGCCCGGGACCGGTAACGTTTTGCGTGATCGGCTCTTCGCGCTTGCGAATTGCCGTCGCGCGAACGCCTTGTCAGGCGCCGAAAACTGCGGGTTTTTCCATATCTTGCTCAAAACCGGCCTGGCATTCGCGGCGCAGCATCCGCAGGCGCAAAAAATCACCGAAAAATATTATTTTCACGGATGTGTGATCGCCGAGGGTGCGATTTGGGTGCGTTTTGGCGCGTCTCGGGTTCGCAAAATCGATGGCCGCGCGCGCCGGGGCGTCCCTCAAAGCCCGATCTTGCGGCCGAACCAGGACACGAACTTGATGGCGGCGTAACGCAGATGGTGCCGCCGGTCGGCGCGCAGGCGCGACAGGTTGCCGATCAGCCGCTCCGGCCGGCAATGCAGCATGGTTTCCGGGTCGATGTAGCGGCAATAGGCGATCATGGCGCAAAAGACGAGTTCGTCGATGCTGCGTTTTCGGGTGCGCCGCGGCGTGGAGGCGAGGTCCTCGGTGAGGCCCCAGCCGGCGTAGAAGGGCATGCCGTGAACCGTCACGGCCTTGCCGCGCATCAGCGCCTCGAAGCCGGCAAGGGACGAGACGGTCTCGATGCGGTCGCAGCCGTCGATGAGGTCGAGGATGTCGACGTCGCGCACGATCGCATCGGCGTAGCGCCGTGCCACGTCCTCCGGCACCTTGCCCTTGCGCAGATCGGCTTCCACGTCCGGATGGGGCTTGTAGACGATGAAGGCGTCCGGGTTGCGGGCGCGCGCGGCCTTCAGCAGGGACTCGTTGACGTTGCTGGCGCCGCTGCAGTCGACGGTCGTCGACAGCGTCTTCAGGATACCGGCGTCGTCGGCGACCTGGCCGGGGACGAGAATGCCGGGGTGATCCTTCGGGAAGACGTTTTCCGCCGCCCGCCGCCCGACATTGTATTTGGTGAGCCGCGCGGCAACGACCGCCTCCTTCAGGTGCCGGCCGCGGGCAATTTCGGCGTCCGTCAGCTCGCGGGTCTCAAGCAGGGTCTCCAGATCGCTCGGGCGCGTGGCATCGAAATAGATGCCGGTCGCATCGAAGGCGGCCGATGCGCCGCGGGCAAGCGCCGCCCCGAGGCCGACGGAGCGCAGGAACCCGTCCTCCATACGCGAGAACGGAACGCCGGCAGCGGCACAGGCAGCCTCCCGTTCCGGCGTCGCGCTTGCCGACCAGGCGATCAGCCGGCCGCTCTCATCCTTTGCCCGGGCAAGGGCCGCGTCGAAATCGTCGGTGAAGACGGCCGGCCCGGTCGGTCCTGCGAGCAGCGCGGCGACGCCCTTGTGGTTCCACCATTTGACACCGACGCAAAAGGCGCGGCGGTCGTTTTCCCGGATGCGCTGGCGAAGGAAGGCATAGAGGTCGAGCGCCTCTTCGGGATCGAGGGCGCCACCGTCGTAGGGATCGCGATAAAGGAGGCTGCCGGCAAGGACGGCATCGGCGAAGACGGTCTCGCTCGGCACGGGATCGAGATCGGTGCGGATCGCCTCCGGCAGGCCATCGGGGGCGTCGCCCGAAAAACCGCCGTCCTGCCAAAGTGCGAGCAGTTTTTCTCCGCGTGCCGCGTCGGCATTGCCGAGCGCTGCCTCGATGGCGGCGCGGCGCGGATGGTCCGGCAGCGGGGCGCCTGCGCCAAGATCGAGGCGCCAGAAGGAGAGCGGGCAGGCATCGGCGGAACGGGTCGGCTCAAGCGGGCCGACCGGGCCGCGCCCGAGGACGGTGAGCGGCACCTTCGCCCTTTCGGCCATGCGCGCCGCCCGCCTGATGTCGCCGGGCGCGGCGCTGCAGATGACGCGGTCGATGCTCGCCAGGCGCGCCGGCATCCACATCGGCACTCCGGAGACGCCGAGGAGCGCTTCGAGCTCGTGGCGCCAGCGGCCTATTGCCGGCGAAAGGAGGATTTTCGGGCGGGACATCGGCGGATCAGCCTTGCGAACTGACGAGGGATCGCGCCGGGGCGACGATCGGGGCGGTCATAGAGGTGCCCCGAGGGCGCGGGCGCGGTCAAGCCGGGGAGGCGGATCCACATAGGCGTCGGGCATGTTGAGGCGGCGCGACAGGATCCGCTCGGCCATGTTTTCCACCGCCGCCTTGAGGCCGTCGTCATTGTAGATCGAGCCGCGCACCTGCACCGTTCCGGTCAGCGCGCGGATGAAGGCGGCAAGCAGCTCCTCGTCGGGCGGCTCCGGCGCCGACCAGAAATCGTAGAGTTCGCGCCGGTCGGTCAGGCCCTCGATGTCGTAGATCGCCGGCGTCAGGGTTTTCGTCGGGCAGCCATGCATCAGGGCCTCGATGCCGGCGGTGCTGTTGACGGTGACCATGCCGGTGGCGAAGGGCAGCATCTCGTCGAGCCGGCCGCCGTCGAGATAGTGGATGCGATCGTCGAGGTCGTAGGCCGAGACGATGGCGCCGATGGTTTTCGGCCAGTTTTCCAGCCCGTTGTCGAGCGGGTGGCCTTTGATCAGGAGATGGGCCTCTTCCGAAGCATTGGCCGCGAAGGAGGCGATCACCGGCCGCAGCGCATCGGCCATGCCGTCAAAGGGCGAGTGGTCGCGGATCTGGAAGTCGCCCTCAAGCTGCATGGGAAAGACGAAGAACGGGATGGCGCTCCGCTTCAGGCGCTCCACGACGTCGCCCGCCTCGCGGTTGCGGCGCTTCTCGCCCGTCAGCCGCGCGATCCAGGCAAGGTATTCCGGCACCGGATGGTAGATCGTGTGGCGCCGGTAGTGGGGCCATAGCGGCGTGAACAGGACGTTGGAGAGATTGTAGACGACGTCCGGGAACGCGACCTTGAAGAAGCTGCCGCGGTAGATCGGCGTCAGGTCCGGCTCCGGCACCTTCTCGGCAATCGCGCGGATCGCATCCGGATCGTCCGGGAAGTGGGAGCCCGTCGACGTGGCGTCGCGCTCGATGGTCATCCAGTCGGGCCGGAGATAGCCGAGTTCCGTGGCGATCACCCTGATGCTGCGGCGGCGCGCGCAATCGGCGGCCAGCCGGTGGTAGATGCGCCGGTCGCCGTGCAGGATGAGGTCGGTAATGCCGTTGTCGGCCATGAAGCGGTCGACGAAGTCCGGCCAGTCGCGGACCCGGCCGCGGTAGGCGACGGCGCCGGGGCGGCGCCAGTGCAGCCAATCGCCGAAGCAGAGATTGATGCGGTGGACGGTGCTGCCGGCGCCCTCAAGGGCATCGGCGAGGCGCGCATAGAGCGGCGACAGCGGGCCTTGCAGGATGAGGAACGTGCGATGCCGCGCCGCGATCGGCATGGCGCCTATCCCGCCGGGCCCGCTTGGGCCGGCTCGCTGGGCTGGTTGCGCCGTTGCTTGGGCTTGAAGGAGGCGAGCATCGTCTCGTCGTCGACGACCGGCACGCCGGCGACCTTTGCCGCTTCGAGGCGCGGCGGCGGATCGATGAAGGCGTCCGGCTCGTTGACCGTGCCTTCGATCAGCCGCCTCGCCATTTCCGGAATGGCGACGGCACGGCCTTCCTTCGTGTAGAAATTGCCTTTGACCTGGATGGTGGCGCCGACGGCGCGCACGAAGGCATCGCGCAATTCCGGATCGGGCGGCTCGGACTTGGTCCAGAACTCGTCGAGCGATCCCTGGAAGGTGAGGCCGGGGATGTCGAAGACGGCGGCGCCCAGCACCTTGATCGGGCAGTTGGCGCGCATGGCGTGCAGACCGACCGTGGAGTTGATGAGGATGGTGCCGCGCACCCGGTTCAGCATGACGTTGAGCTTGCCGCCATTGATCAGGTAGACGCGCTTCCAGACGCCGGCGTCGCGGGAGATGCGCCGGACGATGCGGGCCCAGCCCTCAAGGCCGTTGTCGAGCGGATGGACCTTGAAGATCAGCCGCGCGTTCTTCGGCGCGTGGGCGGCGAAGGAGCGGATCGTCAGGTCGATGACTTCGGAAAGGTGCGTGAACGGCGAGTTGGCGCGCACCTGGTAGTCGCTCTGCATCTGCATCGGAAGCAAGAAGAACGGGAATTTCTGGCGCTTCACCTTCTGGGTCACCAGCTTGGCGAGCCGGTGGTTCACATAGCTCGACATCAGGCCGGGAATATAGCTCAGATAGTCGACCAGGGGGTGATAATACTTGTCCGCATCGTAGTTCGGATACAGGAACGGAAAGAACACCTGCGAGAGGTTGAAGACGACCTCGTGGCTGGCCTCGTGGCGGAACTTGTAGGGATACTTGGTCTCGCCGTCGAGCTCCGGCACCTTCGCCGCCAGTTCGCGGATTGTGTCCGGATCGTTCGGGAAATGGGAATAGGCGGACATGCCGCCGCGTTCCAGGGTGATCCAGTCGGGCCTCAGATAGCCGAATTCATAGGTCGTCGGGACGATGCCGTGCTTCCTGGCGACGGCGGCCGCGACCTTGTGATAGGGCAGGCGGTCGGCGTAGTAGACGACGTCGGTGACCTCCTCGCGGAGCATCAGCTCCTCGACGAAATCAGCCCATTCCTCGAACTTGCCGCGGAAGTTGACGGCCCCCTTCTTGCGCCAGTTGATGCGGTCGCCCGCGCACAGGTTCACCCGGATCGTGCGCTGGCCGCGGCGGTCGAGCTCGTCGCTCAAGAGCTTGGCGAAGCTGGACGGGGGACCCTGAAGGAAAAGAAAGACGCGGCGGCGTTTCGCTGTCATACCCAATTACCAAACCGGAACGCTCGCCGGTTTTCCGGAGCAATGGACACGGCGAAGGGAGAATTGAGGCTCGGGTAGCATCCGCGCCGGGGGGTGTCAAGAAATGGCACCCGGCTGCCGCCATTCAGTTTCCTTACCCGCAAAAAGTCGCGCAAATTCAACTCACTTGCAAATGCCGGCGGGAGTCCGGGTGCCTCGACAGCGCCGGATTCCGCTGCTACTCGATGGCCCGGCCCTAGTGGCTATTATATCCTTGAAAGGACACGAAAAGCATGCCTCGACCCGACCCGAAATCGATCCTGATCACCGGTGCCACCGGTGGCATCGGAATGGCGCTGGCGCGGGCCTATGCCGGCCCGGGGATCGTGCTCGGCCTGACCGGCCGCGACGGGGCAAAGCTTGAGGCGATTTCGGGCGAGTGCCGGGAGAAGGGCGCGACCGTCGTTGCTGCCAAGGTCGACATCCGCGACCGCGCGGCCCTGCACGACTGGCTCGCCGGCCTCGACGCGCGGCATCCGGTCGATCTGGCCATCGCCAATGCCGGGGTGACGGGCGGGCTCGGGCCGGGCCGGAGCCGGGAGAGCGATGCCGATGCGGAGCGCCAGGCGGAGATCAACTACAAGGGCGTCGTCAACACGGTCTCGGGCATCGTCGAGCCGATGCGGACGCGCGGGCGCGGCCAGATCGCGCTGGTCTCGTCGCTCGCCGGGATCATGGCGCTGCCGGACATGCCGTCCTACAGCGCCAGCAAGGCGGCCGTCGTTGCCTATGGGGATTCCTTGCGCGGCTGGCTGAAGCCGTTCGGCATCCATGTGACGATCATCTGCCCGGGCTTCGTCACCTCGGCGATGTCGGCGCGGCACCAGGGGGCGAAACCCTTTGAAATCTCTGCGGAAAAGGCGGCGACGATTATTCAGAGGGGCGTGCGGGCGCGGCGCGCGATGGTCGCCTTCCCGCTGCCGCTGGTCGTCGGCATCACCCTCAACAGGATGCTGCCGAGGAAGATCGGCGACCTTTTCATGGGCGGATTTTCGGCCGAGATCGAGCCGGACGGAAGAAAGGACTAGAGCGCTTTGCGTTTAATCTGCGACATATCCTGACGCTTTGAGGAAGTTGAAGCATTCTTCGGGGTCGAAGAGGTCGCAGATG
>NZ_NPEV01000046.1:24010-42482 GCF_003258835.1 Rhodobium orientis | reverse complement strand
TTCGACACCCCCGAGCACCTGGCCAACGAGCTCATCGAATATATCATCTACTACAACGAGTTCAGGCCCCACCAGGCAATCGGAAACATCCCGCCAAAGACCTTCGCCGAACAAAAGAAAACCGAACAGCCATCACCGAATTCGTGAACTTGCACAATTGCGAGCGCAGCGAAGCAATCCAGAAACGGCCTATCGAATGGGCAACGACATACAGTACTGATGAGGGCATTGGCCCCCGGCTCTCCGCTTCGCTACGGCCGGGGTGACGGCGGAGTAGTACGCAGCCGAACTTACCGGTCCGCAAACGCCGCTCTGGATCGCCGCGTCGGCCTTCGGCCTCCTCGCGATGACGATCATGGTGTTGACGGCGTCGTAGCGAGAGCGAAGGGATCCAGAAAGCCACACGGACGGGCCTTCCGCCCTCGCACCCTCACCCCGCGCTCAGCCCGCCCGCTTCCTCGATGAACGCCACCACGTCCTTGACGCCTTTGCCGTCGGTGACGACGGTGAACAGGAACGGCCGCTCGCCGCGCATCTTTTCCGCGTCCCGTGCCATCACTTCGAGGCTCGCACCAACGAGCGGGGCGAGATCGATCTTGTTGATGACCAGGAGGTCGGAGCGGGTGATGCCCGGGCCGCCCTTGCGCGGGATCTTGTCGCCGGCCGACACGTCGATGACGTAGATCGTGATGTCGGCAAGCTCCGGCGAGAAGGTGGCGGCAAGGTTGTCGCCGCCGGATTCGATGATGACCATATCGAGGTCGGGGAATGCCGCCTGCATGTCGGCGACGGCGGCAAGGTTGATCGAGGCGTCCTCGCGGATCGCCGTGTGCGGGCAGCCGCCGGTCTCCACGCCGGTGATGCGTTCCGGCGGCAGCGCGCCGGACCGGGTCAGGAACTCCGCATCTTCGCGGGTATAGATGTCGTTGGTGATGACGGCGACGGAGTAGCGATCGCGCATCGCCTTGCAGAGCGCGTCGGTGAGCGCCGTCTTGCCGGAGCCGACCGGCCCGCCGATGCCGACCCGGAGGGGCCCGTTATGGGTGTCCGTCATGAGCGGAAGAGCCTCGTATGCTGGGTTTCGTGTTTCATTGAGGAAAGATCGGCAAGGAGCGCCCCGTTGGCGACGTCGTCGAGCCCGGTTTCGAGCGCCCGCGCCGCCGCCTGCGCCACCAGCGGCATCAACGCAGCGGTGATCCGCTGACCGTCGGTCTGGCCGAGCGGCACCAGCCTGACGGCGGCCGAGACGAGATTGGCCGCGAACGCCTGCAGAAAGGCGCGGGCGGCAAGCTCCACCGGAACCTTATGCCCCGCCGCAACGGCGCCGACGGCGACGGGATAGGCATAGGGCCCGCCGAACGCGGCCTTCAGGGCATCGAGAGCCGGCGTCGGCCAGGCAGCCTCCGTCACCTTCAAAAACGCGGCCCCTTGCGCGTGGCTTTCCAGCGCCAGCTCCGAGGTGCCGACAAAGGCGGCGGCGAGTTCGGCCACTTCCGAAAGCGCCACATGATTATCGGACAGCGCTGCCCGGTGCGCATGGCCCAGAAACACGGTGTCGGAAAAGCCGCCACCGAGCTCAACGATATCGGCGATCCAGGCCTTCGCCGTCGCCGCGTCGCGCACCGCTCCCGCCTCCACAGCCTGGTCGAGACCATGGCTGTAGGTGTAGGCGCCGACCGGATAGGCCGGCGACAGCCAGGTCATCAGGGCAAGCAGCGGATCGCTCACCGGTTCAGCCTTTCGGCAAGGTCGTCATAGTCGCCCATGGAGAGGTATTGCAGCTCGCGGGCGAGCCGCAACGAGGGCTTGGCCAGGAAGAACAGCGAGCCGAAGACGAAGCACCAGATCGCCGGGTTCTCCAGCGACTTCCAGAAAAACAGGACCGAGCCGACCAGGAACAGGACGGCAGCCAGGAAGTCGACGCAGGTATGGGCGATCTCGTAGAGGGCGTAGATGCGTTCGTGGCGCGGCGATTTCGAGCGGTTGCGGGAATCGAACAGCGTCATGAAGGCCCTCGGTTTGTCCGGTCAGCCGTGCGAATGCGGATGGCCGCGATGTTGGTGGTCGTGGGAATGCCCGTGACCGTGGCCGTCATCGTGGTCATGGGAGTGACTGTGCCCATGGTCGTGGCCGTGGGTGCGGCCGTAGCCATAGGCGCCGCCCTCCGGGTTGAACGGCTCCTCCACATGGCGAACGGTCGCGCCGAGCTTTTCGACCATCTCCTCGATCACATGGTCGCGCTCGATCAGCAGCCGGTCGGGATCGATCTGGACCGGCAGGTGCCGGTTTCCCAGATGATAGGCGAGCCGGACAAGGGCGTGCGGGTCCGAAACGGTGACTTCGGCCAGCGCTTCCTTCGCGGCAGTAACGGCGATCAGAGTGCCGTCGCCGGCCTCCAACAGGTCGCCGTCCTTCAGCACGGTCGCTTTCGGCAGATCGACCAGCAGTTTTTTGCCCGAGGCAGTGGTCAGCACCTTGCGGCGCAGATAGCGGCTCTCATAGTCGAGAAGCACGCTGTCGGCTGCCGTCGTCCCAGCCGCGGTTTCTGCATCGACGACGCTGCGTGCGGTGGTCATGTCAGTCATTGCCGCGCTCCCTTTGTTGCAGAGTGGCCGATATCCACGCCGACTCCCGCGATACCGAAGCGCCCGCTGGATTGCCGCGGCCGCTCCGCAGCCTCGCAATGACCTTGAATTTTTTGCGCAAACCCAACAAGCGCCGTCATTGCGAGCGAAGCGAAGCAATCCAGCTTATTGGTAGGGCCTCCGAACACGCGCCTTGTCCCTGCCGCCATCTTCCGCGTCATTGCCGGGCTTGACCCGGCAATCCATGAGGCGGTTCGGAAAGGACCGAAAGGCCGTATGGACCACCGGGTCGAAGCCCGGTGGTGACGCAGAGCGGGATGCGGACGGAGCGCGAGAGCCTTTGCTGACGGACCGTGGGCCATTGCGGCACGCAATTTTGTCATGGTCGCCACTGCTCTCCCCTGCCTCTGGTCCTCAGAACAAGAAATACCGCTGCGCCATCGCCAGTTCCGCGGCGGGCTCGCAGGTCAGGAGTTCGCCATTGGCGCGGACCTCGTAGGTCTCCGGGTCGACGTCGATTTCTGGCGTTGCCGCGTTCAGCACCATGGAGGCCTTGGAAATGCCGCCGCGGGTATTGGAGACGGCGACAAGCTCCTTCTGCAGCCCCAGCGTCTCCTTGATGCCGGCGGAAAGCGCGGCCTCGGACACGAAGGTGACGGAGCTTGCCGTCAGCGAGCGGCCGAAGGCGCCGAACATCGGCCGGTAGTGTACCGGCTGCGGCGTCGGTATCGAGGCGTTCGGGTCGCCCATGGGCGCTGCCGCGATCGTTCCCATCTTGATGACGAGGTCCGGCTTGACGCCGAAGAAGGCCGGCGACCACAGCACCAGGTCGGCGAGTTTGCCCACTTCCACGCTGCCGATATGGGCCGACATGCCGTGGGCGATGGCCGGGTTGATGGTGTATTTGGCGATGTACCTCTTGACCCGAAGATTGTCGTTGTCGCCGGTCTCGTCCGGCAGCCGGCCGCGTTGCTTCTTCATCTTGTCGGCCGTCTGCCAGGTGCGGATCAGCACCTCGCCGACCCGGCCCATGGCCTGGCTGTCCGAGGCGATGATGGAGAAGGCGCCCATGTCGTGGAGGATGTCCTCCGCCGCGATGGTTTCCTTGCGGATGCGGCTTTCGGCAAAGGCGATGTCCTCCGGGATCGAGGCATCGAGATGGTGGCAGACCATCAGCATGTCGAGGTGCTCATCGACCGTATTGACCGTGTAGGGCCGCGTCGGGTTGGTCGAGGAGGGGATGACGTTCTGCTTGCCGCAGACCTTGATGATGTCCGGCGCGTGGCCGCCGCCCGCGCCCTCGGTGTGGAAGGCGTGGATGGTGCGGTCCTTGAAGGCCGAGACGGTATTTTCCACGAAGCCGGATTCGTTGAGCGTGTCGGTGTGGATCATCACCTGCACGTCCATGTCGTCGGCGACCGACAGGCAGCAGTCGATGGCCGCCGGCGTCGTCCCCCAGTCCTCGTGCAGCTTCAGGGAGCACGCCCCGGCCTCGACCTGTTCGACGAGGGCCTCCGGCTTCGACGCGTTGCCCTTGCCGGAAAGCGCCAGGTTCATCGGAAAGGCGTCCGCCGCCTGCAGCATGCGCCCGATATGCCAGGCGCCGGGCGTGCAGGTGGTGGCGAGCGTTCCGTGCGCCGGGCCGGTGCCGCCGCCGAGCATGGTGGTGACGCCCGACATCAGCGCTTCCTCGATCTGCTGCGGGCAGATGAAGTGGATATGCGCGTCGAAGGCGCCGGCGGTCAGGATCTTGCCCTCGCCGGCAATCGCCTCGGTGGACGGGCCGATGATAATGTCAACTCCCGGCTGGATGTCCGGATTGCCGGCCTTGCCGATCGCCGCGATGCGCCCGTCCTTCAGGCCCACATCGGCCTTCACGATGCCTGTGGCATCCACGATCAGCGCATTGGTGATGACGGTATCGACGGCGCCCCCCGCGCGCGTCACCTGGGATTGCCCCATGCCGTCGCGGATCACCTTGCCGCCGCCGAATTTCACTTCCTCGCCATAGGTGGTGAGGTCCTTTTCGACCTCGATGACGAGGTCGGTATCGGCCAGCCGCACCTTGTCGCCGGTGGTCGGGCCGTACATGGCCGCATAGGCGGCGCGGGAGATCTTTGCGGGCATTTCTTATCGTCCCTTCGGGAAGGTGTTCCTCGAAAACAAAAACTCAGTCGATCCAGAGGCTCCGGCTCCGGTGCCAGTCCTCGATCGATTCCGCCGGATAGGCGTCGAAAAGCTGGTCGTTCGGGCCGATCTGCGGCTCGACCCAAGAGGCCTTGGAGGAAAGCATCAGGTGGACGCTTTCGGGCGGCACCGGCAGGTCGGTGTCGATGGCAGACGCGAACGGGTGGACGAGGTCCGGCCAGGCCTCGTCAGAAACCCAGAGCGCCGAGCCGCATTTGGTGCAGTAGCGCCGCTCGCCGGAGCTGACCTCGCAGGTGCCATCGTCGCGATGGATCCTGGCGTGGAACACGCCGATGGCGTGCGCTCCCTCGACCTTCAGCGTTCCCGCATCGCCCATGATGTTAATGGCATAGCCGCCGCCCCCGCCGGTCTTTCGGCAGATCGAGCAGTAGCAGCGCTGGTAGGGATAGGGCGTATGGCTTTCCACCGTGAAATGCACGGCGCCGCAATGGCAGGAGCCCTTAAGCGTCATCGGCATGGCCGGATTCCCGTCGTTTTTTTCACGGCGTCATTGCGAGGCCGCGAAGCGGCCGCGGCAATCCAGACGGCGGTGCAGCAAGCCGACGCTGTTCTGGATTGCTTCGTCGGCTTTCCTTGGGCTCGCGTCACGCGCCGCTCCCCGTCCTTCGGACTCTCGCAAGGACGGGCGAACGAGACACCACTACAGCGCCCCCATGACCTTCTGGTTGAACCCGTAAACCTCGCGCTTGCCGGCGAGCGGCACCAGCGTCACCTCGCGCGACTGGCCCGGCTCGAAACGCACGGCCGTCCCGGCCGCGATGTCGAGCCGCATGCCGCGGGCCTGGTCGCGGTCGAAGTCGAGCGCGGGGTTGGTCTCGAAGAAATGGTAGTGGGAGCCGACCTGCACCGGCCGGTCGCCGGTATTGGCGACGGTGAGCGTCACGGTCGCGGCGCCGGCATTCAGTTCGATCTCGCCTTCCGCGGCGAAGATTTCTCCGGGGATCATGGCTGTCTCCTAGCGGATCGGGTCGTGGACGGTGACGAGCTTGGTGCCGTCCGGGAAGGTGGCCTCGACCTGAACGTCGTGGATCATCTCCGCCACGCCGTCCATCACCTGCTCGCGCGTAATCACGCCGGCGCCGGCGGCCATCAGATCCGCGACGCTGGTGCCGTCGCGCGCGCCCTCCATGACGAAATCGCTGATCAGGGCGACCGCCTCCGGATGGTTGAGCTTGACGCCGCGCTCCAGCCGGCGCCGCGCGACCATCGCCGCGACGCTGATCAGCAGCTTGTCCTTTTCCCGTGGTGTGAGGTTCACGTTATCAACTCCCTCAAAAAATCCGTCAGCATGCCCAAACACGTGGCAGCGAAACCGGGGGCAGCGAAACGTCGCCCGCCCCGGCAAAACTAGCAAGAACTTCGGTCAGCAGGAACTGCAGATCACGCCGCAACCGATCGCCCGTTTCCCCGACCAGCCGGGCGACCAGAACCGGCCCGATGCGGCTGCAGGCGGCCTCCGACGACAGCCCGCCGGTCAGGTCACGCCAGGTCGAAAGCCGCACCTCGGCGTCAAGCCCGACATAAAGCAGCGTCGCGACCGCAAGCCCGCCGCCGGCAATCGCCGGACGCCTCAGCGCATCGCCGACCGGCCCGTCGATGGCGAAGCGGTCGGCAAAGACCAGTTTGCCGGCAAAGCGAATCCGCCAGCCGTCCGAGACGAGGCCGGTTTCGACCACCTCGCCCATTGCACGCCGCCCGAAGACGAGGCTTTCCGTGGCGAGCAACCGGCCGCCCGGGGCGACGTCGGCGCGGGTCGTGCGCCGGATCGCGCCGCCGTCGAAAAAGATCGTTTCCTGCGGCAGCCAGAGACCGAGGGCATCGTCGGCAACGGTCAGGTGCGTTGCCACTTCGGCGACATCGGCCGAGGCCTTGTAGACCCGCTCCGCCGCCTGCGAGGTGACGGACGCGGTCGTCCCGGCGCCCCAGGTCACCTCCGAGCCGATCCGGTCGCCGCCGGTAAGCCCGCCGGAGGTGTTGATCAGGACGGCCTCGGCGCTATTGCAGAAGACCCGGGGAAACCGCGCCTTCATGCAGCCGGACTGGAAGAGGTCGTCGATGACCGTCTTGTCCCCGCGCCGCTTGAAGGCAATCCGCGCCGTGCCCGCGGAGCGCTGGGCTCTGAGCAGCGACGTTTCAGGCATTTCGGAAATCGCGGCGGCCATGGCGGAAACCGAAGGACAGGAGGTTTTCTCTCCTAGCACGGCGCGACCGGCTTCGTCACGACGGGCAAACAACGTCAGACCGTGAGATGGCGCCGGATCTCGTCTTCCGGCACCTCACCCATCTCGCCGGCAACGACGATCTCGCCCCGGTCCATGACGGCAAAGCTGTCGGCGAGGTCGCGGGCGAATTCGAAATATTGCTCGACCAGCAGGATCGCCATGCCGCCGCGATCGCGCAGGAGCGCGATGACCCGCTCGATGTCCTTGATGATCGACGGCTGAATACCTTCCGTCGGCTCGTCGAGCACCAGCAGCTCCGGCTTGGTGACGAGCGCGCGGGCGATCGCCAGTTGCTGCTGCTGGCCGCCGGAAAGGTCGCCGCCGCGCCGACCCAGCATGCTTTTCAGCACCGGAAAGAGCTCGTAGACCTCCTCGTCGATCTTGCGCTCACTGCGCGGCAGGGCGGCAAAGCCGGTCTCAAGGTTTTCTTTCACGGTCAGCAGCGGAAAGACGTCGCGCCCCTGGGGCACATAGGCGATCTTGGCCCGCGCCCGCTCAGGCGGCCGCATGCCGGCAAGGTTTTTGCCGTTCCAGACAATGTCGCCATTGGCGACCGGATGCTGTCCGACGACGGCCCTCAAGAGGCTCGTCTTGCCGACGCCATTGCGGCCGAGCAGGCAGGTGACCCTGCCCTTGTGCGCCGTCAGCGACACCTCCCACAGGGCCTGCGCGGCGCCATAGAACAGATCGATTTTCTTGACCTCAAGCATGCATTTGACCCGCTAACGCGCGTTGTACTGTGACGGACTCGCCGTCATTGCGAGGAGGCTTTGCCGACGAAGCAATCCAGAGCGGCACGCTCGGAGCCTGTGGCCCCTGGATTGCCGCGCTCGCTTCGCTCGCTCGCAATGACGGCAATGCGTTGGCGAATGCCGTCATCAAACGTCCTCCTACCGCCCCAGATAAACCTCGATGACCTTGTCGTCGTTGCTGACGTCGTCCATCGAGCCTTCGGCCAGCACGTGGCCCTCATGCAGCACCGTCACCTTGACGCCGAGGTCGCGCACGAAGGTCATGTCGTGTTCCACGACCACCACCGACTGCTCCTTGGCGATCTCGCGAAGCAGGACCGCCGTCTCGGCGGTCTCGGCATCGGTCATGCCGGCGGCCGGCTCGTCGACGAGGAGGAGCTTCGGCTCCTGGGCGAGCAGCATGCCGATCTCCAGCCACTGTTTCTGGCCGTGGCTGAGATTGGCGGCGAGTGAGGCGCGCCGGTCCTTCAGGCGGATCGTCTCCAGGATCTCGTCGATCCGCTCCGCCTCGTCGGCCCGCGTCGCCCCGAAGAGGACGTTGAAGACGCGCCGGTCGGTCTTCAGGGCGAGTTCCAGATTGCCGCGCACGGTGTGGCTTTCAAACACCGTCGGCTTCTGGAACTTCCGGCCAATGCCGAGTTCGGCGATGTCCGCCTCGTCGAGCTTGGTGAGATCGGTGTGGCCGGCGAACAGGATGTCGCCCTCGTCGGGGCGGGTCTTGCCGGTGACGACGTCCATCATCGTCGTCTTGCCGGCGCCGTTCGGGCCGATGATCGCCCGCATCTCGCCCGGCGCGACGACGAACGAGAGATTGTTCAGCGCCTTGAAGCCATCGAAGCTGACGGTGACGTTGTCGAGATAGAGGATCGAGCCGGCGGCAAGCTGTTCGCTGGTCATCGCGCCCTCCTATTCCGCCGCCTGGGAGGCTGGCTTGGCAGGTTCGTCACCGGATCGCTTGCGGCGCGAGACCTTGCCCCAGCCCTGGCGCACCGCTCCGACGATGCCCTGGGGCAGGAACAGGGTGACGAAGACGAAGAGCCCGCCGAGGGCGAACAGCCAGGCATCGGGCAGCGCGCCCGTGAAATAGGTCTTGGCGTAGTTGACGAGCACCGCGCCGATTACCGGACCGAACAGGGTGCCCCTGCCGCCGACGGCGACCCAGATGACGACCTCGATGGAATTGGCCGGCGCGAATTCGCTCGGATTGATGATGCCGACCTGCGGCACGTAGAGCGCGCCGGCGACCCCGGCCATGGCGGCGGAAAGGGTGAAGACGAAAACCTTGTAGGCCTCAACCCGGTAGCCGAGGAATCGGGTGCGCGATTCCGCATCGCGGATGGCGATCAGCACCTGGCCGATGCGCGAGCGCACCAGCATCCGGCAGATGAGAAAGCCGAGGCCGAGGGCGATCGCCGAGGCGATGAACAGTCCGGCCCGCGTGGTGCCCGCCTGCAGGTTGAAGCCGAGGATATCCTTGAAATCGGTCAGGCCGTTATTGCCGCCGAAGCCCATATTGTTGCGGAAGAAGGCGAGCATCAGCGCGAAGGTCAGCGCCTGGGTGATGATGGAGAGATAGACGCCCGTCACCCGGCTGCGGAACGCGAACCAGCCGAAGACGAAGGCGAGCAGCCCCGGCACCACGACCACCATGATCATGGCGAACCAGAACTGGTCGAAGCCGTGCCAGAACCAGGGCAGTTCCTTCCAGTCGAGGAACACCATGAAGTCCGGGAGTTCCGGATGGCCGTAGACGCCGCGGGTGCCGATCTGGCGCATGAGATACATGCCCATGGCGTAGCCGCCGAGGGCGAAGAACGCGCCGTGGCCGAGGCTGAGGATGCCGACATAGCCCCAGATCAGGTCGACCGAGAGGGCCAGCAACGCATAGCAGAGATATTTGCCGACGAGCGCCACCGCATAGGTCGACACATGCAGCGGATGGCCGGCCGGCAGCGTCAAATTGGCGAGCGGCACCAGAATGGCGACAGCGGCAAGCAGAACGAAGAACGCCACCGCATAGCGGTCGAGCGATCTCATGAGAAGCCCGGACATCATTGCTCCACCGCCCGGCCCTTGAGGGCAAAGAGGCCGCGCGGGCGCTTCTGGATGAAGAGGATGATGAAGACCAGAACGAAGATCTTGGCCAGCACCGCGCCGGCATAGGGCTCCAGGAACTTGTTGGCGACGCCGAGCGTCATGGCGCCGACGAGCGTGCCCCAGAGATTGCCGACGCCGCCGAAGACGACGACCATGAAACTATCGATGATGTAGGACTGGCCGAGATTGGGGCTGACATTGTCGATCTGGCTGAGCGCAACGCCGGCGATCCCGGCGATGCCGGAGCCGAGCCCGAAGGTCAGCTTGTCGACCCAGCCGGTGCGGATGCCCATGGAGCCGGCCATCGGCCGGTTCTGGGTGACGGCGCGCATCTGCAGGCCGAAGGCGGTGTAGCGCATGACGAGCATCAACAGCGCCAGCACGGCGAAGGAAAAGAACAGGATATAGACCCGGTTATAGGTCAGCGTCAGCTCGCCGAGCTTGAAGAAGCCGCTCATCCAGTCGGGCGTTCCGACCTCCCGGTTGGTCGGCCCGAAGATCGTGCGCACCGCCTGCTGCAGGATCAGGCTGATGCCCCAGGTGGCGAGCAGGGTTTCTAGCGGCCGGCCGTAGAGAAAGCGGATGACGCCGTGCTCGATCGCCATGCCGATGAGGCCGGCGATCAGGAAGGCGAGCGGCAGGGCGATGAAGAGGGAATAGTCGAACAGCCAGGGCGCGGAGGTGCGGATCAGCTCCTGGACCATGAACGTCACATAGGCGCCGATCATGATCATCTCGCCATGGGCCATGTTGATGACGCCCATGACGCCGAAGGTGATGGCAAGGCCGATGGCGGCGAGCAAGAGGACCGAGCCGAGGCTGAGGCCGTAAAAGACGTTCTGGGCGGCGCCCCAGAGTTCCAGCCGGTTCTCGATGCCCGTGACCGCTTCTTTCGCCGCCTCGGCAACAGGGCCTTCGCCGTTGGCAAGGCCCGTGAGGACGGACAGCGCGTCGCGATCGCCGCGGCTTTTCACGACGGCGATTGCCGCGATGAGGTCCTCGTCCGGGCTGCCGTTCTCAAGCACGATGGCCGCCCGCGCCTGCTCCATCAGCAGCTTGACGTCCGGGTCGGTTTCCTTGGCAAGGGCCGCGTCGAGCACCTCAAGGTCGTCGTCGTCGCGGCTGAGGAAGATGGATTCGGCGGCATCCCCGCGGATCGCCGCATCGGGGCTCATCAGGGTCAGCGTACCGATGGCCGCCGAAATGGTCCGCCGCATGCGGTTGTTGAGGCGGATCTTCTGCAGCGCCTTTTCCGGCACCGTGCCGAGATCCTCGCCGGTCACCGGATCGCTGATCGCCATCCCGTCGGCGGTTTCCCTGGCCAGCACGACCCGGTCGCCGGATTTCATCGTGTAGAGGTCGCGGTTGCCGAGCGCCTTCAGGATGGCGACGGCGCGCATGTCGCCGGAGGCGCCGAGCTTTTCGATCGCCTCGACCTTGGGGTCGTATTTCCGGTTGGAGAATTCCTGCACCAGCGGTGCCAGGTCGGCCTCCGCCGCCGCGACCGGGGCGACACTGGCGAGCGCCAGGATAATAACGGCGAGAACTGCTGGAAACAGCCGGGAAATGCCGGTGGACGTCATCAATTCGAAGCCCCTTGGCGGAAAGGCGGGCAAGGGGCGAAAGGTGCCCCCTGCCCGGAAGTGTAGATGCGACGGGGGCCTCGCCCCCGCCGCCGGGGAGGAAGGGTTATTCGCCCTGGCCGCCGCACTTGCCGGTGGCAACGTTGAAGTTGCCGCAGGACATGGGCTTGCGCCAATCGGAGATCAGGTCCTTGGAGCCCGGCAGGTAGTCGGACCAGGCATCGCCGACGACGGTGCCCGGGGTCTCCCAGACGATCTCGAACTGGCCATCGTCCTGCACTTCGCCGATCAGCACGGGCTTGGTCAGGTGATGGTTCGGCATCATGGTGGCGGTACCGCCGGAAAGGTTCGGCACGGAGATGCCGATCATGGCATCGGCGACCGCGTCGGTGTCGGTGGTACCGGCCTTCTCGACCGCCTGCACCCACATCTTGAAGCCGATCACGTGCGCTTCCATCGGGTCGTTGGAAACGCGGTCCGGGTTCTTGGTGTAGGCCTTCCAGGCTTCCACGAAGGCATCGTTCTCGTCGCTCTCAACGCTCTGGAAGTAGTTCCAGGCGGCCAGGTGCCCGACCAGCGGCGCGGTGTCGAGGCCGGCCAGCTCTTCCTCACCGACGGAGAAGGCGACGACCGGGATATCCTCGGCCTTGATGCCCTGGTTGGCGAGTTCCTTATAGAACGGCACGTTGGCATCGCCGTTGATGGTCGAGACGACGGCGGTCTTTTTGCCGGCGGAGGCGAACTCCTTGATCGAGGCGACGATCGTCTGCCAGTCGGAATGGCCGAACGGCGTGTAGTTGATCATGATGTCTTCCTCGGCGACGCCCTTTGCCTTCAGGTACGCCTCGAGGATCTTGTTGGTGGTGCGCGGATAGACGTAGTCGGTGCCGGCCAGCACCCAGCGCTCCACCTCGGCTTCCTTCATCAGGTAGTCGACGGCCGGAACCGCCTGCTGGTTCGGCGCCGCGCCGGTGTAGAAGACGTTCTTGGAGCTTTCCTCGCCCTCGTACTGGACGGGGTAGAAGAGGAGGCTGTTCAGTTCCTCGAACACCGGCAGCACGGACTTGCGCGACACCGAGGTCCAGCATCCGAAGACCACGGCGACCTTGTCGTTGGAGATCAGTTCACGCGCCTTTTCCGCAAACAGCGGCCAGTCCGAGGCGGGGTCGACGACGACGGCCTCGAGCTGCTTGCCGAGCACTCCGCCCGCCTCGTTCTGCTGTTCGATGAGCATCAGCATGACGTCCTTGAGCGTGGTCTCGGAGATCGCCATGGTGCCGGAAAGCGAATGAAGAATGCCGACCTTGATGGTGTCGGCGGCGTGTGCCGCCGTGCCCCAGGCAAGGCCCGCACCGACCGCGAGCGCCGCCGCGGTCCGGGTGAGGGCGGAAGAGAAATGCGACATGTATTACCTCCAGGGAGAAATGGCTGTTACCAAGACCCGGAGATAGCAACCGCCATGCCATCCGCCCCGGCGGCCGGGCGGTAGTGCTTAACCGGTTATTAAATATATCTTTCTTGCCGCTTTTTACGCTTTTACCGCGCGCGACGCCGCAAGGCTGCCTTTCGGTGGTGCCGGTAAAGCTTGTGCAAAAACCCGTATCAGCGCCTAATGAATGTGCATGTAAGGGATTGCGCATAAATTAGACACCGCCGCCGGACGGGCTCCCGGTCTCAAAAACGAGGGAATCTGTCGAATGGCCGAGGGGTCGCGGGCGCTCGGTAGCCTTTTCGCGTGCTCCGCGTCATTCGTGCCGCAAAGAAAGGCAGATCCGCCCTCACAGCGCCGTGGTTCGGGACCCGTGCGGCAGGGTGCAGCGCACGACCGCCTCGATGAGGCTTTCGGCAAACGCCGCCTCGGCCTCTGTTCCCGCCCCTTGCGTGGCGAGATAGACCTCGATGCCGAGATAGGCGAACCGGTCCTCGCACCAGATCGCCTGCGGGATCTCGGCAAGCGCCACCGGAAAGGCGTGCGCGTCGTCGGCCTCCGCGGCGGTGTCGGCAACGAGCCGGATGCATCTGACGGGCGCGGCCAGGGCCATCGCCTCGCCCGCTATCCGGACGAGCGTGGCCGGATCGCCGGAAAAGACGTCGGCGCTAAGGCCCTGCGCATCGATGCCGCTGTGCAGGTCGATGAGGCGCCGGTGGTGCGGCTCGACATGGTCGAGGATCTGGCCGTAGAGCGCGCCGTGGCGCAGCAGGAACGCCTCGCGCTCTTCTGGCCGCGGCCGCATGCCGGAAATGCCTTCGGCAATCCGCAATGTCGCAAAGCGGGTCGGATCGAGGTGCCTGGCGACCGCCTCGCCGAAGGCGCGTTCGTCGCGGTGGACGCCGATGACGAGGAGCGTTTCCGGCAACAATGCTTTTCCAAAGAACCGCGCCGGCATCTCCGCCTCACCCGTCTCGAAGCGCGCGGCCGGGCGACGACAGCAGCCTCGCGACCGACCCGGAAAGACCGCCGGGCGGAACGATGACGGGTGCCCTCGCCGAGCTTATCGCGGTCGTCATGGCTTCGTCCTGTAGCCGTCGCCTTCCAGAACCCGCGACATGGCGGCCTTGTCGGCGACCGGCTTCATCTGGCAGCCCTTGGTGCCGCAGCCGCCGCAATCGCCACGCCGGCGCCAGAGCCGGCGGTAGAGATAGAAGACCGCGGCGGCAACGATGAGGCCGAGGACGGCATAGTCGAGGAGCCCCTGGGCCTCGTGGCGTTCCAGGATGATGGCGCCGGAGGCCGGCGCCTCGGTGGTGGCAGTGGTTTCACCGGCCATGGGTCAAGTCCTTAGCGAGGGCCGGTGCGCCATCGTCGGCAGGAAGGCGCTGCGCCGGCGCCGGCCGAACAGCCCGACGACGATGAGGAGCGCCAGCGAGCCGAAATAGACCGCGGTCATCGCCTCTATACCGCTCGCCCCCGTCGCCTTGCCGATAGAGTAGACCGCGCTGGAAACGGTAAGCCCGAGCACGGTCGGGAACAGGATGGAGAACATCATCCACTTGTAGGAGCCGGTCTGGATCTTGACCATGACGGTGGTCGCCAGGCACGGCGGATAGAGCGCAAAGAACAGGATCATGGAGACCGCAAGCAGCGCGGTGGCGCCGGCCGCCGTCGTCTCGGCCCCCATCCGGGTTTCCAGGCTGGCGTTCTGGTCCTCGTCCTGCTGGAACAGCACACCGAGGGTGGCAACGCTCGATTCCCGCGCCGCAAAGGACGACAGCAGCGCGACATTGATCTTCCAGTCGAAGCCGGCGAACTGCGTTACCGGCTCCATGCCGCGGCCGATCGTGCCGAGCAGCGAGGAACGGATGCGCTCCTCCTTCATCTCCCGGCGCAGCGTCTTGCGGGTCGAGACCAGGCTGCGCAGCGCCCGGCTCGCCGCCTTGGCATCGGCATCGCCGCGCGGCGGGCGGACCAGCGCGTAGAATGCCGGGTTCGCCGCCTCGAAGCTGTCGTTGACGGCGCTCGAAGCGGAGGCGCCGCTGGCGTTGAGCTTGGCCCGCTTGTAGTCGTTGGAAAAGTTGATCAGCCCGACGACGTTGCTGCCCGTTGCGATATCGGCATAGGCGTTGCCCGCCATCTTCGTCTCGAAGGTGGCGATCGCCTTCGCGCCCTCGGTCTGGAAATGCGCCCAGCGTTCGTCGGAAAGGCCGGGGAACTGCAGCAGCGTGAAGACGACGACGGCGACCGCGATGACGATGGTGCCGACCTTCTTGACATAGAGCCAGGTGCGGTCGACCGCACGGCGCACCACGCCCTTCACCGTCGGCAGGTGGTAGGTCGGCAGTTCCATGACGAAGGGCGAGGTCTCCTGGCCGGAGAGCACGGTCTTGGTCAAAAGCTTGGAGACCAGCAGCGCGAAAATCACCGTGATCGTCGAGATGTAGAACATCATCAGCGACCTGTTCTCGACGAAGAAGATGCCGAGCAGGAGCGTGTAGAGCGGCACCTTGGCGAGGCAATTCATGAACGGCACGGCGAAGATCGTCGCCATCCGCGCCCGGTTGTCGGGAATGCCCTTGGTCGCCATGACGCCGGGCACCGCGCAACCGCCGGCAAAGACGCCGCCGAGGATCAGCGGCAGGGTGCTCTGGCCGTGCAGGCCGAAGCGGTGCAGCACCTTGTCGAGGATGAAGGCGATCCGCGCCATGTAGCCGGAGTCTTCCAGCATCGCGATCAGCGCAAAGAGGATCAGGAAGATCGGCACGTAGTTGAGGAGCGTGTTCGCCGAATCGACCAGCCACAGCCCCATCGAGCGGATGTAGGGATCGGTCAGGAACCCGGCGTCGGGCAGCAGGCCGGCGATGAATTCGCGGGTATGGGCGAGCAGCGGCCAGGTGTACTCGGTCAGCTCATAGCCCCAGACGATCGCCACCTGGTAGATCATGAAGACGGTGAAGACGAGGAACAGCGGCGCCGCGAAACGATTGAGCACGAACCGGTCGATGCGTTCGGTAACGGTGCTGCCGGTTTCCCGGGTTCCAGCCATGAACACGCCGTCGAGCAGGGCCCGCACCGCCCGGTCGCGGCAGGCAACCACGTGGTCGGGGACGTCGATGCCGCGGGCAGTCGCGAAGGCGGCGGCGCGAAGGCCCGCATCGGCGATCAGCGCGTCGGCGGCATCCCCCGCCAGGCGCTGGCGGACGATCTCGACAGCGCGCCGGTCGTCCTCAAGCAGCTTCAGCGCCAGCCAGCGCCCCGGAATATCGGCAAGCGCCCCGTGGGCGCCGGACGCGGCCTCAAGCGCGGCGATGTCGGTTTCCAGGTCGCCATAGTCGACCGAACAGCGGGCCGGGGCATGGGTGCCCGAAGCGGTCCGGATCGCGGAGCGCAGGGCCTCGCGGCCCTCGCCCTTGCGGCCGACCGTTGCCACCACCGGGACACCGAGGCGCTCCGACAACAGGTCGCGATCGATCTGCGTGCCGCGGCGCTCCACCACGTCCATCATGTTGAGCGCCAGCACCGTCGGCAGGCCCATTTCCGTGAGCTGAAGGGTGAGGTGCAGGGAACGCTTCAGGTTCGAGGCATCGACCACATTGACGGTGACGTCGGGCTTTTCGATCAAGAGGAAGTCGCGGGCGACGCGCTCTTCCAGCGAAAACGAGGTCAGGCTGTAGGTGCCGGGAAGATCGACCGCCGTGACCTTGCCGGAGGCGTCGCGATAGACGCCGTACTTCTTGTCGACGGTGACGCCGGGATAGTTGGCAACGTGCTGCCGGGCCCCGGTGAGCACGTTGAAAAGGGTGGATTTGCCGGCGTTCTGCTGGCCCGCGAGCGCAACCAGCAAGTCACTGTTCGTCATTGTCGAAAACCTCGATCGTGGCTGCTTCCTGGCGCCGCAGCGAGACGTTGGCCGCCTCGAGTTTGAGTTCGATCGGATCGTTGAGGGGCGCGCTGCGCACCACCAGGACGTCCACGTTCGGCATCAGGCCGAGATCCATCAGCCGCTGCCGCACCGCACCGCTCGAATGATGGCGCCGGATACGCACGCGGCATCCGGGCTTGATGTCGTTGAGCGAGCGAAAGGAAACGGCAGGTGTGTGGAGCATCAAAAGGTCCGATCGACGGCGGCCATGGCCGCACCGGGAAAAAAGCAGCCGGTGTTCCGATTAAAGTCAGACCATTAGCGATTGGTCAAATGACATTCGGTCGCATTTGCAGGGCCGGAAGCGCCATCTAGGATACACGATATCCTGGTATTGCGTCTCATTTGCAGAAAGAAGGAAGCCTGTTATGCGCGCATTCGTCCCCATCCTCGTCGCGGCCACAACCCTTGTCGCGACCAGCGCCCTTGCGCACACGCCGCTGTGCTCCTGCTACGACAATGGCGACGGCACGGTGCTGTGCGAAGGCGGCTTCTCCGACGGCTCCTCGGCGTCCGGCGTCCCCATCAAGGTCTTCGACGCCTCCGGCAAGGTCGTGCTGGACGGCAAGATGAGCGAGAACTCCGAATTCGAGTTCGACAAGCCGGACGGCGACTACAAGGTCCTGTTCGACGCCGGCCCGGGCCACGAGATCGAGATCGACGGCAGCGACATCGTCGAATAGCGCCGGCCGTCGCTGAAGCGGCACCAATTCCAACCAATTCGGCCATCCGCACCGGCGCCACGACCGCCGGAGCCTGTCGTGCGCGCCGATGCGCCGGCCGAAAAACGATCGACATCCACGACCAACCACCGACACAAGAACCGGAGACCGACCCAATGAAAGCACCCGTCGTCGCCCTGACCGCAGCCGCCCTTTTCGGCGCGGCAAGCGCTGCCGAGGCCCACTTCCAGCTCGTCTACACCCCCGAGGTGATGCTGGAAAACCCGGCCGAAATTCCCTTCAAGCTGGTCTTCGGCCACCCGATGGAAAACGGCCATGTCATGGACATGGGCATGCCCGAAGCCTTCACCGTCACCTTCAAGGGCAAGACCACCGACCTGAAGGACACATTGAAGGAAATCACCTGGAAGGGGGCCCACAACGACGCCAAGGCCTATGAGACCACCTACAAGGTCCGCCGCAACGGCGACTACGTCTTCGCACTGACCCCGGCGCCCTATTACGAGGGCAGCGAGGACATATTCATCCAGCAGATCGCCAAGGCCTATGTGAACAAGGGCGCCATGCCGACCTCGTGGAACGAGCCGCTCGGCCTTGCCACCGAGATCGTGCCCCTGACGAAGCCCTACCAGACCTATGCGGGCGGCACCTTCACCGGCCAGCTCCTTGCCGACGGCAAGCCGGTCGCCGGCGCCGAATGCGAGATCGAATACATCAACCCGGTGATCGACATGGACGGCAACGCCTTTGCCAGGGAGGCGAGCGGCCCGGTGCCGGCGAGCGCCATCGTCGCCATCACCGATCCGAACGGCATGTTCACCTTCGGCATTCCGCGTCCGGGCGTCTGGGGCTTTGCCTGCCTGGGATCGGGTCCCGACAAGGAGCACGAGGGCAAGGAACTCTCCCAGGACGCGGTCCTGTGGATCAATGCCGGCACGCTGGAATAACGCCTGCCCTTGAAGGCCGCGCGCGCCTCGGCGCGCGT
>NZ_NPEV01000046.1:0-24000 GCF_003258835.1 Rhodobium orientis | reverse complement strand
CCCCGCCGGCTCTCTTCCCCCCGGCGGGGCATTTTTCCGGTCCGGAACAGAGCCGCCAGCGGGCCGGACAAAAGGTCCTCCCGTCATCGCCTTGGCCCGAAACGGGTTGCAATCGGGTTTCGGAACCGGCATAAATGCAAATGGATCGCAATCGCATATGCAGTATCCCTTATACATTTGCGGCGGCCAGCAACGGGGAGATCGCCATGAGCCAGTACGTCCACCATGTTCCGGGCCGCCTCAGGGTTCGCTGCAAGTCGATGCGCGCCGACGCCGCCAAGCTGCGGGATATCGCCCTTGCAATGGAAGACGTGCCGGGCGTGCGCTCGATCCGCACCAGTCCGCAATCCGGCAGCATCATCCTCGGCTACGACGGCGAGATCACCGACCGCGACACGCTGCTGGCCGCCCTAGACGGCCTCGGCTGCTCGGCCGAGTACAAGACGCCGAACCGGACCGGGCCGCGCACCGTCAACCTCGGCGGCTCGTCGAAACTGATCGGCGAGACCGTCACCCGGACCCTGGTCAGCGCGGTGGTCGGCACCGTCGTCAAGTCGACCGTCGAGCCGAAGGTCCTGACGCTGCTGAAGCTTTCCCGCATCGCCCGCTGAGGGAACGTCCGGGTAGGGCCGAAACCCTGCCTAGCAATCCTGACAATGTGCGATTCTGCCCGTTGCCCGCGTATGCGGTGAATACTACGAATTGCAGAATGAACGAACCTGCCGATTCCGACCTCATCGCCGCCTTCTGGCAGATCCGGCCGATGCTGAAGATCGCCCACCACATTCCCGGCCGCATCCGGTTGTCCGTTTCCCTGAAAGCGCTGACGAGCGGACCGAAGCTGTCCCCCGGCACCGTAGAGACCCTATTGGCGCGCCTTGAGGGCATCATGTCCGTGCGCATCAACCGCGCCGCGGGGTCGGCCACCGTCGCCTACGACCCGAACACGTTCCCGCCCGACCTGTGGTCGAAGATCATCGCAGGCGACCGCCCGGAGGTCGACGCGGAGATCCGCCGACGGCTCGACCTCACCGATGCATGAAAGTCGAATGTCCATGACCTACCATCCCGAGACGCCATACGCCCATTACGGCGTTCCGGCCGCGCCCTATCCCGCATCGCAGCCGGCCTCCGGCGACGTCTGCGCCGACCTCGTCCGGCTCGCCCTCATGGGCGCCGTGGTCGGCGGCTCGATCGCGGCGGCGAGCGGCCTCAGGAAGGTCCGGCGCGGCGAGATCCAGCAATGGGACATGACCCTTGAGACGACCCGCGGCGCGGTTCTGGCCGGCGCGGCGACGGCGATTTCCGGGGCCGCGGCCCGCGCCGTGACCGACGAGGGCATTGCCCGCCTCGGCGTCCTCTTTGCCGGCGGCGTTGCCGCCTATTACGGCCTTGAGGCGCTTGCCGACCGGCTGGAGCCGGCAAAGAAAAACGGAGGCGGCAAATGAGCGGCGAAAGCAGTTTCGGCGGCCACCGCCACGGCGTCAAGAAGAACGTCCTGGAGGGCCTTGGCGGCATGTTCGTCGGCGCCGCCGCCGTCCTCGTCCTGAGAAGCACCTTCGGCCGCAAGACCGTCGCCGAAGAGCCCGCGCCGGCGGAGGCCGGGACGACGCAGGGCACGCCGGCAAAGGACAAGAAGACCAAGGACGGGGAAAAGGCGACGAAGGCGTCGGCGGCCAAGAGCACCGCGCGGCGGACCAAGAGCACCAGAACGACGCCGAAGCGCGCACCGCGCAAACCGGCGACAGGGAGCTGAGTGAGATGAGCGACCAGAACAACGGACCGGAGACCGGCCAAGCGGCCGGCAACGCCGCAGGCGGCTTCAACTTCCAGGGACAGGGTTTCGGCGGCCAGGGCTTTTCGGGCCAGGCCTTTGGCGGCCCCGCGACCGGGGGTGCCGGCGGCGAGAGCCAGGCCGGACCGCAAGGCTACGGACCGCAGGGCTATGGGTCCCAGCCGTTCCAGCCGACAGGCGGCCCGCAGATGCCGCCGCAGCCGGGCCCCTATGGCGCCCCCGGCGGCAGGCCCTACGGCTATGCCCCCATGCCGCCGCAAGGTTTTGCCGGCTACGGTCCGGCCGATCCCTATGGCTACGGCCCGCAAGCATATGGCCCGGCCATGGGCGGCTTCGATCCCGGCCAGGGACAGGGCGGCATGGGCCATGGCGGCGGCCAGGGAGCACAAGGCGGCGCCCAAGCCAACAATTCGGGCCCGACCGGCATGCACAACCTCCTCAACGAGCTGACCAATGGCGGCAATCCGCTCGCCGCGCTGTCGCGCTACATCGATTTCAGCAATGGCGACTTCCTGAAGGGCGCCGCCGTCGGCGCCGCTGCCGTGCTCATTCTCACCAATGACGACGTCAAGAAGGCGATCTTCGGCGCCTTCGGCTCCAAATCCGACGACGACGCGACCGAGACCACCGACGAGAAGAGCAAGGAGTAGACGCCGATGCACGGCACTTATCCGCGAGCCTATTTCGGCCCTCAGATGCGGCCGGCCTATCCCGCCCTTCGCGCCGGCACCATCGGCGTCATGGTCGGCGGGGCGGGCGCTGCCGCCCGCAACATCCCGGCCTACCGCGCCGGCACGATGACGCGCCAGGAAGCCGTCGCCGACACCGCGCGCACGGCCTTCTTCGCCGGCGCCGCGGCGGCCGTTGCCGATGCGGCGGCCCGCGCGCTCGGCGGCAGCGGGGCCCTGCCGACGGCGGCTGCCGCCGCCACCGGCGCCGCGGTCATGTATTACCTGGCGAAATCCGCCAACGAGAAAACGGGTGACGAAAAATGAGCAATCAGGGCAATCCGCAGGGCGGCGCCTATCCGGGTCAGGGCCAGTGGGCCCAGGCCGGCCAGATGTATGGCGGCCAGCAGGGCGCGCAAGGCCAGGGCGCCATGCCCCAGGGCGGCTATCCGCTCGCCGGCGGCGCCGTCGGCTACGCGGCCTATCCGCAGGCACCGCAGGGCTATGGCTACCCGCAGGGCACCGGCTACGGCGCCATGCCCCCGCAGCAATCGACGATGTTCTCGCCCTCCACGGAGCGCTTCATCAAGGGCGCGCTGATCGGGGCTGCCGCCGCCTATGTCCTCACCAACCCCAAGGTCCAGCACGCCGTCATCAAGGGCTCGGTCCGGGCCTGGGATTTCCTGCAGGGCGGCATCGAGGAGGTCAAGGAGCGCTTCCGCGACGCCGAAGCAGAGGTCCAGGCGGAAAAGGGCTCGGACTGATCTCCGGCCCCGATCCGAGCATCGGAAGGCTCGCCCTATGAACGCGGTCTCTCCCCCGCCCGCGACGGGTGCCAATGGCCTGCGCGTCGTCCACGAGACGCCGCGACGGCTGCGCTTGAAGCTGCCGCTGCTGAAGGACCGGCGGGTCAATTTCGGCTTCCTGCAGGTCATGCTGGAATCGGAAGACGGCGTTTCCAGCGTGCGCATCAACGACCGCGCCGCCAGCCTCGTCATCGCCTATGACGGCCGAAGCGAGGTCCGCGACGCGCTCCTTAAGCGCCTGAAGGGCCTTTCCGGCGAGACCATGCCGAAGGCCGTATCCGGCCGGCCCTCCGAGGTCGCCGACCTTGCCCCTCTGATCGCCAACGGCGCCCTCATCGCGCTGCTGCCGTTCCTGGGGCCGACGGCGAAAGCCGCCCTCACCTTCCTCAACATTTCCGGCACCCTCGCCAACGGTGCCGCCGCCGTCACCCGCGGCATCAAGGTGGAAACCCTCGATGCCCTCGCCATCGGCCTCACGGCGGCGAAGGGCGAATACCTCACCGCCAACACCACCGAGTTCCTGCTGAAGCTCGCCGGCTATGTGGAAAGCACCACGGCGCAGAAATCCGACGACATGCTGCGCCAGCTCCTGCGGCCCGAGCCGGTCGCGGCCTGGGTCGAGAAGGGCGGCAAGCTGAAACGCGTCTCGGAGGCCGAGATCCGGGAAAACGACCGCGTCGTCGTCGGCGTCGGCGAGCGCATCCCGGTCGACGGCCTGGTACTGCGCGGCAACGCCTTCGTCAACCAGGCCTCCATCACCGGCGAGTCCGAGCCGGTGCGCAAGGAACCAATGGACCGGGTGATCGCCGGCTCGGTGGTGGAAGACGGGCGGCTCACCATCGAGGCCCGCCATGTCGGCGAGGAGACGACGACGGCCCGCGTCTCCAAATTCATCGAGCAGGCCCTCGACCAGACCTCGGAAACCCAGCGCGTCTCCGCCGCCCTTGCCGACAAGCGCGTCTACCTGACCCTCGGCACGGGCGCGGCCGTCTATTCGCTGACCCGCGACCTAACCCGGCTGGAATCGGTGCTCCTCGTCGACTATTCCTGCGCCATCAAGCTCGGCACGCCGCTCGCCTTCAAGTCCGGCATGTACAACGCCGCGACCTCCGGCCTGCTCATCAAGGGCGGCCAGACCATCGAACAGCTTTCCGGCGTCGATGCCTTCGTCTTCGACAAGACCGGCACCCTCACCCACTCCGAACTGCAGGTCGTCGACGTCCTCGTCTTCGAGCCCGAGCACTGGAGCCCGAAGCGGCTGCTGGCGATGACCGCCTCGATCGAGGAGCACGCCCACCACCCGGTCGCCGAGGCGATCGTGCGCCGCGCCAACGAGGACAAGTTCAACCATATCGACCACGGCGAGGTCGACTACCTCGTCGCCCACGGCATGCGCTGCAAGGTGCGCGGGGCGGGCGACATCCAGATCGGCAGCCGCCACTTCCTGGAAGACCACGAGAACATCTCGTTCGCGCCTTACGACGAGACCATCGAGCGGCTGTCGAAGGAGGGCAAGACCCTGCTCTACGTCGCCGCCGACGGCGCCCCGCTCGGCGTCATCGGCCTGGAGGACCGGGTCCGCGCCAGCGCCGCCCGCGAGGTCGCCCGCCTGCGCGAGCTCGGCATCAGGCGTATCGTCATGCTGACCGGCGACAACGAGGTGAAGGCGGCAGCGCTCGCCAAAGACCTCGGCATCACCGAGGTCCATGCCGGCATGGAGCCGGAGGGCAAGGCCGACGTCATCGAGGCGCTGCAGGCCGACGGCCACAAGGTCGCCTTCGTCGGCGACGGGGTGAATGACGGCCCGGCGCTCGTCACCGCCGATGTCGGCATCGCCATGCCGCGCGGCGCAGAGATCGCCCGCGCCTCGGCCGACGTGGTGCTGCTTGAGGACCGGTTGGAACTGCTGGCCGCCTCCATCGACATCTCGCGCCAGACGATGAAGCTGGTCGACACCAACTTCAAGCTCGCCGCCGGCATCAACACCGGCATCCTCGCCGGCGCCCTCGCCGGCTGGCTGTCCCCGATCACCACCGCCGTCCTCCACAACGGCACCACGGTCGGCCTGTTGCTGAAGGCCCTGAAGGGGGCGAAGCCGAACGTGACGCTACCGCCGAAGGTGACGCTGGACCTCACGCCCGAGAAAAATTAGCCAGCGAAAGCTATCCTCACACCACAGTCGGCCCGGCCGGCGTCTTCGTCAGCACTTCGGCGCCATTCGGGCCAAGCAGCACCGTGTTCGAAACGAAGAAATTGCCGCGGCCGGTCTCGGTGAACCAGGACATGGCATGGAAGGTCATGCCCTCCAGGATTTCGAGATCGGAATCATGCCGCAGCCCGGTGACCTTGTTGCCGCCGGTCCAGGACGGCGGAAAGCCGATGCCGACGAGATAGCCGCAATGGTGGCGCCGGTAATGCGGCATGCCGGCCTCGTCGACGACCTTTTGCCAGGCGTCGTAGACATCGCGGGCGCGAACGCCGGGCTTCAAGCCCGTCAGGATCGCATCGAGCGCGTCCTTGGAGATCTCGGCCATCTCCGCGTCCTCGTCCGGAATGCTGCCGATATTGACGAGCCGGCCCTGGGGCGCGTTGTAGCGGGCGACGCAGCCGGCGACCTCCAGGAACACGCGCTCGCCCTTGCGATAGACGCCATCGCCCCAGGAAGTGTGCTCCTCGGCCATGCGCGCCTCCGGCCGGATGAACGGGCCGAAGCCCGGCGGCGTGCCGCCCGCCCGCGTCATCGCGGCAATGCATTCGGCCGCCACATCGGCTTCCGCCGCGCCGTCATGGATGGCGGCGATGGCAGCGGCGGTACCGGCGTCGGAGGCGGCGGCGGCCCGCCGCATGATCTCCTGCTCTTCGGGCGACTTCACAAGCCGCAATTCGTCGGCCAGGCCGGTGATGTCGGTCCATTCCGCGTGCTCGACATTGTCCCTGAGCGCCGCGCCGAAGCCGTAGGAATGGCCCGACGACCAGGTCTCCACGCCAATGCGGCGCGAGACGCCCGGCAGCGCGTCAATCACCTGCTCGGTCTCCACCAGTGCCTGCTGCTGCCGCGTCTTGGCAGTCGAGCGCGCCCTCAGGTGCCGCACGGCCATGTCGGCCGCCGTCTCGCTGTCGCTGTGGCCCTCGAACAGCGCATTGCGCACCTGGTGCTCGATGGTCACCCGCTCCATGGCGCGGGTGACCAGCGTCATGTCACCCTCTGCGGGCACGATCAAAAGGTGCGGCGCGAAATAGCCCCAGTGGTCGAGGCCGGTGAGATAGAAGATGTTCTCCGGCGTGGAGAAGAGCGCAAGGTCGAGGTCCCGCTCGGCCATCTTGGCCCTCACCCGCGTCAGCCGGGCCTCCAGTTCCTGGTCAGAAAACGGGTTTGCGTACATTGGCGGCCTCGTGCTTGCCGGACGCGGAAAGCTCCAGCCCGGAAACGTCCTTCAGATAGGGAAGCCGCTCCTGCGCGGCCCTGACCCGTTCGGCATCGAACTCCGCGACGATCAGGTCCTCGCCACTGCCGGCAACGGCCGGCTCCGTGCCGTCCGGCGCGACGATGCGGCTGCCGCCGTAGTAGGAAAAGCCGTTCTCGCTGCCGCCGTGATTGGCGTAGGCGAGATAGATGCCGTTCTCGAAGGCCCGGGTCGGGATCATCTTCGTCGCCACCACTTCCCAGCGATCGACCAGCGCCGTCGGCGCCAGCACCAGTTGGGCACCCGCCTGGGCGGCGGCCCGCACCGTTTCCGGGAACTCGACCTCGTAGCAGATGACGAGCGCCACGCGGACGCCCTTGTAGGTGAACGCCGTCGGCCGCTTGCCGGTGGAAAAATAGGCCGTCTCGAAGCTGTTCGGCGAATTCGCCTGCTTGCGGTGGTTGGCGATGAGGACACCTTCCGGCGAGACCGCGGCGGCCGCGTTGTAGAGCTCGCCCTCCAGCTTTTCCGGATAGCCATAGACGATCAGCGACCCGCTCTTTGCCGTCAGCTTCGCGATCTCCTGAAAGAACGGCCCCTCGACCGGCTCGGCAAGCCGCAAAAGATCGTCGCCGATATTGTAGCCCGACGAAAAAAGCTCCGGGCAGACGACGATGTCGGGACCGTCGTCGCCGAGCGCCTCGGCAAGGCATGCCAGCCGTTCCTCCTGGGAGCGCCCGCCGGCCGCGCATTGATAGACGCCGATCTTCATGCCGAAATCCCCGTTCCGATGGAGGATGCAAGCGCGACCGCCCGCGCGTGGGTGGCGATCGCCGTGTCCTGCGCCCCGGTGCCCGTAAGGTCGCAGATGGTAACGTCGGAAGGTTTCTTGCGCGCGACAACCTCACCGGAAACGACGGCGCCGAGTTCGGCCGGCATCGAACCCGTCCAGAGCCCGGCGGCAATCGCGGAGCGCAACTCGCCGAGCGCCTCGCACTGGCTGAGCCGGTCGCAGATATAGGCATCGGCGGCGACGAGCGCCCTCGGGTCGATCTCGTTCTTCTCGCCCTGGTCGGAGCCCATCGCGGTGATGTGAAGGCCCGGATGCAGCCAGTCGGCGGAAAGGATCGGCTCCCTGGCCGGCGTCGTCGTGACGACGAGCTGGCTCTCCGCAACGAGCTTTGCCGGGTCGTCGACGGCACGCACCTCGATGCCTAGATCGGCGGCGAGGTCGGTCGCGTAGTCGGCCGCCTTGACCGGATCGCGGCCCCAGACCAGCACGCGGCTGAACGGCCGCACCAGCCGGGCTGCCTTGATCTGCAACCGCGCCTGCACGCCGGTGCCGAGGACGCCGGCGGTCGTCACCTCTTCCGGCGCCATATGCCGTGCGGCAACGGCACCGGCCGCGGCCGTGCGAATGTCGGTGAGATAGCCGTTGTCGAGAAAGAGCGCCTCGACGAGGCCGGTCCTGGCGGAAAAGAGGATCATCAGCCCGCTGAGGCTCGGCAGCCCGAGCGCCGGATTATCGAAGAAGCCGGGGCTGACCTTGATGGCGAAACCGTCGAAGCCGGGGATATAGGCCGTCTTGACGTCGACCTCGCCATTCGCCTCGGGGATCGCCATGGAAAGGATCGGCGGCATCACGACGGAGCCCGTCGCCAGCGCCGCGAACGCCTTTTCCACGACATCGACGGCGGTGAGGTCGAGGGTCACGGCGCCTCGAAGGTCCGCCTCGGTGACGACGAGGATGTCATGCGCCATAGGGCATCCCCTCGATGGTGAGATCGCCGAGCGTCACGTCGGCACCTAGGACGACCCGGGTAAAAACCTGCATGTCCACATTGCGCCCGGTGATGACGGTGGCGACCGGCCCCTCCGCCTTCGGCAGCTTGCCGGCCTGCAGCGCTGCGATGCCGACGACGCAGGCACCCTCCGCCACCAGACGATCCTCATAATAGAGCGTCTGCATCGCCCGGTAGATCTCTTCTTCGGTAACCAGGACCACGTCGTCCAGGAGATCCCGGCAGAGCGCGAAGGAAAGCTTGTTCTCAAGCCCGATGCCGCCGCCGAGGGAGTCGGCAAGGCTCGCCACTTCCTCCACCTCCACCGGATGCCCGGCCTTGATCGAGGCGTGCATCGCCGCCCCGCGATCCATGGAAACGCCGATCACCCGCGCCTTGGGGTTCGCGGTCTTCACCGCCAGCGCGATGCCGCCGGCAAGGCCGCCGCCGGACAGCGGCACCAGCACCATGTCGAGGTCCGGCCGATCCTCCATCAGCTCCAGCCCGATGGTCCCCTGGCCGGCGATCACCAGCGGATCGTCGAAGGGCGATATCTCCGTCAGCCCCTCCTCCCGGCAGAGCCGGAGGCTTTCCTCAAGGGCCTCGTCCTGGCTCCGGCCGACGATGCGCACCTCCGCGCCGAGCGCCCTGATGCCGTCCACCTTGGTCTGCGGCACCAGCGACGACATGCAGATGACGGCGCGGATGCCGCGCGCGCGCGCCGCATAGGCGACGCCGCGACCGTGGTTTCCGGTGGAACAGCAGGTGACGCCGGCGACATCGTCAGAAAGGCCGAAGATCGCGTTGACCGCGCCGCGCAGTTTGAAGGCGCCGATCGGCTGGGTGTTTTCCAGCTTGAGGAGGAAGTCGTGGCCGGCAAGGCCGGAAAGATGCGGCGAGGGAACGAGCGGGGTGCGGATGACGGTTCCGGAAATCCTCTTTCTTGCGGCGAGGATGTCCGCAAGGCAGACGCTCATCCCGCCTCCATGACCGCGGAAAGGAATTGCTGGGTGCGTTCCTTCTGCGGGTTTCCGAAGAGCTCGTCGGGACTGCCCTGCTCCTCGATCTTGCCGCCGAAGAAGAAGCAGACGCGGTCGGAGATTTCCTTGGCAAAGCCCATCTGGTGGGTGACCATCAGCATGGTGAGATTGTGCTTGTCGACCAGCTCGCGGATGACGTTGGTGACTTCGCCGATGACCTCCGGGTCGAGCGCCGAGGTCACCTCGTCGAACAGCATTACCTTCGGCCGCATGGCCAGCGCCCGGGCGATCGCCACGCGCTGCTGCTGGCCGCCGGAAAGCCGCGACGGATGCTGGTCGACCTTGTCTTCCAGCCCGACCATCTGCAGGAGTTCGAGCGAGCGCTCGCGGGCCTCCTTCTTGGAAAGCCCGAGCACGTGCACCGGCGCCTCCATGCAGTTCTCAACGGCCGTCATGTGCGGGAACAGGTTGAAGTGCTGGAAGCACATGCCGATGTCGGCGCGCATCTTGCGCAGGTGTTTCTCCGAGGCCGGCACCAGCACGCCGTTCTTTTCCATGTGCGTGAGCGGCTGGCCGTCCACATAGATGACGCCGCCATTGATCGTCTCCAGCGTCATCAGCATGCGCAGGACGGTGGTCTTGCCGGAGCCGGACGGCCCGATGACGGAGACCATTTCGCCGGCGGCGACATCGAGGTCGAGCGAATCGAGCACGACCAGCGCCCCGTAGCTCTTGGTGACGTTCATGAACCGGACCATCGGCACGTCGTCCCCTTCCAGCCGGAGGGGATAGGCAGACATGTCTTCTGACATCAGATCAACCCGAGTTTCTTGCGCACCCAGGACTCAAAGACCCGGATCAAGGCGGCGGTTGGCAGCGAAATGAGGAGGAAGATGACGCCGACCAGCGTGTAGGGCTCGAGGAAACGGTAGCTCTCCGAGCCGATGGCGTTGGCCGTATGCATGAGTTCCGCAACGCCGATGACGGACAGCATCGGCGTGTCCTTGAAGATGCCGACGAGATAGTTGCCCATGCCGGCGAGCGAGGGCGGCAGCGCCTGCGGAATGATGATGCGGAAATAGGTCCGCGCGGTGCTGAAATTGAGCGCCCGCGCCGCCTCCCACTGGCCCTTCGGCACGCTCTCCAGCCCGCCGCGATAGACCTCGGAGAGATAGGACGCGTAGTGCAGGCCGATGGCGATCATGCCGCTTGTCCACGGCGACAGCCGGATCCCGAACTGCGGGCCGACGTAATAGACGAAGAAGATCTGCAGGACGAGCGGCGTGGAGCGGATGAACTCCACGACCTCGCGCACGGCCCGGGTCAACACCCGCGACGGCGTCCTCTGGGCGAGCGCCAGCACCAGGCCGAGGACGACCGCGATGGCATAGCCGAGACCGGCCGCGAGCAGCGTGTTGAGCGTCGCCAGCAGGAGCCGCGGCAGGATCTCGAAGGTGAAGTCCCAGCGCCAGTCGAAACCCATAACCTCAGGCCCTCCCCAGCTTGCGGGACATGAACCGTTCCAGCCAGCGCATGAACGGCGTGATCGCGAACCGGGCCATCACGTAATAGATGACCAGCGCCGTGCCGAAGGCCTGGATGGACAGGAACGTGGTGCTGTTGATCTGCTTGGCCTCGAACATCAGGTCGGAGACCGAGATCAGCGAGACCAGCGCCGTGCCCTTCAGCAGTTCGATGAGGAGGTTGCCCCAGGGCGGCAGCATGTTGAGCAGCGCCTGCGGGAAGATGATCCGGATCATCCGCTTGGTCGGCGACATGTTGAGGGCGAGCGCCGCTTCCCACTGGCCGCGCGGCACCGACAGGATGCCGCCGCGCACCAGCTCCGCGCCATAGGCGCCGAGATTCATCCCGACGGCGACGAAGCCGGCGGTGAACTTTTCAAGGGTGATGCCGAACAGCGGCAGCACGAAGAAGATCCAGTAGAGCTGGACCAGCAGCGACGTGCCGCGGAAGATCTCGATATAGACGGTGGCGATGCCCCGGATCAGCGGGTTCGGCGACATCCGCATCAACCCGGCGACGAAGGCGATGAAGATCGCCAGCACGGCAGCGAGCACCGTCTGCAGCGCGGTGATGATGGTGCCGTCGACAAAGCGCGGACCGAATTCGGCGAGATACTCGAAATAGCTCATGGCCGCCTATCCGAGTGGAATGAACCGGGGAAACGCGCCGGCGGCTGCCGGCACGGCGGACGGGCGACGCGCCTTCAGCGGCCGCCCGTCCTGTTCGGTATTCGCGATCGCCGATCAGCGGTTGTTGCAGACCCACTCGGTGGTCTTGTCGCCCGGAAGCTGGGACTTGGTGTAGCCGTATTCGGCAACGTCCTTCATCATCTGCTCCGAGCCGAGATACTTGGCCTCCGCCTCGTTGAACTTCTCAAGGAAGTCCTTGTCGGCGTCGCGGAAGCCGATGCCGACCCAGTTGAGCGTCCAGTCCGGCAGCTTGGACGGATCGGTGACCTCGATGT
Source organism: Rhodobium orientis (assembly GCF_003258835.1). Classification (GTDB taxonomy): domain Bacteria; phylum Pseudomonadota; class Alphaproteobacteria; order Rhizobiales; family Rhodobiaceae; genus Rhodobium; species Rhodobium orientis. Next base: position 12,078 of record NZ_NPEV01000046.1, on the reverse strand, counting down.
CGTCCGCTTCCTTGGCCAGGTTCAGCGCGGTGAAGTAGGTGACGCCGCCGGCATCGGCACGGCCGGCACGGACCGCAGCGAGGATCTCGGTCGGCCCCGGAACGGCCATGACGTTGGAATCCGGAACGCCTTCCTTCTTGGCCGCTTCAATGGAGTTGTAGCCGGCGCCGGTGACGAACACGGCGCCCTTCTCCTTGATGTCCTGGTAGTTGCTGATGCCCTTTGGGTTGCCCTTCGGCACGATGAAGGCATCGCCGAACTTGCCCATCGGATCGGAGAACGCGATGTTCTCGCAGCGGCTCTTTAGGATGTACATGCCGCCGGTGATGACGTCGAAGCGATTGGCCTTCAGGCCCGGGATCAACCCGCCCCATTCGGTGACGACCGGCTCGATGTTCTCATAGCCCATGCTGTTCAGGACGCCGATGGTGAAGGCGTTGGCAAAGCCGAGCGGCTTGTTGTTCTCGCCCGGATAGGCCCAGGGAATTTCGTTTGCGAAACCGATACGGACCGACTCGCCCGCCTCGATCCGGTCCATCAGCGGACCGGCCTTGGCCGGCACCGTCGCGAACGCGGCGATGGCCATGGAAGCTGCGGCAACGCCTTTCAGGAAGATGCTCTTCATCTGGTGCTCCGTTTCCCTCTGTTTGGTATGCGTAGTGTTCTGGATAGGTTTGTTGTGTACAGCATGCCCTCCCAGCGCGAGGAGTCAACGGGCGGGCTTGATTTTCTTCACGGAAATCGGCCCGAAAGCATTTTTCGCTATTCACCGAGGCAGTCGGCTGTGTACAAATCAGGCAGCCGCTTGTCTCTTGTGCAGTGCAAGGAAACCGCCGATGCCGGCCGCCCAGCTCCCCTTCTCGTCATCCGAATACGATCGGCGCCTCAAAAAGGTCCGCAGCGCCATGGCCGCCGCCGACATCGACGTCCTGTTCGTCGAGGACCCGTCCAACATGGCCTGGCTGACCGGCTATGACGGCTGGTCGTTCTACGTCCACCAGGGCGTTCTGGTGTTCCACGACGAGGATCCGATCTGGTGGGGCCGCAGCCAGGACGCCAACGGCGCGGTACGCACCTGCTGGATGGCGGACGACCGGGTCGCGCGCTATCCCGACCACTACGTCCAGTCGGTGCATTGCCATCCGATGGAGACCCTTGCCGCGCTCGTCCGCGACCGCGGCTACGGCGACAAGCGCCTCGGCCTTGAGCTTGAAAACTATTACTTTTCGGCCAAGGCCTATTTGGTTTTGCAGTCGGAACTGCCGGATGCCGATCTTGTCGACGCCACCGCCCTCGTCAACTGGCAGCGCGCCGTCAAGTCGGACGAGGAGATCGTCTTCATGCGCCGCGCCGCGCGCATTTCGGAGCGCATCGTCGACGGCATCCTGGAGCGCATCGAGCCAGGCATGAAAAAGAACAACATGGTCGCCCAGATCCACGCCGACGCCGTGCGCGGCATGGACGATGATTGGGGCGACTATCCGGCGATCGTACCCCTGCTGCCGAGCGGATCGGACGCCGCCGCCCCGCACCTGACCTGGGACGGCCGCACCTTCGAGACGGGTACTGCCACCTTCTTCGAGATCGCCGGCTGCTACCGGCGCTACCACGCCCCGTTCTGCCGCACCGTCTTCCTCGGCACCCCGCCGCAATTCATGAAAGACGCCGAAGCCGCCCTCGTGGAGGGCCTCAATGCGGGGCTGGACGCCGCCCGGCCCGGCAATACCGCTTCCGACATCGCCCGCGCCCTCGGCGCGCCGCTCGCCCGCGCCGGCATCGACCGCGCCGCGCGCGCCGGCTATCCGATCGGCCTCTCCTACCCGCCCGACTGGGGCGAGCGCACCATTTCCATCCGCGTGGAGGACGACACCGTGCTGGAGCCTGGCATGACCTTCCATTTCATGCCGGGTCTTTGGATGAACGACTGGGGCCTGGAAATCACCGAAAGCATCCTGATCAAGCCGGAAGGGCCGGCCGAGTGCCTGTGCAACCGGCCGCGCGAGCTCTTCGTAAAGGATTGAGCCCGAAATGGCCCTGATCGACGACACGCGGGACATCCTTTGCGACCTCATCGCCTTTCCGACCGTCTCCGCCGACAGCAACCTGGAACTCATCGCCTATGCCGCCGACCATCTCGGCGCGCTCGGCGCCCGCACCTCGGTGATCCTCGACGAGACCGGCCATAAGGCCAACCTGATCGCCAGCCTCGGCCCGGAGGAGGACGGCGGCATCGCCCTTTCTGGCCATTCCGACGTGGTGCCGGTCGCCGACCAGGACTGGACGTCGGACCCGTTCGAACTGCGCGAGGAGAACGGCCGCCTCTACGGCCGCGGTACCTGCGACATGAAGGGGTTCATTGCCGCCTCCCTCGCCGTCGCCCCGCTCTTTGCCGAACGTCCTCTCTCCCGCCCGCTGCATTTCATCTTCACCTATGACGAGGAGGTCGGCTGCCTCGGCGCCCGGCATCTGGTCGACGAGATGGGCCGCATGGAGACCCGGCCCTCGGTCGTCATCATCGGCGAGCCGACGGAAATGCGCATCGTCGAGGGCCACAAGGGCTGCTGCGAATACACCACCACCTTCACCGGCCTCGAAGGCCACGGCTCGATGCCCGACCACGGCGTCAACGCCGTCGAATACGCCGTGCGTTATGTCGCCAAGCTGATGGAGCTGCGCGAGGACATGAAGCGATGGGCGCCGCCCGGCAGCCGCTTCGATCCGCCCTGGACCAGCCTGCAGATCGGCCGCATCGCCGGCGGCGTCGCCCACAACGTCATTCCCGGCCTTTGCACCGTCGACTGGGAGATGCGCCCGGTGCGCGCGGAAGACCGGGTCCGCCTGCGCGCCGCCATCGACGCCTATGTCAACGACACCCTGTTGCCGGAGATGCGCGCCGTCTCGCCGGACGCCGACGTCTTCACCCACGTCATCGGCGAGGTCGTCGGCCTGGAGCCCTGTGACGACAACGAGGCCCTGCGCATCGTCTCCGAACTGACCGGATCGAACGAGGTCGACGTCATTGCCTTCGGCACCGAGGCCGGCCTCTTCCAGGAACTCGGTATGTCCGCCGTCGTCTGCGGCCCGGGCTCGGTGGAACAGGCCCATAAGCCCGACGAATTCGTCAGCCTCAATCAGCTTGAAAGCTGCCTTGCCATGCTGCGGGGGCTCGAACCGAGGCTGATTGCCGAATGACCAAGGACAATCCCGAGCACACCGACGACGACCTACCGGTGCCGGAGGAGTTGGCGCCGGCCGACGCCCCGCTCGCCGATGCCGGCCCCGCGCTTCGGCCCGTCGGCGGCGCCCGCGAGCGCTTCGAGCGCCTGCATATCGAACTGCGCAACCGCATATGCCTGCTAGACTATCCGCCGGGCACAAGGCTGCGCGAGGCGGACCTTGCCGAGGAGTTCGGCATCAGCCGCACGCCGCTGCGCCGTGTGCTCGGCTGGCTGGAGGCGGAAGGCCTCTTACGGTCGGTGCAAAGCGTCGGCACCCTCGTCACCGACGTCGACGTGGAAGAGCTACAGCAGGTCTACCAGTTGCGCATGGAACTGGCCGAGATGGTCGGCCACCTGTCGCCGGTGCCGCCGACCGGCGAGACCGTGCAATTGTTCCGCGATTTGAAGACCCGGAGCTGCGCCCTCGTCAACGATCCGCGGCCGCGCGCGTTCGCCGAGATCAATATGGATTTCTTCCATGCCCTGATGCGGCTGACGGCGAGCGAGCCGCTAAGGGAGATTTCCGAACGGCTCTACTACCAGACCTCCCGCATCTGGCTGCGCTCCATCTCCCAGATGGACCTTGTCGAGGAGGTCGAGATCTTTGCCCGCGAGGTGGCCGACGTCGCGGCCGCCGTGGAAATCGGCGACCTCTCCGCCGCCGGCCACATCCGCCGCTCGCATATTTCCATGAGTTTCACGAGGGTCCGGCGGCAGAAGGTGGAGCGGGAGCGGGGCGGCGCGTAACGCCGTCAATCCTCAGAACTGTTTCGGAAGCCCGGCCTGCGTGAGGACGGCGTTGGACATCCGTCAGCCGGCGAGACGCAGCGTCTTCGAGCATTCCGCACGGATACGAACGACGATTTCGCCCGGACCGTCGCCGCCCAGAAGATCGGCGATCATTCGCGAGAGCGTGTCTTCCAGCTTTTCGATCGTCTCGGCTTCGGCGACAAGGCCCGGCAAATTCTCGCTGGTCGCGACCCAGACCTTGGCCTCGCCGTCCCAGATCGCCTCGATGCAGATCTCGGAGGGCACGTGGAGTCGAAAGGAACCGGCCTCGCCGCGAGCGACGGCAAGGGCCTCATTCAAACCCTCTTCAATCTGGCCGAATGCTTTCTTGCTCATCTTTTCCCTCCCGGCGCTATGATCGATCCCTTGGCGGCAGACAATCGGAAGCGGAAATTAGCCTCTCCTCGACCCGTTCGTTGAACCTGATCATAGTGCTTTGGCCTTCGCGCCTGAAGCGAACGATGTCCCAGGGAGCGCCAATCCCGGAGCGCCAAACGTCGTTGGAAAAATCAACGAGCAGAAAAACCGAATCGTTGGCGTCTATGTGTCGTCCGATGATCACGCCGGAAAACTCCCACCCTTCGACGCGGGTCCGGGTGATATCAATGGCCCCCGGCCCATCAACCTCACCGTATTTCTTGTAGTCGTCGCAGGCGGCTTGGTTCAAGAAAAACCGCCCTTCTACCTCCGGCGGCAACGCCATGGCTCGAAAGGCAAAAAGAACAAATATTGCAGTAAGAACAGCGCCGATTTTTTTCGTCCTGCAAAGATAAGTAGCGCTGTCGTGAATAAGGCGGAACTGGTGGACGGCCTCAATACCTAACTCCCCATACCGGCATCAAAACCTTAAATTGACACAGCAACCGGAAGCCTCACAATGTTTGTTTTCTGAGACAAAGGCGATGCGGGAGAATGGATAAACTGGCGATTCCTGGAGCGATTCTGGTCGGGTCGGCGGCCATCGCCGCAGCCATTTATTTTGGTTCAGACGCGCGGATTTTTGACCGTTGTTACGCTGCTCAGTTTGAGCATTTGACTGCCAAGAAGGCCTTTGAGGTTCGCGATATCAGGGCAAACACGAACAATTCCGTTGTCGAGAAGGCCAGTATTCCGGCAGAAGCCACACGCCTCTGCCTTTTATATTCGTCCCCCAGAATCAGGCGCTAGCATTCGCCACGGCTTTTTCGGCGAAGGAATGGTACATTCGGGGAGAGGCGAAAGGGAGCGTAGTCTTCTTGAAGTGATAAGGCGCATTGTTTGAGATGCGCCACAAGATGATTGGCGAGATGTGCCATTCATCGAACGCATTTAAACAACGCGTGGCGATTATCCGGGAACGGCCGATGGTGGGACGCGACCCCACTGAGTGGAATTGGTGAAGCAAACAGCTCGACCAACCGGGGTCAGCTAATCCACTAAAATATTGGTGGGCGCACAAGGACTCGAACCTTGGACCCGCTGATTAAGAGTCAGCTGCTCTACCAACTGAGCTATGCGCCCTGAATGCCAGGAATGCGGCCACCAATCGCGCCGCACCGGCGCTTTATAGGGACGATCATTTCGTTTGGCAACCGTTTCCGGCTATGGATTTTGCGGCTAACACTGTTGCCATGTCCGCGCTGATGGTTCCGCCCGATCTTCACCGCCTGCTTGCCCGCGCCGGGCTCGGCGCACGGGTCGTTCGCGGCAAGGAAGGCGGTGGCGAAGGGCTCCAGCTACCCCGCGTACCCGGCGCCTATGTGCTGGTCCTCGGGCTTGCCGAACCGGCCGCCCTTCCCGCCCGCTTCGGCGAGGCGACGCTTCCCCCCGGCTGGTATCTCTATTGCGGCAGCGCCCGCGGCCCCGGCGGCATCGCCGCAAGGCTCGCCCGCCATTTGCGCCGGGAAAAGACCCTGCGCTGGCACATCGACACCCTCACCGTCGCCGCCGCCGGCACTGCGGCCATCGCGGTCCCGGATGGCGACGAATGCGCCCTCGTCGCGAAGCTCTCGGAGTCCGGCAACATCGACGTGCCGGTGCCCGGCTTCGGCAGCACCGACTGTCGCACCTGCGCCAGCCATCTGTTGCGCTGGACGAGCACAACATAAAAAAGCCGGCCCGGAATGTCCGGACCGACCTTTGTGTCCTGTCGCAAGTGCGCGAATAAGCGCCGCCAACTACCCCGCCTTCAGGGCTTCCGGCTTGGTGCGCTCGCGCTTGGTGATCAGCTTGTTGAGGGCGTGCACATAGGCGCGGGCCGAGGAGACCAGGGTGTCCGGATCGGCGCCGCGGCCGATCACCGTCTTGCCGTTCTCTTCCAGCTTGACCGAGACCTCAGCCTGGGCGTCCGTGCCCTCGGTCACCGCATGCACCTGGTAGAGCTGCAGCTTGGCGTCGTGCGGCACCATCTCCTTGATGGCGTTGAAGGTGGCGTCGACCGGCCCGTTGCCCATCGCCTGCACCGTGCGGTGCTCGCCGTCGATATCGAGCGTCAGGGTCGCCATCTGCGGGCCCATGGAGCCGGCGATCACCGTCAGCGCCATCACCTTGATGCCGTCGTCGGCGGTGCCGATCTCGTCGTCGACCAGAGCCTCGATGTCCTCGTCATAGACGTGCTTCTTCTTGTCGGCCAGCGCCTTGAAGCGCTTGAAGGCGTCCGCGAAGGCGTTGTCGCCCATCTCGTAGCCCAGCTCCTTCAGCTTCTCGCGGAAGGCATGGCGGCCGGAATGCTTGCCCATGACCAGCGAGGTCGCGGCGACGCCAACCGATTCCGGCGTCATGATCTCGTAGGTCTCGGTGTGCTTCAGCATGCCGTCCTGGTGGATGCCGGACTCGTGCGCAAAGGCGTTCTTGCCGACGATCGCCTTGTTGTACTGCACCGGGAACGAGGTCACGGCCGAGACCAGCTTGGACGCGCGGGTCAGGTACGTGCTGTCGATCGAGGTCCAGTAGGGCAGCTTGTCGCCGCGCGTCTTGATCGCCATCACGATCTCTTCCAGCGCCGCGTTGCCGGCCCGCTCGCCGATGCCGTTGATGGTGCATTCGATCTGCCGCGCGCCGGCGTTGACGCCGGCCAGCGAATTGGCGACGGCCATGCCGAGGTCGTTGTGGCAATGGGTGGAGAAGGTGACGGTGTCGGCGCCCGGAACGCGCTCCATCAGGCTCTGGAACAGCGCGTAATATTCCTCCGGCACCGAATAGCCGACGGTGTCGGGAATGTTGATGGTGGTGGCGCCGGCCTTGATGGCGGCTTCCGTGCAGCGGCACAGGAAATCGAAATCCGTCCGCGTGCCGTCCTCCGCGCTCCATTCCACGTCGTCGGTGTGGTTGCGCGCGCGTGTGACGCTGGCGATGACGGCTTCATAGACCGCGTCGGGCTCCATCTGCAGCTTGTACTTCATGTGCACCGGGCTGGTGGAGATGAAGGTGTGGATGCGCGGCCGCTTGGCATGGACGATAGCCTCGGCCGCCCGGTCGATGTCCTTGGCGCCGGCCCGCGCCAGGCCGCAGACGACGGCGTTCTTAACGGTCTTTGCGACCTCGGACACGGCCTCGAAATCGCCATTGGAGGCGATCGGGAAGCCGGCCTCGATGACGTCGACACCCATGCCGTCGAGGATCTCGGCGACCTGCAGCTTCTCGCCCAGGGACATGGAGGCGCCGGGCGACTGCTCGCCGTCGCGCAGGGTCGTGTCGAAGATCTTGACGTGGTTGGCCTTCGTCTCGGTAACGGTGAATTCGCTCATCGGAGCGGTTCCTTTCTCGTCTTTCCCGGCGGCGCAACGCGCTCATGGCCGGACTTATCTCATAACGCTGTGAGGAAACTTCGGTCTTCGCGCTTATCCCCTAAGTGCCCGCCCTGTTACGGGGCTGCCGACGCTCAGGGGCAGATAAGGAGGAGAAGCGAACCGGCGAGCGGAAGGGTTCCGCGGCGGGGCGCGGCGATCGCAAAAGTCTCGGTATGCCGAGCGGCGATCATCAAGTCGTCCTTCGTCTTCCGTCTGGTTCGGCGCATCCGCGCAAAGCTCAGAGAGAGCTTGGCCGACGCCGGTTACCGGGTCGTTAACACGTCTTTATCCGAAATCGCGGCCCGATTGCAAGAGAGGATGCGCTTGCCCAGAATGCTTATGTGGCCCGGTCGACGCCGCCAGGCGTCGCAAGCCCGAACGGGCGCCGGCTCTGATGCGCCGCAAGCCTGCGTGGCGCATGAACGCAAAACCAAGAACGGTTCTTCGAAAAACAACCGGCTTAGACGTTCAGTTCACCGCGGGAGACGATCACCGCCTTGCCGCCGATCCGCGCCGCCTTCAACGCGCCCTTGGAAATATCGACCTCCAGGTCGATCAGCGACGGCCGGCCCATCTCGTAGCCCTGCTCCACGCGGATGAGGTGGGTGCCCTCGGTCAGCCCGTCGAACGCCTTGACGACGCCGGCAAAGGCGGCGACGGCCGAGCCGGTGGCCGGGTCCTCGCGGATGCCGAAGATCGGGCCGAACATGCGCGCATGGAACGAATAGTCGTGGTGCAGCGTCTCGCGGCAATAGAGGAAGGCGTTGCTGTGCTGTTCGGTGCCGAAGCCGGACGGCCAGGCCCGGTTGACCGCATGGGCGCGGGCGATGGCGTCGAGCCCGGAGACCGGCACGAAGGTATAGGGCACGCCGGCGTCGAACATGCTCGGCTTGTGGTTCTCAAAACCGATCTCGCGCGGCTCCAGCGACAGGGCGGCGGCGATCAGCTCCTTCTCCCGCGCCTCGCCGCAGGGCTTGGCCAGCTTCGGCACGTCGAACTCGGCATAGCCGGGCTTTTCGCTCCGCAGCCGGACGCCGCAGCGAACCGGGCCGACCGTTTCCTCCAGCACGACGACGGCATCGACGTCGCCATTGTCCCCGCCGAACCGGTCGGTGGCCAGCAGCACCGCCGTGCCGACGGTCGGATGGCCGGCAAAGGGCAGTTCCTGCGCCGGCGTGAAGATGCGCACCCTGGCCGAAGAGGCCGGATTTTCCGGCGGCAGCACGAAGACGGTTTCCGACAGGTTGAACTCGCGCGCGATCGCCTGCATGCGGTCGTCTTCCAGCCCTTCGGCGCCCTGCACCACGGCCAGCGGATTGCCGGCAAGCGGCGTGTCGGTGAAAACGTCGAGGACGGCATAGGCGCGCGGCATGGGGACTCCGGACGGGGGAAGGGCTCAATCCGACGACCATTAGCCGATTACCGGCCATTTGCAACCGCGGCCGCGGCCCGGCGCGGTCAAGGGCGACGAAATCCCGCGCCTTGGCAAACGAACTCCTATTTCACGTAGATCTTGTCGGTGGTCAGGTCTTTCGTCACCCGGGAGGACAACGCGTCGACATCGACGCGGAACCGCTTGCTACCGGGTTTGGTCGTCGACGCCAGCTCTTCCGCGAGCCCGAGACCGACGAGATTTGAAAGTGCCTGCTCGACTTGGGGTGGTGGCATTTTCCGTTCCATGGCAATGGCTCCGACCGCGCGTCGGGTTCGCGGTTTTTCGATCAGCGCATTGAGGACCGCGCTCTCGTCATCGGGCAGCACCTTGGCATTCGGCGGTTGCTTGGCGGTAGTGGGTGTCTCCACGTCCTCTTCCTCCCCCAGCTTCTCGACCTCCTGGTTGAGGTCCTTCACCTTATCGTTCAATGCATCGAGCAACCGCTTGCTGATGCCGGCGAAAAAGGCGCGATAGCTGGCGCCGACGACGATGCAGAAGGCAATGACAAGAAGGAGCGAGGGCACGAACCCCCGGCAGATGCCGGCATCCGGCGCCCCGGTGCAATCGAGCGCCATCGGCTGAAAAACATTGGCGATGAGCGATTGCTGGGCGCCCATGGAGGCGATTGCCAGGAACACCGGCACGACGAATGCGGCAGCAATCCCGGCAAAGGCGGACTCCCGGACGCTGATCGACGCCAGCGCCGTGCCGTCGGCGTCGTCCGGAGGACTGAGCCGGGACAGGATCGCCCCGACATAGCCGCCGATGGCGCCGGCGACGATCATGGCAAGCAATCCGACAAGCTGATTGACGGCAAACATCGCAGACAACTCCCCTTTTCGGAGAGATATCCTAGCACGCAACCTTAGATTTAAAAACCGGAACCGCGAACCGGTTTTCCCGCCTCACACCATCGACAGCGTCACCGCCATTGGGCAGTGGTCGCTCGCCTTCGGCCGGGCCCAGCCGGTGCGCGGATAGCGCGGGATGCCGTCGGTGCCCGGCACCCGGAAAGGCATGCCGGAGCGCACGATCTCCGGCCTTGCATCCGGATTGGCCGCCGCCAGTGCCGGCGAGACCAGGATATAGTCGAGCTGGGTGCGGTGGTTGTCTTTCGGATAGTAGTGGGTCCAGCGCTCGCCGGGCTGCAGCCGCTCGATCAGGTTGACCGAAAAACCGCCGTTGAGGAGCGGGTCGACGCCGGTCGGCGAGACCTTGTTGCCTTCCTTGTAGACGTGGTCGTTGAGGTCGCCGCAGATGACCCAGTTGGCGCGCGCCGCGCCGTCCTTGCCGAACCGGTCCTCGATGATGCGCCGGACCGCCGTCGCCTCGGCCCATCGGATCGGCATGGTGATGTCGCGCGGGTTGTTCGAGCCATAGGGAATGCCCGGCTCGCGGCGGAACCCCATCGACTTGAAATGGCAGACATAGATGGTCAGCGGCCGGCCGTCGACGCGGGTGTCGAGTTCCAGGCAGTCGCGGCGGAACACCCGGTCGGAGCGGTTGATGCCGGCAAGATTGAGGTCGTGGTCGTAGACGCCGAGGTCGTCGAAGGTGAGGCCCGCATGGCTGCGTGCCATGATCGGGTAATCGCGCCTGGCGAGCGCGGCGACATCGATGCCGCGGCGATCGTTGCCCTCGATCAGCCGCTTCCACGGATAATCGAGATTGGCGAGGTGATGCAGGTAGAATTTCTCGAAGTCCCTCAGCACCTTCAGGGACTCCACCTCCTGCAGGCAGACGATGTCGGCATGGGTGTCGCGGATGGCGAGCGCGCTCGCCTGGCGCATGTCGTCGGTGGTCACCACCCGGCGCGCCATTTCCAGATCCATGAAGGTCTGCTTGTCGGGAATTTCCAGGAGATTGAGCGCGCCCTCCCGGCGCAGCGCATCGAGCTCCTGCTCGAAACTGAACCGCGACAGGAGGTTTTCCACGTTGAAGGTGGCGATGCGAACCGGCATGAACCCTCCGCGACGGCTAAAGCGCTTTCCCAAAAAGTCGACAGACTTTTTGGATAAGAAATCGCGTAAAAACAACCGGCTAAAGCATGTTGCGTTCTTCCTGAACAACGCAACATGCTTTAGCGGCATTGCGCTTGCCTCGCATGGCCGCTCGCCGCCGTCAACCGCCGAGAGGGTCTGCGCTCAGAGCGTCTTTTCCATCCGCGGCAGCATCCGGCCGGGGATCGAGCCCGACGGCGCCTCTCCGGTGACCGCCATGCCCATCGCCGAATAGAACGGCACGGCATTGGGATCGGCATCGAGGCCGAGGCGGCTGAGACCGCACAGGCGCGCCCGCTCCTCCATATGCCGCCACATGGTGCGTCCCACACCGCGGCGCAGGAAGTTCGGGTCGACGAAACACATGCGCACCTCGCCGTGACCGCTGTCGACGTCCGGCATCAGCTCGTAGAAACCGGCGGAGTTGCGGCCGATCTCGCAGAGCCAGATCTCGTTGCAGCGGACCGCGTCGGCCGGGACCGTCAGCTCCTTGCGGCAGGCGTCCATGAAAGCGGCGTTGTAACCCCACACCGCCTTGGAGCGCATGGCGAGCTCGGAGAGCGCGGCGGCTTCCGCCGGCCGCGCCCTCCGGACAACCCGTATGGCCTGACTCGCCCTAGACGCCATGGCCATCAGTTCCGGCACCGGTCCGCAACATCCGTTTCATTTCATATCGCAATCGCCGAACTGGATTGCTTCGCTTCGCTCGCAATTGTGCAAGTTCACGAATTCGGTGATGGCTGTTCGGTTTTCTTTTGTTCGGCGAAGGTCTTTGGCGGGATGTTTCCGATTGCCTGGTGGGGCCTGAACTCGTTGTAGTAGATGATATATTCGATGAGCTCGTTGGCCAGGTGCTCGGGGGTGTCGAA
>NZ_NPEV01000045.1 GCF_003258835.1 Rhodobium orientis | reverse complement strand
CGGAAGGTCTGCGAGCAGGTGCCGTGGTGGCGGTAAAAGGCCCCGACCGTGGCAAAGGCCGACGACCGGCCGGCCTTCACCTCCTCATACTCCCTGATCAGGAAACGCCACTTCTGAACATAGTTCCGTTCAATCGTCCGGTCATAGCTGTTGTCGCGCATGGGTCGCTCCTTTCCGCAATCCCATCAGCGAATATCTGAACTCGCACAATTGCGAGGAGGCCGACAGGCCGACGCGGCAATCCAGTCGGCCTTTCGGAAAATATCATCTTGTCACTTGCTTAAGACAACCTGTCGCTTAGTCCGATCTCGAAATGCTGCACGTTCATCTGCATGGCGCATGCAAAAGACAATGCAGCATGTCGAGTGAACGACCGGCCTACAGCACCGATTCCAACAACGCCCGCGTGTTCTCCGGCGTCATGGCGACGGGGTTGCCGCCGACGCTGGGGTCTTTCAGCGCTTCCGCCGTCAACCGGTCGAGGTCGGGGTTTTCGACGCCGAGGCCGGCGAGTGAGGTCGGGATGCCGAGGGCGGCGTTGAGGTCGCCCACAAAGGCATAGAAGCCCTCGAAGCCGCCCGCGATGCCGAGATAGGCGGCAAGGCGGTCGATTTTTTCTTCAATTGCCGGCCGGTTGAACGTCAGCACCGGCTGCAGGAACAGGGCGTTGGTGGTGCCGTGGTGGGTGTGGTGGACGGCGCCGATCGGGTGCGAGACGGCGTGGACCGCACCAAGACCCTTCTGAAAGGCGGTCGCGCCCATCATCGCCGCGCTCATCATGTGGGCGCGGGCTTCAAGGTCGCTGCCGTCGCGAAACACCTTTAGGAGGTTTTCCTTGACGAGCCGCATGCCCTCCAGCGCGATGCCCTGCGACATCGGGTGGTAGTGGGGCGAGGAATAGGCCTCCAGGCAATGGGCGAAGGCGTCCATGCCGGTGCCGGCGGTGATCGCGGGCGGCATGCCGACGGTCAGTTCCGGGTCGCAGATGACGATCGCGGGCAGCACCTTCGGGTGGAAGATGATTTTTTTCACGCCCGTTTCCGAGTTCGTCAGCACCCCTGCCCGGCCGACTTCCGAGCCGGTGCCCGCCGTCGTCGGAACGGCGATGATCGGGGCGATGGCGGATGCGTCGGCTCTGGTCCACCAGTCGCCGATGTCTTCCAGGTCCCAGACCGAAACGGTCTGGCCGGCCATCAGGGCGACGAGCTTGCCGAGGTCGAGGCCCGAGCCGCCGCCAAAGGCGATCACGCCGTCATGGCCGCCGGCCTTGAAGGCGGCAATGCCGGCCGCAAGGTTCTTCTCGTTCGGGTTCGGGTCGACGTCGGAAAAGAGCCCGCGGCCGAGGCCGGCTTTTTCCATGAGGTCCAGCGCGCCCTTGGTGATCGGCAGGGAGGCAAGGCCCTTGTCGGTGACGAGCAGCGGTTTTGCGATGCCGGTGGCCCTGCAGGCATCGGCGAGTTCGGCGATCCGTCCGGCGCCGAAGCGGATCGTCGTCGGATAGCTCCAGTTGGCAGTGGGAGTCATGGAGGTCAGGCCTTCTTGAGGTGATAGGATTTCGGCCGGGTGAGGCTCAGATAGCCGAGGGAGGAGAGCGTCGCGCCGCGGCCGGTCTCCTTGCAGCCCGTCCAGCAGAGCGCCGGGTCGAGATAGTCGCAGCGGTTCATGAAGACGGTGCCGGTCTCTATCTGGCGGCCGATCTCTTCGGCGGCCTTCACGTCCTTCGTCCAGAGGGATGCCGTCAGGCCAAAATCGGAATCGTTCATCAGGTCAATGGCCTCGGCGTCGGACGAGACCTTCATGATGCCGACGACGGGGCCGAAGCTTTCCTCGCGCATGACCTTCATGGAGTGGTCGACGTCGACGAGGATCTGCGGCGCCAGATAGGCGGTCTCGCCGGTATCGGCCGGAAAGAGCTTGGGGTCGATCAGGGCCTTTGCGCCCTTCTCCAAGGCCTCGGCGATCTGCTCGCGGACGACATTGGCAAAGCGCAGATTGGCCATCGGGCCGATGGTGGTCTTGTCGTCCAGCGGGTCGCCGAGGACATAGGTCTCGACCAGGGCCTTGGCCTTTTCCACGAAGGCGTCGAACAGGCTTTCGTGGACATAGATGCGCTCAATGCCGCAGCAGCACTGGCCGGAATTGAACATCGCGCCGTCGATGAGGGTGTCGACCGCGGCGTCGAGGTCGGCGTCGGCGCGGACATAGCCGGGATCCTTGCCGCCGAGCTCCAGTCCGATCGGCGTGAAGGTGCCGGCAGCGGCCTTTTCCATGGTCCGGCCGCCGTTGACGGAGCCTGTGAAGTTGATGAAATCGAAGCTTCCGGCGGCGATCAGCGCGCTGGTGTCGTCGTGGCTGAGGAAGAGGTTGGTGAAGAGCCCCTCGGGCAGACCGGCCTCCTGGAAGGCGGCGCCGAAGCGCTCGCCGGCGAGCAGCGTCTGCGTCGCATGCTTCAACATCACGGCATTGCCAGCGATCAGCGCCGGGACGATGCTGTTGACGGCCGTCAGATACGGATAGTTCCAGGGTGCGACGACAAAGACGACGCCGAGCGGCTCGCGGGCGATATAGCGCTTGAAGGCCTTGTCGTCCTCGATGACGTCGTCGGCGAGCGTCTTTTCGGCGATTCTCGCCATATGGTCGGCGCGCTCTTTGACGCCGCCGATCTCGCCGCCATAGCGCACCGGCCGGCCCATCATATGGGCAAGTTCCACGACCACGTCGTCGTTCATGACCTTGAGGGCCGTGACGGCCGTCATGACGATGTCGCGGCGGTCGGCAAGGGAGCGCCTCGCCCAGGCCTCCTGGGCCGTACGCGCCTTGTCGAGGAGCGCCTCGACCTCGCCAACGGGATGGGTCTCACGCGTGGCGAAGGGCTCGCCGATGATCGGAGAGATACAGGTCAGTGTCGTCATGTCGTACTCTCTGTCGGGGCCTTATGCCCGCTCGAAGCCTCTAAAAATTTCCCAGTCGGTGACCCGGCGGTCGTATTCGAACTGCTCCCACTCCGCCGCATGGACGTAGTGGTCGACGACGTCGTCGCCGAGGGCCGCGCGCAGCATCTTTGACCGCTTCAGGGCCGTTGCCGCGTCTCGAAGGGTACCGGGAATTTCGCGGGCCCGCCGTGCGGCATAGGCGTCGCCCCGGAACTCCTCTTCCAGGTCGAGCTTTTCCTCGATGCCGGCCATGCCGGCGGCGAGCAGCGCGGCGAAGGCGAGATAGGGGTTGAGGTCGGCGCCGCCGACCCGGCATTCGACCCGGACGTTCTTGGTGCCGTCGCCGCAGATGCGGTAGCCGGCGGTGCGGTTGTCCTGGGACCAGACCGCCTTGGTCGGGGCGAAGGTGCCGGCCTGGAAGCGCTTGTAGGAGTTGATGTTCGGGGCGAGGAAGAAGGTGAAGTCGCCGGCGTATTTCAGGAGGCCGGCAAGGTAGTGGCGCATGGTCTCAGACATGCCGTACTGGGCGTCCTTGTCGAAGAAGGCCGGGCTGCCGTCCCTGGTCCAAAGCGACTGGTGGATGTGGCAGGAGGAGCCGGCAGCAAGGTAGTCCCATTTGGCCATGAAGGTGACGGCGCGGCCGTTCTTCCAGGCGATCTCTTTGCAGCCGTTCTTGGTGATGACGTGGTAGTCGGCGTTGGTCAGCGCCTCGGCGTAGCGCACGTTGATCTCTTCCTGGCCGGCCCAGGCCTCGCCCTTGGAGTTCTCCACCGGGATGCCGGCGCCGAAGAGGCCGTTGCGGATCGCCCGCATGACGTCCTCTTCCTTGGTGGTCTGGAAGAGGTGGTAGTCCTCGTTGTAGGGACTGATCAGCGTGAGATCGCGATAGCCCTTGGCGACGGCCTCCTCGAAGGTCTCGCGGAACAGGAAGAATTCCAGCTCCGAGGCCATCATCGGGACAAGGCCCATGGCATCGAGCCGCGCGATCTGGCGCTTCAGGATCGCCCGCGGCGAGACCGGAACGGGCTCGTTTGTGTGGTGGTCGAGGATATCGCAGAGCACCAGGGCCGTGCCGTCGAGCCAGGGGATGCGGCGCAGGGTCGAGAGGTCCGGCTTCATCGTGTAGTCGCCGTAGCCGGCGGCCCAGCTTGCCGACTTGTAGCCCGGCACCGGCTCCATCTCCATGTCGACGGTGAGGAGATAGTTGCAGGAGTGGGTCTCCTCCACGCCCGCGTCGAGGAAGTTCTGGGCGTGGAAGCGCTTGCCCATCAGCCGGCCCTGCATGTCGATCTGGGCCATGATCACCGTGTCGATCTCGCCATTGGCGACCGCGGCTTGGAGCTCGTCAAGTGTCAGGTTACCGGACATTTCTGGTCTCTTTAAAAAGGGTCTGGAAGAGAAGTGCCCTCCCCGCGGCGGGCGGGAAGGGCGTCATCGTCAATGTGCTGGCGGCCTCTAGGTGTAGCGATACGGCCGGCCGGCCTTGGCCATGTCGGCGTTGTACTTCTTGAAGATCTCCACGACCTTGGCCTTGATCTCCGACTCCGCGGCGATCTCGTCCCAGAACTTGTGGGCCGCCTCCTCGACCTGATCCCATTCCTTGTCGGGGATCGAGGTCAGCTTCATCTTGGTGCCGTCGACGCGCAGCGAGGCCTCGCCGCCCCAGTACCACCACTGGCGATAGTAGTGCGAGGAGTCCATGGCCAGCTTCAGGAGTTCCTTCAGATTGTCGGGAAGCTCGTTGTAGCGGTCCATGTTGGCATAGAAGGAGCCGATCCAGGCGCCGGAGATGTTGTTGGTCAGGAAGTAGTTGGTGACGTCCGCCCAGCCGACCGTGTAGTCCTCGGTGATGCCCGACCAGGCGATGCCGTCGAGCTCGCCGGTCTGCACCGCGACCTCGATGTCCTCCCACGGCAGGGTGACCGGCACGACGCCGAACTGAGCCAGGAACCGGCCGGCCGTCGGGAAGGTGAAGACGCGCTTGCCCTTCAGGTCCTCAAGGCTGTTGATCGGCTCCTTGGTGGCGAAGTGGCAGGGATCCCACGAACCGGCCGACAGGTGCTTGACGCCGACCTTCTCGTATTCGGACGCCCAGATCTCGGCGAGGCCGTACTTGTTGAACAGCACCGGCACGTCGAGGGAATAGCGCGAGGCGAACGGGAAGTAGCCGCCGAAGACGGTGACTTCCGTCGGTGAGGCCATGGAGTCGTCGTCCGACTGGACCATGTCGATGGTGCCGGACTGCATGGCGCGGAACAATTCGCCCGTCGGCACCAGGGAGTCCGAGGTGTAAAGCTCGATCTCCATCTGGCCTTCGGCGATCTTGTTGAAGGAATCGATCGCCGGCTTGACCACATGCTCGGCCAGCGCCGGGCCGGCATAGGTCTGCAGGCGCCACTTGATCGGTGCCTGGGCAAGGACGGCCGGGGCGGCAAGGGAGGACGCGCCGACAGCGCCGGCTACGCCCGCATTCTTCAGGAAATCACGTCTCGTCGTCATAAGTTCTCCTCCTTCTGGTTGGCCACCGGTAGGGCCCGTGTGGCATTCGGCAAAGGGCAAGGCCCGGCCGAAACGGTGTCGTGCCCCGACAGGCACGGGATCACTTCCCGTAGACGTAGTTCGGCAGCCACAGCGCGATCTCGGGAAACGCGGTGATGAGCGCGAGACCGACGAGCATGACGAGCACGAACGGGACGATGGAGCGGTAGATGTCGCCAAGGCCGACCTCCTTGGGGGCCATGGCGCGCATCAGGAACAAATTGTAGCCGAAGGGCGGCGTCATATAGGCGATCTGGCAGGTGATCGTGTAGAGGACGCCGTACCAGATCAGGTCGAAGCCGAGCGCCCGGACCAGCGGCACATAGAGCGGCGCGACGATCACCAGCATCGCGGTGTCGTCCAGGAAGGTGCCCATGATCAGGTAGGAAAGCTGCATCAGGATGAGGATTTCCCACGGGCCGAGGCCAAGCTGGTCGACGAAGAAGCCCTCGATCGCCTTGACTGCGCCGAGACCGTCGAAGACGGCGCCGAAGCCGAGCGCGGCGAGGATGATCCACATGAACATGCAGGAGACGAACAGGGTCTTTTCCACGGAGGTGTGGAACACGTGCCAGGTCATGCGCCGCTTCAGGACGGCGGCGATGAATGCCGTCAGCGCGCCGATGGCCGAGCTTTCCACGAGGCTCGTCCAGCCGTTGATGAAGGGCACCATCATCGCGCCGAAGATGGCCAGCGGCAGCAGGCCCGCGCTCAGGAGACGCAGCTTCTCGCGCCGGGAGACGTCGCGCTCTTCGGCGGGCAGTGCCGGCCCCAATTGCGGCTGGAAATAGCAGCGGATGACGATGTAGAGGACGAAGAGACCGGCCATCATCAGCCCGGGGACGACGCCGGCAAGCCAGAGCTGGCCAACCGGCTGGCGCGCGATCATGGCATAAAGGACCAGCACCACGGATGGTGGCACCAGGATTCCGAGCGAGGATCCCGCCTGAATGACGCCGGTCACCATCTGCTTGTCGTAGCCACGCTTCAGAAGTTCGGGCAGCGCGATGGTGGCGCCGATCGCCATGCCGGCGACGGAGAGGCCGTTCATCGCCGAGATCAGCACCATCAGGCCGATGGTGCCGATGGCGAGACCGCCATTCAGCGGTCCCATCCAGACGTGGAACATCTTGTAGAGGTCGTCGGCGATCCGCGATTCCGACAGCACGTAGCCCATGAAGATGAACAGCGGCAGCGTCAGCAGCGGGTACCACTTCATCAGCTTCATCGCTGCGGAAAAGGCGATGTTGGAGCCGCCGACGCCCCACAGCGGCAGGGCCGCGGCGACCGCGACGAAGCCGATGGCGGCGAAGACGCGCTGACCCGTCATCATCATCAGCATCATCGATGCGAACAGGATGAGGGCGAGCATCTCGTAGGACATCAGAGCTCTTCCCCGCGCAGCTTGGCGATATCCTTGAGGAAGACCGCGAGGGACTGGAGCAGCATCAGAAAGATGCCGATGCACATGATGATCTTGATCGGCGACATGTAGGGCCGCCAGGCCGAGTAGCTGCGCTCGGCGTATTTCAACGCGTAGATCGTGCTCTCGATGCCGCCATAGAGCAGCACGCCGAGATAGAAGAACAGGCAGGCGACGGTCAGTGCGTCGGCGAACGCCTTCTGGCGGTCCGACCAGTTGCCGTAGAAAAGGTCCATGCGCACATGGGCGCCCGCCTGCAGCGCGTAGGGGCCGCCGATCAGGTAGTAGGCAGTCATCGTGAACTGCGCCATTTCCAGCGTCCAAAGGGACGGCAGCAGGAAGGTCTTGGAAAAGGACGACCACAGAAGGATCCCCATCATCACGAATATCAGATACATCGTGATGCGGCCGAGGCCCCGATTGAAGGCGTCGATCGCCCGAACGAAGGTCTTCAGGGCTTGCGGCATGGTCAGGCGCGCCCCGCTCTTGTCCTTGAGGTGGAGGTCAGAAGCTCAACCCCGGCGCCGACGAGGGCCGCCAACTGCCCGGCAATGCGCGACTGGTCGCTGGCAGTGCGGATCAGGTCGTTGCGGATCTCGATCATCACATTCGGGATCTGCCGCGGCAGGGCATGGCGCGCCAGCGTGTGGGTGACGCCGTCCTTCGGCCCGTAGGGCTCGTTGGCGCGGATCGCGAGCCGCGTGTGCGCCGGCGCCAGCCTCAAGACCGCATCGGCGAGCCGCGCATCGGCGTCAAAGACGATGCCGAGCTCCACCGGCCGCGTGTGCCCGAAATAGACCGGCGTGAAGGAATGGACGGTGACGAGCACCGGCTCGGTGCCGGCGGCGATGCGCTCTTCGAGGATGCCGTCGATGGCATCGTGGAACGGATGATAGAGCGCATCGGCGCGGGCCGCTAATGCCGCCGGATCGAGATCGCGGTTGCCGGGGATTTCGACGGTCTCGCTGACGAGGCGGACCGCCTCTTCCGCGCCGGGTGGCCGGTTGACGTCGAAGACAAGCCGCGAAAACGCCGACGAGACGACCGTCGCATCGAGGATTTCGGCCATCGCGATGGCGACGGCTTCGGCTCCCGGATCCCAGGCGACATGGCTGACGAGCGCATCGGCCTCCAGTCCGAGGGTTCCGAGCGAGGCCGGGATGCGGTTGCTGGCATGATCGCAGGCGAGGAGGATCGGGCTGCTGGCGCCGGGATTGCGGACCCGCACGGCGGGACCATCCCCTTCCGACAATAACGCTGCGTTGAGCTGCTCAGCCACACCCTGTCCCCGCTGTTTGAAAATATTTGAACAGGTTGAAATGAGCTGTCAATATCTTTTCCAAACGCGCGGCCGGATCGCTGGAAACGCTTCGGGCATCAGAGTATCAGAGCCGCGACAAATCAACGGGTTGGGAGGGAAACGGGGATGGCGGGTGCGGAAAAGACGGTCGACGTCCTGTTGCAGCAGCGCTTCGACGACCTGACCCGGGCGGAGCGCCAGCTCGCCAATTCGCTGCTGGAAAACTGGCCGGTTTCCGGGCTCGCCAGCATCACGGCGGTGGCGCAAAAGGCCGGCGTTTCGACGCCGACGGTGGCCCGCATGGTCAAGAAAATCGGCTTTTCGGGCTTTCCGGAATTCCAGGAGGCGCTGCGCCGGGAGCTTGAGGCGACGATCTCCAATCCGATCGCCAAGCACGACCGCTGGGCCGAGAACGCGCCGGACGAGCACATCCTCAACCGCTTTGCCGAGACTGTCGTTCAGAACCTGCGCCAGACGCTTTTGCACATCGATGCCGCAGACTTCGACCGGAGCTGCGCGCTGCTCGCCGACCGCGGGCGGTCGATTTACATCGCCGGCGGGCGCATCACCTACACCCTTGCCGACTATCTGTTCCGGCACCTGCAGATGCTGCGCCCGGACGTCACCCTGATGCCGACCGGCGCGAATGTCTGGCCGCACCATCTGATGGACATGGAGGACGGCGACGTGCTCCTGCTCTTCGACATCCGGCGCTACGAGAACGAGCTCTTGAAACTCGCCGAGTTGGCCGGGGAAAAGGGCGCGGAGATGATCCTGATCACCGACCAGTGGGGCTCGCCCGTCGGCAAGCACGTGGCGCACCGTTTCAATTGCCGCATCGAGGTGCCGTCGGCCTGGGACTCCGCCGCCTCGCTGCTGGTGGTCGTGGAGACCATCATCGCGGAAATCCAGGCCGCTACCTGGCAGACCACACGGGAGCGGATGGCCGACCTGGAAGACCTCTTCGACAAGACCCGGCTGTTCCGCAAATTCAGCTAGGCATTGCGACCGACGGGAAAAAACGCCGGGTGCTCGATGGGAGCACCCGGCGGTCCGCAAGTTGGCTGTCGGGAAACGACAATTGCAGTGCCCTTCAGGATCAGGTGTAGACGCTGGTGAATTCGCCGGCTTCCTCGCCGGTGTGGTAGAAGATGCCGCGCCACAAATTCTCTTCCGTCCAGGTGATCGGCGGCATGTCCGGCTGGGCCAGATAGCCGAGGCCGGCGAAGGTTTCGTTGCGGTTGCCGGACGGGTCGAAGAAATAGATCGTCGAGCCGCGGGTGATGCCGTGGCGCTGCGGCGTGACGTCGATCTTTACCTTGCGCTTGGCCATGATGTCGGCCGCCTTCAGGACGTCGCTCCATTCGTCGAGGAAGAAGGCGCAGTGGTGGAGGCCCATCTTCGGGCCGCCGACGAAGGCGATGTCGTGCGGCGTCGAGGTGCGGAACATCCAGGTCGCGGCCTGGATGTCGCCGTCGGGGCCGACCAGCACCTGCTCGCCGAGGTGGAAGTCGAGCACCTCCGACATGAATTTGGTGTTTTCCGCGACCTTGTTGACGCCCTTTTCCGGGTTCAGCTCGCACATCAGCAGGGCGTGGTCGAGCCAGTGCGCCTTGACGCCCTTGGTCTCGTCCGGCCAGGGCTCGGGATTGAGGGTGCCGACTGCCTTGCCGAGGAATTCCTTTTCCGCATAGAGCCGCATGTCGTGGCCGCTCGGAAGGGTGAAGCGGATGGCGCGGCCGCAGGCGTTCATCTCGCCGGGCGGCATGTCGGTGACCGCAACGCCATAGTCGGTGATGCGCTTCTTGAACGCGTCGAGGTCGGCGTCCTTTTCCACCTTGAAGGCGATGGAGTTCATGCCCGCGGTGTCGGCCTCGGTCAGAATGACGGAGTACTTGTCCCACTCGTCCCAGCATTTGAGGTAGACGTTGCCGTCGGCATCGGTGTCGGTCCGGGACAGGCCCATGGTGTTTTCGTAGTGGTCGAGGGCCGCATCCATATCGAGCACCCGAAGGTTGATATGGCCAATTCGCATCACACCCATTGTCGTCGTCTCCTCCATTCGAGCTGTTTTTATACCAGGCCGTATTTCCGTTCGCGGCACACGGCCTTTTTCATTTTTCCAAGCACCTTCAGCGTGACGTCGGAGGACGGATAGGCCCGGCAGGCAAGGACGATGCCGCGCGCCTCCTCGTCACTGCTGACATGCTCGCGGCTCATTGTCTTGCCGCGCCAGGTGCCGTCAACGATATGTATCTTGCATACACCGCAGCCACCGCCGTGGCAGCCGGACGGAATGCCCTTCCGGCCGAGCCGGACCATGGCATCCAACAGGTTTTCCTCCCGGGCGCACCCATATGTCTCCCCGGTGTCGAGGATGGTGACCACGTTCTTCGTCATTTTCTTGCCCGCGATTTCGTTGCAAGCGTTACCGACAGTTGTGCCACAATCCGACGCTCAAAAAAACCGTTTTTTTTGTTTTATGACGTTTTTTAATTGGCGGTGCGGAATTCGGATATGTCCGAAGCCGGCAGCTTCCGGTCCGCGCCGGGATCAATGGAGACGGCCGATCCTGCGGGAAAATCGCCGGTTTTACAAAGCCGTTGGCCCGTCGCGCGGGTCGTCCGGGCATGAACGAAAAGGCCACGGCCTACCTCTCTTTGAGGTCGCCCGCGGCCCTGATGATGGGATTGCTGAGGCTGCAACGGGGCGGAACGGGATAGCAAAACCGCCCTTCCCCGCCCCGTCGGCTCAGCGGCCGTATTTGCCCTGCAGCGTCGCCTTGCCGATCGTATTGCCGTTGATCATGAAACCGGTGACCGCCGTTGAGGCGCCGTCCGGCACCTCCAGCTTCTCGGTCGGCAGGGCGTAGAGCGTGATGTTGTAGCGATGGGCCTCGTCGCCCTTGGGCGGGCACGGGCCGCCCCAGCCGGCAAAGCCATAGTCGTTGGCGATGGCATGGGCGCCCTCCGGCAGGTTGTCGCCGCCCTTGGCGCCGGCGCCCTTCGGCAGTTCGGTGGTATCGGCGGGAATGTCGAGCACGATCCAGTGCCAGAAGCCGGCGCCGCCGGTCGGCGCGTCCGGGTCGTGGACCATCAGGGCAAAGCTCTTGGTGCCTTCCGGCGCATCGCTCCAGGAAAGCGCCGGCGACATGTTGGAACCGGTGCAGCCGAAGCCGTCGAAGACGAACTCGTCGGCGAGCGTGCCGCCGTCCTCAAAATCGGCGCTGGTCAGCTCGAAAGCCTGGGCGCTGCCGGCGGCAAGGCCGAGGCAGGCGGCAAGAATGAGGGATTTCATGGCAACTCCTCTGGAAAAATGAAACGACGGCGCTCCGCCGCCGGCAGCAAGACACCATGCCGGGGTGACATCGGTTTGACCGGCCGCCGCGCCGCATTGGCGCGCGAGCCGGCCGACATCGGACGGATCGCCTTCGCTCCCAAGGCAACCGCTGTTCGGCTCTCCGGTCAAGCCTTCCAGCGCAGGGCCGCCGTGTGCACCGGGGCGTCCCAGAGCTCCATCGTCTCCTTGTCGAGCTTGGTCAGCGTGATCGAGGCGCCGGCCATTTCCAGCGAGGTGCAGTAGTTGCCGACTAGCGAGCGGGCGATCTTCAGGCCCCTCTCCTCGACCACCTGCAGCGCCGAATTGTAGAGGAGATAGAGCTCCAGCAGCGGCGTGCCGCCCATGCCGTTGACGAGCAAGAGAAGGTCATCGTCGCCGGAGGGCGCAATGGACTCGCAGATGGCGGCGATCAGCGCTTCTGCGATCTCATCGGCTTTCATCAGCTCGACGCGCTTGCGGCCCGGCTCGCCATGGATGCCGACGCCGAGTTCCATCTCGCCCTCGCCGATCGTAAAGGTCGGGGTTCCGGCCGCCGGCACCGTGCAGGAGGTGAGCGCGATGCCCATGGTGCCCGAGGCCTCGTTGACCCGGTCGCCAAGGGCCTTGCAGGCCGCGAGGTCGTCGCCTCGCTCGGCCGCCGCACCGACGATCTTCTCCACGATGACGGTGGCGGCAACGCCGCGACGGCCCTGCGAGTGGAGCGAACTCTCCACCGCGACGTCGTCATTGGTCAGCACCGTTTCCGTCGGGCCGTCATACATCTCGCCGGCCATCTCGAAGTTCATGACGTCGCCCGCATAGTTCTTGACGATCCACAGGACGCCGGCGCCGCCGTCGACGGCTTCAGCCGCGGCCAGCATCTGGTCCGGTGTTGGCGATGTAGACACCTCGCCCGGGCAGGCCGCATCGAGCATGCCCATGCCGACGAAGCCGGCATGCATCGGCTCGTGGCCGGAGCCGCCGCCGGAGATCAGCGCCACCTTGCCCTTCTTGCCGCCGCCCTTGCGGGTCACCAGCTTGGGATCGGTGGAGACCTCGACGAGATTGGCATGGGCGCGCCCGAAGCCGGCGAGGCTTTCCGTCAGCACGTCGTCGACAGCGTTGATCAGCTTCTTCATTTTGAACACCCTTATTTGCGTTTGGCGATGCCGTCGGCGAGACGGATCACGTTTTCGGCAAAATCCCTGATGGCCTGGATGACGTCGGCCTTGACGGCCGGATCGTCGAATTGCGGCAGCAGGATCTTGACGACGTTCTTTTCGTTCTCGGCGAGTTCCTCGATGGAGGCGGCCTGGGCCGGATGGGCCCGTTTGTAGAGATCCAGAAAGGCGTCCTGCTCCTCCGGCGTGAAATGGCAGACCTGGAAGAGCGTCGGGATATGCTGGGCCGGCAGCGGTACCTTGAGAGCGGGATTGGTGATCTGGGAAATGAAGCTCGGATGGGTGCCGAAGGCCATGGCAAGCTTGCGCCGCGTTCCCGACGGCCGCTTTTCGACGGCGGCGCTGAGGAAGGTCTTGTAGGCGACCAGCGGATCCTTCGTCATCCGGCCCTTGCCTCCGCGCCCAGCGCCCGTGCCTCGGAAATCGCCAGCTTGATCCGCCCGACGGCGGCCGGCGCCACGGAAAAGGTCGTCAGCCCGGCGGCAAGGAGCGGCGCCGCATATTCCGGCCGTGAGGCCATGTCGCCGCAGAGGCTGACCTCGACGCCGCGCGCCCGTCCGGCGGCAACGGTGCGCCGGATCAGCTCCATCACCGCCGGGTTGTCCCCCGCGGTCAGATGGCCGAGGCCGGCGACGTCGCGGGCGACCGCCATGGTGTACTGGATGAGGTCGTTGGAGCCGATGGAATAGAAGTCCGCGGCAAAGCGGTCCGCCATCAATGCCGCTGCAGGCACCTCGACCATCATGCCGAGCGCCGGCTCGCGGGCGGTGACGCCTTCCGCATGGAGCGCGGCGACGGCCTGGCGCAGGAGCTGGCGGACGGCGACCATTTCCTCCGGAACGCTCACCATCGGCACCATCACCTTGAGCGGCCCGAGGCTTGCTGCCCGGGCGAGCGCCCTTAGCTGGGTGATGAAAATCTCGCGGCGCTTCAGGGACAGGCGGACGCCGCGCACACCGAGGAACGGATTGCTTTCGCCATCGACCGTGATGCCGGCAAGGGGCTTGTCGCCGCCGGCGTCGAGCGTACGGATGGTGACCGGACGCCCCTCGGCCCAGGCGAGGAGCCGCCGGTAGACCTCGTACTGCCGCGCCTCCTCCGGCGCGCCGCCGGAAAACAGGAACTCGGTGCGGGTGAGCCCGATGCCGTCGCAGATCTCCGGCGACAGGTCATCGATCTCGGAAATCTCGTTGACGTTGACGAGCACTTTTATCGGCACGCCATCGCCGGTCCTTGCCGGCGCCTTCAGGAGCTCGGCGGCCCTCTTGTTGAGGCGCTCGTCGGCCTCCCGCTGCGCCGTGAAGGCGGCAAGGGTGTCGGAACCCGGCTCCGCGATCACCGATCCTGCCGCCGCATCGACGGCGAGGAGATCGCCCTCGCCGATCTCGGCAGCACCGAGATCGACGACCATCGGCACGCCGCGCGAGCGGGCAAGGATGGAGGCATGGCTGGTCGACGAGCCGCCGAAGAGCACGGCGCCGGAAAGCCGCTGCCAGTCGAGGCTGAGGAAGGTCGACGGGGTGAGGTCGTCGGCGACGATGACGGCGCCGTCGGGAAGGTCGGCGGCCGTAAAGCCGCCATTCATGTTGGCGAGCACCCGGTCGCGAAGGTCGGAGAGGTCCGAGGCCCGTGTGGCCATGTAGTCGTCTTCGGCGGACCGGTAGTCGGCGATTTCCTCATCCAAGCGCGCGCGCCAGGAGGTGGCCGCCGCACGGCCCCCGGCAATCGCCTCGCGCACCGGGTCGAGCAGCTCGTCGTCCTCGATGAGGGCGAGCTGGAATTCCAGGATCTCCGCGCCGAGCACATCTGCGGCGTCGGCAAGAATGTTGAGCTGTTCGGCGGATGCCGCGAGCGCCGCGTCGAACCGTTCCCGCTCCTCCTCCGGGCTTGCCGCCTCACCTGCGGTCTCCACCGGCCCGACTCCAAGGTGGACGGCCGGCCCGAGGGCAAAGCCGGGTGCGGCGGATCGGCCTTCAAATCTCCGTTCAGCGTTCGGCGCTGTCATTGAAATCCCTGTTGATCAGATCGCGAAGCGCCGCGACCGCTGCCGGAGCATCCCCGCCGGAGGCGCGGATTTCCAGCCGCGCCAGGTGCGGCGCCTTCAGTTTCATCACGGCGCTGGGGGATTTCGCATTGATCCAGGTCTCGGCGCTTTCCGGCCGGATTTCGACGCGCGCCTCGAACCGCTTGGCGAGCTTGGTGAGCTTCACCGCCGGGCGGGCGTGCAGGCCGGTGGCGTCCTGGATGACCGCGGACTCCGTTTGCCAGGCCTCGCTCATGACTGGAAGTCCTCCGCGGTTGCCTTCACGGTTTGAAGGTCGGAGCCGCCCGCGGCCTCCGTCGCCGCCATCACCGCACCTTCCACGACCGGCGCGTTGCAGAGCGCGATTTTTTCGGCACGCGCGCCGCCGATCATCTCGATCGCCATTTCGGAATTGGTCTCCGCGCCGCCGAGGTCGACGAGGATGGCGACGCCCTTGTCCGACCAGACGCTCTCGATCGCTTCCATGATCTTGCCGACATCGGTGCCGAGCCCGCCCTCCGGATTGCCGCCGCAGGCCGCGACCCGGACCTCCTCGCCGACCATCTGGCGGACCATGTCGGCGGCGCCGCTGGCAACCTCCGGCGAGTGGGAAACGATGACAATGGAAACGGTCTCGCTCATGAGGCCTCCAGAACGTTGCAGACGGCGTGGATGAGGAGCGCCGAGGACCGCGCGCCCGGGTCGATATGACCGAGCGAGCGCTCGCCGAGGAAGGCCGCCCGCCCCTTGATGGCCAGCATGTCGCGGGTCGCCTCAAGCGCTTCGTCGGTGCGGGCGCGGACGGCCTCGAGATCGCCGCCCTCCGAGACCGTTTCCGCGACCGGGACCAGCACGTCGAGCATGGTCTTGGCGCCGACGTCGGACTTGCCGCGTTTTTTGACAGCATCGATGCCGGCGCGGAACATTTCCGCGACTTCGGCCTCGTTGGCCGGAGCGGTGCTCGCGGACTTGCCCATATCCATCAGCAGCGAGCCGTAGAGCGGGCCGGAGGCGCCGCCGACCTTCATGACCAGCGTCATGCCGGCCTTCTTCAGGGCATCGCCTAGGGTCATGGCGGCAAGCGCGTCGGTTTCCGCCGCGATCGCCTTGAAGCCGCGGCTCATGTTGAGGCCGTGGTCGCCGTCGCCGATTGCCTGGTCGAGCTTCGTCAACTCGCCGGCGTGCTCCTCGATCGTGGCGCAACAGGCCGTAACAAGAGCCCTGATGAGCGTTGCGTCGTCCATTGAAACGCGTTCCTTCTCCACTTCCCGCCGACCGCGGAACCGGCGCCGGACAGGACCCACAATTTTAGTAACTAAACTTTAGTCTGCAGCTAAAATCAAGGACCGGATTGACTTCCGGCGGCCGATAGGTAATCGTTTTCGTCGCCGAATATATGTTTCTTTCCAGATGTTTCCGCCCGCGATGCTGCACTGCACTAAAATAAAATGTTTAGTTACTGTAGTGGTTTTGCTGGGCAAAAATGCGGCGACAAAAAAGCCGGCGGCGGCCTCCTCGCATCGCGCCCGATCGCCGTGCTAGCTTGACCCGAGGTCGGCAGCGCGCCGGCAAACCCGGAGGCACTTTCATGAAAACGATCAAGGGACCGGGGCTGTTTCTGGCCCAGTTCGCCGGCGACGAAGCGCCGTTCAACTCCTGGCCGGGGATCACCGCCTGGGCCGCCGACTGCGGCTACAAGGGCGTCCAGGTGCCGAGCTGGGACGGCCGCTTCATCGACCTCGACAAGGCGGCGGGCTCGAAGGACTATTGCGACGAGTTTTGCGGCATTGCGGCAGAGAACGGCGTCGCCGTCACCGAGCTTTCGACCCATCTGCAGGGCCAGCTCGTCGCCGTCCATCCGGCCTATGACGATGCCTTCGACGGCTTTGCGGCTGCTGAAGTCCGCGGCAATCCGGCCGCGCGCCAGGCCTGGGCCGTCGATCAGGTCACGAAGGCCCTCACCGCCTCAAAGAACATGGGCCTCACCGCCCACGCGACGTTCTCAGGCGCCCTCGCCTGGCCGTTCCTCTATCCCTGGCCGCAGCGGCCGGCGGGCCTCGTCGAGACCGCCTTCGACGAACTGGCCAGGCGCTGGAAGCCGCTGCTCGACCACGCCGAGGAGTGCGGCATCGACGTTTGCTACGAGATCCATCCCGGCGAGGACCTGCATGACGGTGTCACCTTCGAGATGTTCCTGGAGCGGGTCGGCAACCATGCCCGCGCCAAGATGCTCTACGATCCGTCGCACTATGTGCTGCAGTGCCTCGACTATATCGACAATCTCGACATCTACCGCGACCGCATCGGCATGTTCCACGTCAAGGACGCGGAGTTCAATCCGACCGGGCGGTCCGGCGTCTATGGCGGCTTCCAGCCGTGGATCGACCGCGCCGGCCGGTTTCGCTCGCTCGGCGACGGCCAGGTCGATTTCGGCGCGATCTTTTCCAAGATGGCGGCCAACGATTTCGACGGCTGGGCCGTGGTCGAATGGGAATGCTGCCTGAAGCATCCCGAGGACGGCGCGCGCGAGGGCGCAGCCTTCGTCAAGGACCACATCATCCGCGTCACCGACAAGGCGTTCGACGATTTCGCGGACGGCGGCACCGACGAGGCCGCCAACCGGCGCATGCTCGGCATTTGACGCCCCTTCCCCGGACAGACGGAGCGAAGATATGGAAAAGATCAGACTGGGCATGGTCGGCGGCGGCCAGGGCGCCTTTATCGGCGGGGTGCACCGCATCGCCGCTCGCCTCGACAACCGGTTCGAACTGGTCGCCGGCGCGCTTTCCTCCAACCCGGAAAAGGCGCGCGCGTCCGGCGCCGAACTCGGCCTTGCCGGCGACCGCGTCTACGACGACTTCAAGACGATGGCGATCCGCGAGGCGCGGCTGAAGAACGGCATCGAGGCCGTTGCCATCGTCACGCCGAACCACATGCACTATCCGGCGGCGGCCGAATTCCTGAAGCGCGGCATCAACGTGATCTGCGACAAGCCGCTGACCTCGACCCCGGCCGACGCGAAAAAGCTGGCGAAACTGGCCGAAAAATCCAACGCCCTTTTCGTGCTGACCCACAACTACACCGGCTATCCGCTGATCCGCCAGGCGCGCGAGATGGTGGCGAACGGCGATCTCGGGCCGCTCCGCGTCGTCCAGGTGGAATATCCGCAGGACTGGCTGGCGACCAATGTGGAGGAAACCGGGCAGAAGCAGGCCTCCTGGCGCACCGATCCGGAACGCTCCGGCGCCGGCGGCTCGATCGGCGATATCGGCACACATGCCTTCAACCTCGCCCGTTTCGTCACCGGCATGATGCCGGCCGAGCTGCTTGCCGATCTCGACAGCTTCGTGCCCGGCCGGCGGGTCGACGACAACGCCCATGTGCTGTTGCGCTACGACAGCGGCGCCAAGGGCATGCTGTGGTCGAGCCAGGTCACGCCCGGCAACGAGAATGCCCTGAGGCTGCGCGTCTATGGCGAAAAGGGCGGCATCGACTGGGCGCAGGAGAACCCGAACGTGATGCGCTTTACCCGGCTCGGCGAGCCGACCCGGATCCTCACCCGCATGGGCGCCGGCGCCAGCGCGGCGGCGAACAGCGTTTCGCGCATCCCGAACGGACATCCGGAGGGCTATCTGGAGGCCTTTGCCAACCTCTATGCCGGGGCCGCCGACGCGATCCTGACCAGGCGCACCGGCAAGACGCCGGAGACGCTGCTGCCGGGAATTTCGGACGGTCTTGAGGGCATGGCCTTCATCGCGTCCTGCGTGCGCTCGTCCAAGGCCGGCGGGCGATGGGTCAAGATCGCGCTTTGAGGCAAGGGCCGCGACCGGCTTCGCATGCTGCCATCGCATACATCGCGCAGAGATGGCTTGAGAAATCGCGGCCAAGCCATTGATCTCACGTCGTATCGGTTTGTTTCGCGAAATCAATCGCCTGGCACTTTCGTGAAGCGATTGTTCGGCACGTAATTTCGCCGGCAAAGTTTTTTCCTTGCCGGCGAAACAGCTAGGGCCGAGCCATCCCGCCGGCGTGGTTCCTTGCGGGGGGCGGTGCGGCGACGGGCAAGCCGGCCCCGCTGCTACCAGTTGACGGCCCAGACCAGGTTCTCGGCCATTCGCCAATAATTGGCTCCGTTCGGGTGCTGCTGACAGGGTTGCGTCGCGATGCCGGCGAAGATGATCGTATGTGTGGGGTTCCTGTCGGCGGAGATCGGGCCGCAGCCGGCCGCATACATGTCCGTGCTGGTGGCGCCTATTCGCGTGCACTGGCCTACGACCGTGGTCCGGCGGTGCGGATTGACCACGTTCATCCGATAGGCGAGCTTCGATGCCCAGCCATATTTGTTGCCTCATCCCGGCATCACCGGCGCGGCCTCGTAGCTGGTGGTGAATTCGCTTTTCGGCGTCGGCAGCTGGCTGCAGACATTGATATCGCAGTTGTCGCCATAGCCCTCGGTGTAGGAGTCGCCGATCACGGCGATGCGTATCTCCGGCGAATTGGCGGAAAACACCTCGATCTCGCGGAAGCTGCTGGTGCCGTTTTCCGCATTTTCCGTATCGATGACGAGCTTGTCGGTCGTGACCACGGTCTTGAAGGACAGCCAGTAGGAATCGATGCCGTCATTGGTGCCGCCGCTGGTGTTGGAGACCGTCCAGGACCCGAGCACGGTGCCATTGCCGTCCTTCAACGTGTATGCCCCGTCGTCGCGGTTGCCATAGCCGCCATAGATGGCGATCCCGGACAGCGCTTTCGCGGAGCCGACGTCCAGAATGACGGCCGCCGGCCCGGCATTGGCGATGGCATAGAAACCGTCGCTCGCAACGCCGGTGCCGATGTCGCGGTCGGACAGGTTCGTTGCCCCGCAACAGGTGTAGTTGTCGCGCCGGTCCAGATAGGCGATCAGCGTGCCGCCGATGCCGCTTGAGATGTCCGGGCTGTCCGAGCGCAAACCGCACCTCGAGAGTCCGGTTTCACGGCATTTTCTGCATACATGTCAAAGACTTCAGGCGAGCAGACGGGGGCAAGTCCTTGCCGCCACGGGGTATACGCAAAAACGGCTCCCGCGGCGGATGCGCGGGAGCCGTCTGTCATGTTGAAAAGCTGCCCGGTCGAGCGAGCGGAGCGGTCAGTCGCCGAGCCGTTCGTCGAGGAAGTCGGAAAAGGCCTGCCAACTCTCCTCGTCCGCGCGCTCCTGGTAGCGCTCGCTGCCCTTGACTGTGAAGGCGTGCGGCGCGCCGGAATAGACCTCGATGGTGTAGGTCACCTTCGCCGCTTCCAGCTCTTCGGAGAGTTTTGCGACGGCGGACATCGGCACGGCGGTGTCGGCGCCGCCATGCATGACCAGCACCGGCGGGGCCTCCGACGGCCAGCTCTCGTCGTCCGGGGTCGACAGACCGCCATGGAAGGTGGCGTAGCCGACCGCCTCGCCGGTCATGTCGGAGCGTGCCATCTCCAGGGCGACGGCGCCGCCGAAGCAGTAACCCATGACCACGAGGCCCTCCGCCGAGGACTGGCCGCGCGCCTGTTCCAGGCCGGCCTGGATAAGCTGGCGCATGCGGGCACGGTCCTTGTAGAGCGCGCCGGTCGCGGCCTTGCGGTCGTCGACGGTCTCCGTCGGCGTGCCGGCGCCGTACATGTCGAGGGCGAAGGCGTCATAGCCCATCTCGGCCAGCATGTCGGCGCGCCCGCGTTCGTAGTCGTCGAGGCCGTCCCAGTCGTGGACGATCAGCACCAGGCCTTGGGGCTCGTCGGCGGCGGCGAAATAGCCGGTGAAGTCCTTGCCGTCGACCTGGTAGCCGACATCGTCGGAAAGCGCGGGTCCGGCCGCGAAGAGGGTCGCAACGGCGGCGGCGAAAAGGGTCTTTGTCTGGGTCATGTCGGCTCGTTCTCCCTGTCGTTGGTGACGTATCGTTTCTATTGGCGTCCATGCTCGCGACGGCCCGTGCCAATACGCTTCGGGCACGGCACTGGCAGCCGCCTCACGCATACACCTGATGCGCGAAGCCGAAATGTCGACGACATCGGCGACAGGAACGCGACGACTCACGAAGATTTGTAGACAGCGCTATGCCGGGTCGGACGCCGGAACGGCAGATCGTCCCTCGCCGCCGCCCGCGGCTGCTCTACCGGTCGACGTGCCGGGCGATCCAGGTGGCGAACGCCGCCATGATCGTTTCCAGGAATTTTTCCGTATCGGGCTTGGCGATCTTGCCGTCGTCGTCGAAGAGGTTCATGAGGCCGCCGATATAGGCTTCCGGCTGCTGCATGGCCGGCACGTTGAGGAACACCAACGACTGCCGCAGCACATGGTTGGCGCCGAAACCGCCGATGCCGCCCGGCGAGCCCGTGGCGACGGCCGCCGGCTTGCCGTTCCACACGCTCTCGCCCATCGGCCGCGAGCCGACATCGAGGGCATTCTTGATCGATGCGGGGACCGTGCGGTTGTATTCCGGGGTGACGAACAGGATCGCATCGACCGCGCGGATGTCGCTGCGGAAGCGCTGCCAGGCGGCGGGGACGTCGCCATCATCGAGGTCCGGATTGTAGAGCGGCAGATCGCCGATCTCGACGAAGTCGAACGCCAGGTTGTCCGGTGCCAGCCCGGCGAGTGCCTCGGCCAGTTTGCGATTGAGCGAGTCCTTGCGAAGGCTGCCGACGAGGACCGCTACCTTGAATTTATCTTCCACGATGAACTCCTTTGGTTGCCGCCGCCGGTCGGCGATGCGACGCGGCGGTTGTTGTGGGGAAATGGGGGCGCTGGCCGAAATCGCTCGACCGACGCCGTGCATTTGTTCTTGCGTGTGCCTTTGGTCCAAGACCGGGCCCCGCTCTCGGCAGACACACCCTATCTTTCCAGAAAGACATATAGGGAAAATATCTTTCTTGCAAGATATTTCGACCTCCGATACCGTTCGGCGAAAGGAGACCGGCATGGAAAAGAGCAGCGCCGCATTGCTGTTCGGGCGGCTCGAAGCGCACTGGCCGGAGAGCCGGACGGCGGAGCATGCCAGCGTGGTCCTGTGCCAGCGCGTGGCACGTCTGCTCGACGAAACCGCCCGCAGGGCCCTGTCGCCGCTTGACCTCAGCTTCACCGAATTCGAAGTCCTGGCGGCGCTCCGCTCCGGTCCGCCGCCGCACGAGATGATTCCCTCGGAGCTTTACGAGGCCGTGCTGATCTCGTCCGGCGGGTTGACCAAGGTGATGAAGGGGCTTGAGGCGCGCGAGCTGATCGAACGGCCGACCTGCGCGGCCAACGACGACCGTCGGCGCCGGCCAATCCGGCTGACGGCCGCCGGGCGAGCCCTCGCCGAAAATGCCATTGCCATGCTGCTCGATGCCTATCACGGCCGGCTTGCCGCTGCTGGCTTTTCCAAAGCCGACCTGGCGGCCGGCAATGCGTTTCTGGAGCGCTTCCTGAAGGCGCTCGAGACGGCCGGTCGCGATTGAGAGCAAGGGGGCGTCGGCGATCCGCGGCGCATCAAACCGGAAAACACCGTCGGTCGACGCTCTATGGCGCCCATACAAGACCGAGCGTGGCATGACGATCGCCCGGGCAAGCATCGACGTTCGAGAGACATGCCCGGCGTTTTGGAACGAGCCTGCCGGCACCTCTGGCGCCGGCAGGCGATCAATCACTGGACGTCCGGTCGATGCAACTCCCCGCCCTACGCGAACAGGAAGTCGTCCTGGTCCAGATCGTTCACCACGACGTTTTGAAGGACGATCGTGTTGTCGCCGTCCAGCGTGATGGTCGTGTCGATGCCGTCGTCGCTCGCCGCCGCGATAACAGCGCTGAAATCGGCGAACAGGTCCGTGCTGAACTCGATGGCGTCGTCCGTCCCGGCACCCGCCACGAAATCCGTGACGGTGTCATGTCCGAAGCCGGCGGCGGAATAGACGAAGGTGTCCGAGCCGAGCGAGCCGGCAAGATTGTCGTCGCCCGCTCCGCCGACGAGATAGTCGTCATCGTTGCCGCCGACGAGCGAGTCGTTGCCGGCAGCGCCGTCCAGCATGTCGTTGCCGTCGCCGCCGGCAATGGAATCGTCGCCGACGGAACCGGTGACCGACTCGCCAACGACATCCTTCAACGTCACCGCCGCGGGCGACTGCAGATGGAGCCCGCCGCTGTCGGTCGCCCTCACCGTGATGTTCAGCGCGCTCGCGGTTTCGTAGTCGAGGAGCAGCGAGTTGGCGACGGTGATCAGGCCGGTGCTTGCGTCGATCGCGAAGGCACCGCCGGCATCGTCGACGAGGCTGTAGGTCAGGCTGTCGCCGGCATCCGGGTCCGTCGCCGACACGGTTCCAACGATGGTGCCGGCGGCCGAGTTTTCGTCGATCGTCGAAAGCGACACTGTCAGGGAATCCGGCGCCTCGTTGACGTCGTTAACGGTGACGGCCGCGGAGGTGCCGAGATAGAGCCCACCGGTGTCGGTCGCGCGAACCGCAATGTCGAGGGATGTCGCCGTCTCGTAATCGAGCAGCGACGAGTTGGCGACCGTGATTTCGCCCGTCGTCGCGTCGATCGCAAAGGCGCCGCCGGCGTCGTCGACGAGGCTGTAGGTCAGGCTGTCGCCGAAATCCTGATCTGTCGCCAATACCGTGCCGACGACGGTGCCGGCGGCCGAGTTCTCGTCGATTGTCGAAAGCGACACCGTCAGGGAATCCGGCGCCTCGTTGACGTCGTGGACGACAATCGTCTGGGCAGCCTCCCTTGTGAGCCCGCCGCTGTCGGTTGCCCGCACGATAATGTCCGGCGTACTCGCAGTCTCGTAGTCGAGGAGCGATGCATCGGCGACGGTGATCTCACCTGTCGTCGCGTCGATTGCAAAGGCGCCGTCGGCGTCGTCGACGAGGCTGTAAGTGACGCTGTCGCCGGCATCCGGGTCGCTCGCCGATGCGGTGCCGATGACCGTGCCGGCCGCCGAATTCTCATAGATGGGAGAGACCGAGACCGTCAGCGAATCCGGCGCCTCGTTGACGTCGCCGATGGCGATCGTCAGCGTTTGCGACGATGTCGCCCCGTGCGCGTCGGAGACGGCGACCGTCAACGCGTAGGAAGGGGTCGTTTCGAAGTCGAAGGAGGCCCCCGCCGCCACCGTCACGATGCCTGTTGCGGTGTCGATCTCGAAAAGCCCGTCCTCATTGCCGGCAGTGATCGCAAAGGAGGTGGTCTCGGACGGAATACCGGAATCGGCATCGCTCGCGGCAACCGTCCCGACGATGTCCCCGACAGCGGCGTCTTCGGCGACGGCGGCGCTCCCGGTCTCCCACGCGATATCGGCCGGAGCATCGTTCGGGACATCGGCATAGGCGATCCTGACGACACCGCCGTGGCCATCGGAGAAAGCAAAGGTCTCAACGTCGCCGTAAACGGTGTCCACTCCGTCCGGAGAGCCGGCGCGGGTATCCGAAATGGTATAGGATCCGTCCGGATTGACCGTTATGTCGTAGTCGGCCCAGGTGCCGGTGAAGACCACCGTGTCGGCGCCGTCGCCACCCGAAATGCTGTCGTCGCCGCCATCGCCGTAGAGCGTATCGTTGCCGCTGCCACCGTCCAGGACGTCGTTGCCGTCGCCGCCCCGAACCGTGTCATTGCCCTCGTCGCCACGCACCGTGTCTTTGCCGGCGTTGCCTTGGACGTAGTCATCGTCCCCGTTTCCGACCACGACATCGTCGCCATTGCCGCCGAGAACGACGTCATCGCCATCGCCGCCCTGAAGGTTGTCGTTGCCGTTGTTGCCGTAGACGGAGTCATTGCCGGTACTTCCGGTCACCGTGTCGTGACCCTCCCCGCCGGCTACGAAATCGTTGCCGTTTCCTCCGATCACGTTGTCATTGCCATTGCCGCCGTGCAGTTCGTCATTCTGATCACCGCCGGCGAGTGTGTCGGCTCCATCACCGCCATAAATGGTGTCGTTGCCCTGGCCACCGAGGAGGGAATCGGACCAACCGCCGCCGTCGATATAGTCGCCTTGGTCGCCACCCCAGATCGTGTCTCTTCCTTCGCCTCCGTAGAGGGAATCCGACCCGGTGCTGCCATTGATGAAATCGTTGCCATTGCCGCCGGAGATGGAATCCCTGCCGTTGCCACCGTTCAGGCTGTCGGCACCGTCTCCTCCGTAAATGGTGTCATGTCCGTCACCGCCCGAAACCGTATCGGCGCCCCCTCTCGCATTGATCCTATCGCCGCCGCCGAGGCCTGAGATAACTTCGGAGGTGTCCGTGCCGTTGAGGGTATCAGCGCCATTGGTGCCTGTGATTGCCATCATGCCGTCTCCGCCAGGTTGTAGGAACAGGTGCCGGGATTCGCTGTATACATTCCGACGGACAGAACGGACCGCCAACCCCCTAAAATCTGCGGTTGACCTGCCGAAGAGCGCGGCGCCGACCGCGGCTTCGTAAAAAGTCGCGATCGGATGATCATCGCAGGCACGACGACTCCTTCTATTATATTGTTTTTAAAGGATTTTGATTGGATTTTAGGGCGAGAGCATTTTGGCGGCGGGTCGCACGGATGGAAAACTCCGCCCGCCGGTATCGAAAGGCGCGGCACAACGCCTCTCGGCAAAACTACCCGTCACGGAAGGTTCACGCTGCGGTTGCTTTTTATCGGAAATTGGTGAGCCCGCACGGGTTCGAACCGTGGACCTACTGATTAAAAGTCAGTTGCTCTACCAGCTGAGCTACGGGCTCTCATCCGGTGGGCCGGAGGCCGCTTCGGAAAGAGACGTCCGCCTACCGGCAACGGCAGGCGGTGTCAAGGCATGCATATGGCACGGCTCCGGCCGCGGCGCAACCGGAGCCCGGGAGCTCCACTTTGGCCAGCACGCGGCCAGGCCGGCACCCGTCAGGCGGAGGGCGCGGCCTTGCCGAGCGGGAAGTAGCGCAGGCCTGCGTCCCTGGCGTCCTCGGCCGGATAGACGTTGCGAAGGTCGACGAGCGCATCGCCGCGCATCAGGCCGCGCATGCGCTTCAGGTCGAGGGCGCGAAACGCGTTCCATTCCGTCAGCATGACGAGGGCGTCGGCGCCTTCGGCTGTCTCGTAGGGCGCGTCGCACCAGGTGACGTTCGGCAGCAGCTCCTTGGCCGGGCCCATCGCCTCCGGGTCGTGGGCGCGGACGGTCACCCCCGCCCCTTCCAGGGTCTGGACGATGACGAGGCTCGGTGCCTCGCGCACGTCGTCGGTGTTCGGCTTGAAGGCGATGCCGAGGACGGCGACGGTCTTGCCGGCAGGATCGGGCCCGAGGGCGGAGAGGATGCGCTCGGCCATGTCGATCTTGCGGCTCTCATTGACCTCGATGGTGGCCTCGATGAGCTGCTGCGGCCGGCCGTATTTACGCCCCGTCGCCGCATAGGCGCGGGTGTCCTTGGGGAAGCACGAGCCGCCGAAGCCGGGCCCGGCATGGAGGAACTTGTTGCCGATGCGCTTGTCGAGGCCGATGGCCGAGGCGATTACCTGAACGTCGCCGCCGACGGCCTCGCACAGATTGGCGACCTCGTTGATGAAGGTGACCTTCATGGCAAGGAACGCGTTGGCCGCGTACTTCGCCAGCTCAGCGTTTTCCAGCGTGGTGATGACCATCGGCGTCTCGCGCAGGTTCAGCGGCCGGTAGAGCCGGCGCATCGTCTCCTCGCCGCGCTCATCGGCAACGCCGCAGATCACCCGGTCGGGCCGCATGAAGTCCTCGACGGCCGAGCCCTCGCGCAGGAATTCCGGGTTGGAGGCGATGGAAAAGTCGACGCCCGGCCGCTCCTCGGCGACGATCCTCTGGACCTCGCGGCAGGTGCCGACGACGACGGTCGACTTGATGGCGATGACCGTGCCCGGCCGCATGGCGTTGGCGATCTGCCGCGCGGCGGCGTGCACATAGCGCAGGTCCGCCTCGCCGTCGCCGCGGCGCGACGGGGTGCCGACGGCAATGAAGACGACGTCGGCGTTCTGGACCGAGTCCTCAAGGTTCGTCGTGAAGTCGAGCCTGCCGGCGGAAACGCCGCGGGCGACGAGGTCGTCGAGGCCGGGCTCGTAGATGGGGATCTCGCCCTTTTCCAACCGTGCAATCTTGGCCGCGTCGACGTCGACACAGGTGACGTCGAAGCCGAATTCGGAGAAACAGGCTCCGGAGACGAGACCGACATAGCCGGTTCCGATCATCGTGATTTTCATGACAGCCGCCGTCTGTTTGAATGCGCCTCCAGGGGGCGCCGAAAGACTCGGTAAAATTTCCGATTTATTTGACGCGAGTTTTACAGTCCCCGCTTTTTACAGGCCCCGCCGGGCGAATTGAACCGAAGATACAAAACGGGATTAACAAGCCATTTGCCGCATCGCATAGCGGGATCGCCGTGCCCGCTATGAAACCGGAAAACGGATCTTTCGGCCTGCGCGAACGGGCGGCAAATCGAGCCTTGCGGGAACAGTCCACTTGATCGCGGCGCACCCTTCGCAGTAGGGATTGCGGCGACACCCGCGGCGCTTACCTTTCACTGGACCGCAGCG
Source organism: Rhodobium orientis (assembly GCF_003258835.1). Lineage (GTDB taxonomy): Bacteria > Pseudomonadota > Alphaproteobacteria > Rhizobiales > Rhodobiaceae > Rhodobium > Rhodobium orientis. Next base: position 17,291 of record NZ_NPEV01000045.1, on the reverse strand, counting down.
CCGGCCCGACCCCGGAGTTCCTATGCCCGCCGCGACCCCGCTTGCCCTTGACGGCGCTCTCCTGATCGAGCCGAAGAAGTTCGGCGACGCGCGGGGGTTTTTCTCCGAGGTTTTCAACGCGCGGGACTGGGCGGAGATCGGCATTTCGGGTCCGTTCGTTCAGGACAACCATTCGCTGTCGGGCGAGAAGGGCGTCATCCGGGGGATGCACTTCCAGGTGCCGCCGCATGCGCAGGGAAAGCTGGTGCGCGTGGTTGCGGGTGCGATCCTCGACGTGATCGTCGACATCCGTAAGGGCTCGCCGACCTATGGCCGGCATGACGCCATTGAGCTGTCGGCGGAGAACTGGCGCCAGCTCTGGGTGCCGCCGGGCTTTGCCCACGGCTTCTGCACGCTCGCCGAGAACACCGAGGTTCTCTACAAGGTCGACGACTACTACTCACCGGAGTGCGACAAGGGGCTGGCGTTCGACGATCCGGCCCTTGCCATCGACTGGCCGGTGGACCTTGATGCGGCGATCCTTTCGGCCAAGGACCGGACGCATCCGCTGCTTGCCGACCTGCCCGACTATTTTTCCTACGGCGCCTGAGGACGAACCATGCGTTACCTCGTCACCGGCGGTGCCGGCTTCATCGGATCGGCGGTCTGCCGGCTCCTGGTCGCGGAGCGGCACCACACCGTCGTCAACGTCGACAAGCTGACCTATGCGGCCAATATCGGGTCGCTGGCCAAGGTCGCCGACCGGGCGAACTACAGCTTCGTCAAGGCCGATATCTGCGACCGGGCGGCGATGGACGTAGTCTTCGCCGAGGCGCAGCCCGACATCGTCATCCACCTTGCCGCGGAAAGCCATGTGGACCGGTCGATTACCGGTTCCGGCGTCTTCATCGACACCAATGTGGTCGGCACCATGACGATGCTGGAGGCCGCGCGGGCCTACTTCGAGGCCGCGCCGGCCAGCACCCGCGACGCCTTCCGGTTCGTCCATGTCTCGACTGACGAGGTCTATGGCTCGCTCGGGGCCACCGGCTTCTTCACCGAAAAGACGCCTTACGACCCGAGTTCGCCCTATTCTGCCTCGAAGGCCGCGAGCGATCATCTGGCGATCGCCTGGCACCGCACCTACGGCCTGCCGGTGATCATCTCCAACTGCTCGAACAATTACGGCCCCTGCCAGCTTCCGGAAAAGCTGATCCCACTGATGATCCTCAACGGGATCGAGGGCGTTGCCCTGCCCGTCTATGGCGACGGGGCGAATGTGCGCGACTGGCTGTTCGTCGACGATCACGCGAGCGCCCTGAAGCTGATCGCGGAGACGGGCGTTCCTGGCGAGAAATACAATGTGGGCGGGCGCAACGAGCGCACCAACCTTCAGGTCGTCGAGACCATCTGCGACCTCCTCGACAAGCACAAACCGGCCGGCACGTCGCGGCGCGACCTCATCCAGTTCGTCAAGGACCGGCCCGGCCACGACCGGCGCTATGCGATCGATGCGACGAAGATCGAAACGGAGCTCGGCTGGCGGGCGATGGAGGATTTTGAGAGCGGCATCGAAAAGACCGTTCTCTGGTACCTCGAACACCCCGCCTGGTGGGAGCCGCTCCGGCACCACGCGGCAAGCCGCAAGGGCCTGTTGAAGGACGGGGACTGAGGATGGGGGCGCGAGTCCTCGTTATCGGCAAGTCCGGCCAGGTCGCGACAGCGCTCCTGGAGCGTGCCGAGGCGCGGGAGATCCCGGCCTTGTGCGTCGGCCGGCCGGAGGTCGATATCGCGACGATGGACACCCTGCCTCACCAGGCCGCCGCCTTCGCCCCGACCGTCGTCGTCAACGCCGCGGCCTACACTGCCGTCGACAAGGCGGAAGACGAGGAAGACGCGGCCTTTGCCGTCAACGCCGAAGGCGCCGGACGGGTCGCCAGCGCGGCCGCGAAGCTCGGCGTTCCGGTCATCCACATCTCGACCGATTATGTCTATGACGGCGCCAAGACCGGTCCGTACGTGGAGACCGACAGCCCGCGCCCGCTCGGCGTCTATGGCCGCGCCAAGCTCGCAGGCGAGGAGGCCGTGGCTAAGGCCACCGACCGGCACGTCATTCTCCGCACTGCCTGGGTGTTCAGCCCGTTCGGCCGCAATTTTGTCAGGACCATGCTGACGCTGGCCGAAACCCGCGACCGGCTCAAGATCGTCGACGATCAGCGGGGCTCACCGACCTACGCCCTCGATCTGGCCGACGCCATCCTGACCATCGCGGAAAGAATCGCCGAGACCGGCTGGCAGCAGCGCTATCAGGGCGTCTTCCATGCCGCCAATGCCGGCGAGACGACCTGGCGCGGGCTCGCCAGGGAAGCCTTTGCCGCCTCCGCGGCCCTCGGCGGGCCGACGGCCGCGGCCGATCCGATCCCGACGGCGGACTATCCGACGCCAGCCGTGCGCCCGCTCAACTCGCGGCTCGACTGCGGCAAGCTGAAAGCGACCTTCGGCATCGACCTGCCCGACTGGTGGGTCGGCGTGCGCGACTGCGTCGGGCGGATCGTTGCGGAAAAGACCTGAGCGATTGGCGACCGCACGCCAAGAGATTTAAAGACCGAAACCGGAAAACGAGGCGGCGAACGCGCCGGTGACAAAAGAAACAGGGAACACCATGAAGGGCATCATCCTCGCCGGCGGCCGCGGCACGCGCCTCCATCCGGTCACCAAGGCGGTCAGCAAGCAGCTCCTGCCGATCTACGACAAGCCGATGATCTACTATCCGCTGTCGACGCTGATGCTGGCCGGCATCCGGGAGATCCTGATCATCTCCACACCCGAGGCCCTGCCGCTCTACAAGGACCTCCTCGGCGACGGCTCGGACTGGGGCATTGCGCTCTCCTATGCCGAACAGGACGAGCCGCGCGGCCTTGCCGAGGCCTTCCTCATCGGCGCCGACTTCATCGCCGGCTCCGCCTGCGCGCTGGCCCTCGGCGACAACATCTTCTACAGCGCCGGCTTCACCGAACTCCTGCAACGTGCGGCCGGGATCGAGCAGGGCGCTGCGGTGTTCGCCTATCCCGTCCGCAACCCGAAATCCTTCGGCATCGTGGAAATGGCCGAGGACGGACGTGCCCTTTCCATCGAGGAAAAGCCCGACAAGCCGAAGAGCAACCTCGCCGTCACCGGCCTCTACTTCTTCGACAGCCGGGTGACCGAGATCGCCAGGACCGTGACGCCATCGGCCCGGGGCGAGCTCGAAATCACCTCCATCATCGAGGCCTATCTCAATCGCGGCGACCTGCGCGTCTTCAAGCTGCAGCGCGGCACCGCCTGGCTCGACACCGGCACCGTCGACAGCCTCCTGCAGGCCGCCCACTTCGTACAGACCATCGAGGAGCGCCAGGGTTTTAAAATCGCCTGCCCGGAAGAAATCTCCTGGCGCCTCGGCCACATCGACGACGACCAGGTCCGCAAACTCGCAAAAGCCTACAACAACTCCTATGGCGACTATCTCGCCGGGTTGCTGGACGACGCCTTCGCCTGATCCCTCTCAGGCAAGTGGCAAAAAATCGGCGCTCTGCAGTTCCAGATGCGGCGAGTAGTAGGGGTCGCGGTTCAGCGTCTCGCCCCAGACGGAGCGCATGTAGGCCTTCTCGCGCTCGTGGCGGGCGCGCTTTTCCGGGTCGTCCTTGTCGAGGCCGCGGCTCACCGACTCGTAGTGGATCATGCGCGCGAACGGCGTCCAGACGATGCGGTAGCCGGCCTTGCGGATCTTCAGGCAGAGGTCGACGTCGTTGAGGGCAACGCCGAGGTGCGCCTCCTCAAAGCCGCCGACCTGCTCGAAGATCTCCTTCCTCATCACCATCGCCGCGCCGGTGACGGCGGAGAGGTTCTGGGCCACCACCAGCCGGCCATAATAGCCGGCGCGCTCGCCGGGCATGTACAGGTGGGAATGGCCGGCCATGCCGCCGATGCCGATGATGACGCCGCCATGCTGGATGCGGCCGTCCGGATAGTGGAGCTTGGCGCCGACGCAGCCGATTTCGGGTCTCAGCGCATGGCCGACCATCTCCGACAGCCAGTCCTCGTTGAGGATCTCCATGTCGTTGTTGAGGAGCGCGATCATCTCGCCCCTCGCCTCCGCGACCCCGCGATTGTTGATCGCGGAGAAATTGAACGGGTGCGGGTGCGGCAGCACGCGCACATCCGCGGAGCGGTCCAGCTCGGCGAAATAGGCGAGCGCCTCGGCGTCGTCCGACTGGTTGTCGATGAGGATGATCTCGTAATTCGGGTAGTCGGTGCGCTCGCGGATCGAGCCGATGCAGCGGCGGACATGCTCCAGCCCGTTGCGGGTCGGAATGACGATGGAGACGAGCGGCGGATTTTCCGGCAGCCGGTAGCAGAAGCGGTAGAACGGATAGTCCGGCAGCGGCTCCACGTCTGCGGGAATGCCGGCACGCTCGGCGTGCTCCTGGAGCACCTTGAGGCCGGCGACGACAGCGTAGGTCTTCTCGCCCGTCGCCAGCGCCGTAGAGCCCTCGATGGCGCGCCAGTGATAGAGCACGAGAGGCAGGTGGTGGACGGCGCCGTCGGGGAGCGTCTCGATGACCCGGCAGAGGAGATCGTAGTCCTGGCTGCCTTCCACGCCGATGCGCCAGCCGCCGGCGGCAACGACATCGGCGCGGCGATAGACGGTCAGGTGGTTCAGGTAGTTGAGGCTGTGGAAGAGGTCCGGCGACCAGTCCGGCTTGAAGTGCGGTTCGAAACGTCGTCCGGCCTCGTCGATCTTGTCCTCGTCGGAATAGACGATGCGGCGGGCCTCGTCGGCGGCAAAGGCGAGGACCGTCTCGGCGAGCGCGTGCGGCGCCAGGGTGTCGTCATGGTCGAGGCAGGTGAGATAGGTGCCAGTGGCAAGCTCCAGGGCGCTGTTGGAGGCGCGTGAGATGTGCCCCCTCTCCTCCCGGAATACGACTTTGATGCGAGCGTCAGCCGCCTGCCAGCGGTTCAGGGCGGCGATGACGTCGGGCTTGGTGGATGCATCGTCGGCGATGCAGAGTTCCCAGTCGGCATAGACCTGGTCGACGACGGACTGGATCGCGGCATCGAGCCAGGCGACCTCGGGGTCGCAGACCGGCATGATGACGGAGACGACCGGCTTTTCCGGCAGGGCATCGATCCGCGCCTGCAAGGCCGCGCCGTCGCGGGCCCGGTCGAAATCGCGCTTTGCGCACCACGCATCATAGCGCAGTTGCCGGTCGTCCTTGCCCCCGCTTCCCGCCTCGGCATCACGAAAGGCGCTGAAACGCTTCGGCAGGGCGACGATGCCGACAACCTCGCCGAGGAATTTGACGAACGCCTTTGGCCCCTTGTTCCAGTTGAACCGCGCATGGCGCCAGGCGACGCCGAGGAGATCGACAATGCCGACGCGGTCGATGCGCATGTCGGAGATCTCGAAAGTCATCGGCACCTGGGCGGGCCTGAGGACGAGGCCGTGCAATTTGCCGGGCAGCCGGACGAAGGCGCGGTAGACGCCGGTCGGCAGGCGCTTGAAGGGGATCGCCTTGGCGTCGTCGATGCCCTCGCCGAAATCCGGCAGCGCCCGCGGCTTGGCGAAGGAATCGCACCACATGTCGATCTCGATGGTGCACCAGCCGCCACGCCACGGCGGATCGAAGTCGATGCGGATCGCGGCCTCAGGCCCGGCCGCCCGGAAGCGGGCGCCGTGGCGCCCCGTCATCTCGAGCAGCGTCAGCCGGCCACCGACCGACCAGCCGGTCGCGGCGTCCTCGCCGGCAGTGTCTGTCGTCATCGTCACGCGGGATCCGTCGCCTTGTTGGATATGTGAAGGATCGCCGGGACACAGGTCCGGCGCCGAAAGCGCGCGCGATCATAAGGGTTCCGCCCGACCTGTCCATCCCCGTTGGCCAACGGAGCGCCGGCGCGGCAGGCCTTGCCGAACCGGAACCCCATCGGCTAAAACGCGCCGGCGCTCGCCACCCGCCGCAGTGCCGAAAAAAGGCGCTACGGCCAACGGCCCCGGGCTCTTGAAGGCAAATGGACCCCCATGCGGACAACGCCGCCGATCGTCTTTCTTCACCTCTTCAAATGCGGCGGCACCAGCATCATCGACGCGATGGGACGGATCGTCGGCATGGAGCGGCTCTATCACGCCAAGAACCTTGAGCGGCTGCGGGCCGAGCTTGCCGATCCGGATGCGCCGGTCAACAAGGCGGCCGTCGTCGCCGGGCACATGCGCTCCGACCAGATCGCCGAATGGTTTGCGGGCGCACCTGTCTTCACCGTGCTGCGCGATCCGGTCGACCGCATGATCTCGCAATATTTCCACTTCCGCCGCGAGGGCGCCAGGCTGGCGGAGGATCGCGGTCCCGGCGACCGGACGCGGGGAAAGCCGGCCCATCTTTTCCGCTGCCAATTCTGCCAGGAGAACTCCTTCGGTGCGTTCGTCGCCGCAAGCGACCGTCGCCTGACGGCCTACACCCGCAACTACATGACGCGGCGAATCGCCGGACTGACCGGCCGGCAAAGCCGCCAGACCGGCGGCAGCATGCTCCAGGCGGCGCTCGCCATTTTGGAACGCCTTGCCTTCGTCACCACCACCGACCGGATCGACGAGGATTTTCCCGGCCTCTTCAAGGCGCTCGCCGAACGGCAGGGATGCGATACCAGGGCGGCGCGGTTTTCCCGTCCGGTGCGGCGGCGGCGCAACGTCTCCCACAACCGGCCGGGGGCCGCGCTCGACCTTTCGGCCGAAACGCTGAAGACCCTCATTGCCAACAACCGCGACGACCTGGCGCTTCATGCGGCGGCGCGGTGGTTCGATCCCGGCAGCGGCGACAGCTAAGGTCCTTGCCGGTCAGGCGGCGACCGCCTTGCCATCGAGATGCCGAAAACCGTACATAGGGAACTAGGTATCCCTATTCTCCATTCAAGGCGTGCGGCTCGACCATGCAGACGCTCGGTTCACCGTTTCAGATTTTTCTCAGGAACGTATGGTCGCTGATGCTGCGCGACATGCGCACCCGGTTCAGCGACCAGTCCCTCGGCTTCCTGTGGGCGGTGATGGAGCCGGTCGGCATGATCGCGGCGCTGGCTCTCCTGTTTTCCACCGGCCTGAAAGGTCGCGAGCCGGCGCTTGGCGAAAGCTACATCCTGTTCTTTGCCAGCGGCATGCTGCCCTATTCGGCCTACAAGTCTGTCACAGGTGCGATCAACCGATCGGCCAAGGGCAATCGCAACCTGCTGTTCTTCCCGATCGTCAAGCCGATCGATTCCTATGTCGCATCGGCTGTCCTTGAAACCACCACGATGGTGGTTGTCATGTCGGTGATCTTCGTCTCCTACCATGTGGCGTTCGGCGGTGGCCTGCCGGACAGCTTCATCATGACGATCGTACCGTTCATCTATGCCGCGCTGATCGGCTTTTCCATCGGCGTCTTCAATGTCTGCATCGGGTCGGTGTTCAAATCCTGGGTCAAGATCTTCAAGATGACGAGCCGGCCAATGTTCTTCATCTCTGGTATCTTCTTCATCGCGGAATCGTTGCCGCGGTCGATCCAGAATATTCTTTACTACAATCCGATCCTTCACATCACCGAGTGGACGCGGCAGGGATATTTCGCCGAATTCAACAGCGATTTCCTGGACCTTTATTATCTCAACGGCTTCACCATCTCGGCGCTGTTCATCGCGCTGGCGCTGGAGCGAACGATGCGGCCGCAGGTGCTGACGCGGATGTAGCGCGGGCGGGCCTTGCCCGGGACCGCGGGAGCCCGCATCGAAGTCCGGTTGCTCGCAGCGGCACGGAAAAAAGCCGTCCTTCGGTCGAACGCAAAGCGACGCGCCCGCATGTTCCGCGGACGCGCCGTCGATGTCCTGTCCGTGGTCCGGCTCAGTCGGCGTAGCGATCGATGTAGGTGTAGTACTTCGTGACCAGGGCCGTGTTCGCGGCCGTGCCGGTCCGATGACGCTTGTAGCGCGGGCCATTGTGATACCGATGATCCCGGGAGCGGCGGGCCTGGCGGAAGCGGCGGCCTTCGTGATGGCGGCCGAAGTGCCGGTGGCGCCGGGCGGTCCGGTAGCGGCGCGCAAAGGTGTAGCGGCGCGCCCCGCGTTCGCGGCGCAAACGCCGGTGCTTGCGCCAGTAGCCGACCTTCGTCGTCAGCGTTTCCGTCTCTCCGGCAGCGGCCGCGGTTTTGACCGCACTGCCGAGGCTGCCCATGGCGGCGCTTGCCGGCGCGGTGGCGCCGATTGCTGCTGTGGCGAAAACGAACGCAGTGACGATTTTCCCGAACGTGCGCATGGTCCCTAACCCCTTTGTGTCGCCGTGTCCCGGCGGTTTCGATGGTCAAGGAATAGGCGATGGCAGGCGCGCTCGTTGTGATGCCCGTCACCATCGGGCGGTTCTTTCCGCCGTGTCTGCGACAACGAAGAAGGCGGCACGGATCTCTCCGCACCGCCTTCCGAAGCGGGTTCGCAGGTGGCGACGGGTGCTACAGGAGCACGCCGCGCGCCTTCAGTTCGGCGATGATGACCTCGGCCAGTTCGGCCGGATCGGCCTTGGTGGTGTCGAGGTGCAGTTCGGCCGTCTCCGGCGGCTCGTAGGGCGAGTCGATGCCGGTGAAGTTCTTGATCTTGCCCTCGTCGGCCTTCTTGTAGAGGCCCTTCGGGTCGCGCTCGCGGCAGACCTCGATGGGCGTGTCCACATAGACCTCGATGAACTCGCCCTCCTCGACGATGTCGCGCGCCATCCGGCGCTCGGACCGGAACGGCGAGATGAAGGAGACGAGCACGATCTCACCCGCATCGACGAACAGCTTGGCCACCTCGGCGACGCGTCGGATGTTCTCCACCCGGTCGGCATCGGTGAAGCCGAGGTCGCGGTTGAGGCCGTGGCGGACGTTGTCGCCGTCGAGCACGTAGGTGTGCCGGCCCATCGCATGCAGCCGCTTCTCCACCATGTTGGCGATCGTCGACTTGCCGGAGCCGGAAAGCCCGGTGAACCAGAGGATGGTCGGCTTCTGGCCCTTGTGGATGCCCCTTGCGCTCTTGTCGAGATCGAGCGCCTGCCAGTGGATGTTGGTGGCCCGGCGCAGGCCGAACCAGACGAGGCCGGCGGCGACCGTGGCATTGGTCAGCCGGTCGATCAGCACGAAGGAGCCGGTATCGCGGTTGACCTCGTAAGGATCGAACGCGATCGGCTCGGACAGGGACAGGTTGGCGAAGGCGATCTCGTTGAGGTCGAGGGTCTTGGCCGCCAGGTGATCGAAATTGTTGACGTCGATCTTGTGCTTGATGTCGGTGATCGTCGCCGTGACGGTGCGCGTCCCCTGCTTGATGAGATAGGGGCGGCCCGGATAGAGCGGCGCGTCCGACATCCAGATGAGGTGGGCGGCGAACTGGTCGGAAACGTCCGGCCGGGCATCCGCGCCGGCGAGCATCTCGCCACGGGAGATATCGATCTCGTCCTCAAGCTCGACGGTGATCGCGTCGCCAGGGCCCGCCTCGATCAGGTCGCCGTCCATGGTGACCAGCCGCTTGACCCGCGACTTGCGGCCGGACAGCGCCGCGACGACCTCGTCGCCGGGCCGGATGCGGCCGGAGGCGATGGTGCCGGAAAAGCCGCGGAAATCGAGGTTCGGCCGGTTGACCCACTGGACGAACATGCGGAACGGCGAGGCCGCCAGATCGTTCTCGACCTCGACGGATTCCAGATGGTCGAGCAGCGCGGAGCCGGTGTACCAGGGCGTGCGCTCGCTGCGGGTCATCACATTGTCGCCGAAGCGCGCGGAAATCGGGATTTCGACGATGCTGTCGAAATCGAAGGAATCGGCGAACGCCCGGAAATCCTTGCAGATCTTCTTGAAGACGGCTTCGTCGAAATTGACGAGGTCGATCTTGTTGACGGCCAGCACCACATGGCGGATGCCGAGCAGCGAGACGATGAAGGCGTGGCGGCGGGTCTGGGTGGCGATGCCGTTGCGGGCATCGACCAGCAGCACCGCGACGTCGGAGTTCGAGGCGCCGGTCGCCATGTTGCGGGTGTACTGCTCGTGGCCGGGCGTGTCGGCGACGATGAACTTGCGCCGGTCGGTGGTGAAGAACCGGTAGGCGACGTCGATGGTGATGCCCTGCTCGCGTTCGGCCTCAAGGCCGTCGACCAGCAGCGCGAAATCGATGTCCTCGCCGACGGTGCCGTGGCGCTTGCTGTCGCGCTCCAGCGCGGCGAGCTGGTCCTCGAAGATCAGCTTGGTGTCGTAGAGCAGCCGGCCGATCAGGGTCGACTTGCCGTCATCGACGCTGCCGCAGGTGAGGATCCTCAAGAGCGACTTGTTTTCCTGGCGCTGGAGATACTCCTCGAACGCCTCGCCGGTGAGCTCCAGCGCTTCGTCGTTGGACGACGTGTTCGGCGTGTCCATCATCAAAAGTACCCTTCACGCTTTTTCTTTTCCATCGACGCGGAATCGTCATGGTCGATCAGCCGGCCCTGGCGCTCCGAGGTGCGGGCGATCAGCATTTCCTTGACGATCCCGGCCAGGTCGTCGGCCGGCGACTCGATCGCGCCGGTCAGCGGATAACAACCGAGGGTGCGGAACCGCACGAGCCGCATCTCCGGCTTTTCGTCGGGGCGCAGCTCCATGCGGTCGTCGTCGACCATGATCAGCATGCCGTCGCGCTCCACGACCGGGCGCTCGGCGGCGTAGTAGAGCGGCACGATCGGGATCTCTTCGGACATGATGTACTGCCAGATGTCGAGCTCGGTCCAGTTCGACAACGGAAACACCCGGATGGATTCGCCCTTGGCGATCCGGGCGTTGTAGATGTTCCACAGCTCCGGGCGCTGGTTCTTCGGGTCCCAGACGTGGTTGGCGTTGCGGAACGAGAATACCCGCTCCTTGGCCCGCGACTTTTCCTCGTCGCGCCGCGCGCCGCCGAAGGCCGCGTCGAAGCCGTGCAATGTCAGCGCTTCCTTCAGCGCCTCGGTCTTCATGACGTGGGTGTAGTAGGCCGAGCCGTGGTCGAACGGGTTGATGTTCTGGGCCTTGCCTTCCTGGTTAGTGTGGACGATCAGGTCGAGGCCGAGCCGTTTCACCGTGTCGTCGCGAAACTTGATCATCTCGCGGAACTTCCAGGTCGTGTCCACGTGCATCAGCGGGAATGGCGGCCTGGACGGATAGAACGCCTTCATCGCCAGATGCAACATCACCGAGGAGTCCTTGCCGATCGAATAGAGCATGACCGGATTGCGGAACTCGGCGGCGACTTCGCGGATGATGTGGATGCTCTCCGCTTCCAGCCGCTTCAGGTGGGAGGTGCGTGATACGGACACCGCTGATAAATCCTTCCTCAGTGACGAGACGCCTCGTTACGGCGCCTTCTGTCGAAGCTCTTTGTGTTCTTTGTTCGGCAAAACCGCCGTTTTGGTCACCTTTTCGCCGCAGCTGTGCGACGCAGGGACCGACAACGCGAGCAGCTGCAAATCCTCAGGCGCTCTCCGCCTCCTTGAAGGGGTCGAAGCCGCCGGCGGCGACGAACCAGGGATTGGCGAAATCGCTGTCGTCGGCCTGGTTGCGCTTGCCGTAGGTAAGGAGCGTGCCGTCGACCGTCGTCACCTTGCCGCCGGCCGCGCGCAGCACTGCATCGCCTGCCGCCGTATCCCATTCCATGGTGCGGCCGAGCCGGGGATAGAGATCCGCCTCGCCGCTCGCCACGCGGCAGAATTTCAATGACGAGCCGGCAGAGACCAGATCTGTGACCGTGAAGCGGTCGACGAATTCCCTCGTCTCGTCGGTCATGTGCGAGCGGCTGGCGACCGCGACGATGCCCTCTTGCGGCGCCGGGCGCACCGCGGTCGGGGCATAGGCGACCGGGCCGTCGCCCTCGACCCTGCCGATACGGGCGCCGCTTTCGCGACCGCCGGTGAAGATCAGGTTGCGCGCCGGGGCGTAGACGACGCCGAGAACCGGCACTCCGTTCTCCACAAGGGCGATATTGACGGTGAAGTCGCCGTTGCGGTTCAGGAACTCCTTGGTGCCGTCGAGCGGATCGACGAGGAAGAAGCGGTCCTTCAGCTCCGGGATCCGGCCGGCGGCAACGGATTCCTCGGCGATCACCGGAATGTCCGGCTGAAGGCTCGCGAGCCTCTCAAGGATCAGCGCCTCGGCCTTTTCGTCGGCCTCGGTAACAGGCGAATTATCGGATTTCACCCGGGCGTCGAAGTCCGTGCGGTAGATGTCCATGATCAGCGCGCCGGCGTCCAAAGCGATGCCGGCGAGCGCGTCGATCAGCGCGTCCTCAGTCAAAAGAAGGCCCCTATGTCTCTGGTCACGGGGCGTGTAGCGCATGCTGCCAGGGGGCGCAAGTCAGCGGCTTTTTGCCGATGGGCCGATTCCGGGAAAAGCGTTTCAGCTCGCCTTGGCGAGTCCGAGGTGCCGCTCCCACCGGAAGGCGTGCTCGACGATGGTGTCGAGGTCGTCATATTTCGGCGCCCAGCCGAGGGTTTTTCGGATCCGATCGGCGCCTGCGACGATTTGCGGCGAGTCGCCCGGACGGCGCGGCGCCAGCTTGACCGCGAAATCCGCGCCGGAAACGCGCTTGACCGCATCGACCACTTCCAGAACCGAAAATCCCTTGCCGTAGCCGCAGTTGAAGACCGCACTGCCCTCCCCGTTCCGCATGGCGCCCAGCGCCAGCAGATGGGCGTTAGCGAGATCGCTCACATGGATGTAATCGCGCACGCAGGTGCCGTCCGGCGTCGGGTAATCCGTGCCGTAAACGTCGAGATGGCTGCGCTTGCCGAGCGCGGTCTCGCAGGCGACCTTGATGAGATGGGTGGCGCGGGCCGTCGACTGGCCGGTGCGGCCCTCCGGATCGGCGCCGGCAACGTTGAAATAGCGCAGCGCCGTGTAGGTGAAATCGTGGGCGGCGGCGACGTCGGCGAGCATCATCTCCGTCATCATCTTCGACGTGCCGTAGGGCGACATCGGCGCAAACGGCGCCTTCTCGGTTACCGGCACCTCGGCCGGATCGCCATAGACGGCGGCGGTCGAGGAAAACAGGAAGTTCTTCACACCGGCGGCAACGGCGCTCGCCATCAGGCTGCGCGACTTCACCGTGTTGTTGAGATAGTAGCCGAGCGGATCGGCGACGGACTCCGGCACGACGATCGAGCCGGCGAAATGGATGATCGCAGAGACGTCGTGCCGGGCGACGATGCGCATCACCAGCGCCTCATCAGCCATATCGCCTCGGTAGAAGGCCGCCTCGGGCGCGACCGCCTCACGAAAACCGGTGGAGAGGTTGTCGAGAACGACCACGTCCTCGCCCGCCTCGACGAGCGCCAGCACCATGTGGCTGCCGATATACCCCGCACCGCCCGTCACCAGAACCGTCATGACCCGAACTCCCGAAAACACCCTGTTGCCTTTCCGCGGTCGATGTGCTGCCTCTTGCAATGGACAATCGGCAGTATCCGACCGGGCGTACGGGAACCTCCGGCCAAGAGCCGCGTTTTTATCGCGGCCGGCTATGGCAAATTCCCGAGCTCGTGGAGCATCTTCCGGTAAATTGTCTAAGAAAGTGTCATAGTTCGTGCGCAATAGCGGGGCACAAAGCCCATTCCTCGAAGATAGTCCGAACACTCACCAACCACGGTAAAGAACATGTCAACCAAAAAGCTGCGCAAAGCGGTGTTTCCGGTCGCCGGCCTCGGAACGCGGTTCCTGCCTGCGACCAAGGCCATGCCCAAGGAAATGCTGACGGTCGTCGACCGCCCGATCATCCAATACGTCGTCGACGAAGCGATCGATGCCGGCATCGAGCATCTGATCTTCGTTACCGGCCGCAACAAGAGCGTCATCGCCGACCATTTCGACATCTCGTTCGAGCTGGAACACACGCTGCGCGAACGCGGCAAGACCGAAGCGCTCGACATCGTCGAGGCCTGCCGCCCGCGCGCCGGCCGCACCAGCTTTACCCGCCAGCAGGAGCCGCTCGGCCTCGGCCACGCCATCTGGTGCGCCAAGGACATGATCGGCGACGAGCCGTTTGCCGTGCTGCTGCCGGACGTTCTGGTGCAGGCCGAGAAGGGCTGCCTGGCTCAGATGATCGACGCCTTCAACGAAACCGGCGGCAACGTCATCGCCGTCGAAGAGGTGCCGGAGGACCAGACCTTCCAGTACGGCGTCGTCGAAGTCGGCAAAGGCGGCTCCGACAAGGTTTTCCCGGTCACCGGCATGGTGGAGAAGCCGAAGCCGGGAACCGCGCCGTCCAACCTCATCATCACAGGCCGCTACATCCTGCAGCCGGAGATCTTCCAGTTCATCGAGGGCCAGGACACCGGCGCCGGCGGCGAAATCCAGCTTACCGACTCCATGCTGGCGCTGATGAAGACCCAGACCTTCACCGGCGTGAAGTTCGACGGCCGCACCTTCGACTGCGGTTCCAAGGTCGGGTTCCTGGCCGCGAACGTCGCCTATGCGCTCGCCCGCGGCGACATTGCGCCGGAGTTCCGCCCGGAACTGCAAGCGATCCTGGATCGCACCGGCTGAGGGATTTTTCCGAACGGGCATCAACCGCGAGACGCTGCGGGCGTTTGGAAACGATGGTCGTCAATGCCCTTTAAGATCGTGGCCGCTTAAGATCGGGCCTTTCTTGTGATCGGCGGCGCGGGGTTCTATGAAGGCTCCGCGCCGCTTTCGTTTTCCTCATTTTCCGCGGTCGCCCGTTTCAGATCGGGAGCGGTCCCATGACCCGTTACCTCGTCACCGGCGTTGCCGGCTTCATCGGCAACCACGTCGCGCTGCGGCTGCTGCAGGACGGTCACGAGGTCGTCGGCGTCGACCGGGTCGATGCCTACTACGACCCGACCCTGAAGGAGGCGCGGCTCGCCCGGATTGGCGAGGTGCCGAATTTCACGTTCTCGCGCACGGCGCTGGAAGATCGGGCGGCATTGATGGGCCTCTTTGAGACCCACCGCCCCCAGATCGTCATCAACCTCGCCGCCCAGGCGGGCGTCCGCCACAGCCTGGACGCCCCGTTCGACTATGTGCAGTCCAACCTCACCGGCTTCCTGTCGGTGCTGGAGGCCTGCCGGCACCATGCGGTCGACCACCTGGTCTATGCATCCAGCTCCTCGGTCTATGGCCTCAATACGGCGATGCCGTTTTCCGAACACCACGTCGCCGACCATCCGGTCTCGCTCTACGCCGCCACCAAGCGCGCCAACGAACTGATGGCGCATGCCTATGGCGACCTTTTTGCGATCCCGGCAACGGGGCTCCGGTTCTTCACCGTCTACGGTCCCTGGGGCCGGCCGGACATGGCGCTCTTCAAGTTCACCAAGGCGATCCTGTCGGGCGAGCCGATCGACATCTACAACCATGGCAAAATGCGGCGCGACTTCACCTTCATCGACGACATCGTGGAGGGCATTCTGAGGGTCGCCACGGTCACGCCGAAGCCCGATCCCGGCTGGGACGGCACCCACCCCGATCCGGCAACGAGCGGGCGCGCGCCGCACCGGGTCTTCAACATCGGCAATTCGCGGCCGGTCGAGTTGATGGACTATATCGAGGCGCTGGAAGCCGCCCTCGGCACGACCGCAAAGAAGAACTTCCTGCCGATGCAGCCGGGCGACGTCGCCGCCACCTATGCCGACACCTCCGACCTCGAAGCCGCCACCGGCTTTGCGCCAGGGACGCCGGTCACCGAGGGCGTTGCCGCCTTCGTTGCCTGGTACCGGAACTACTACAATGTCTGACGACCCCCGGCCGTTCGCGCGCGAGACGGTCTCCGTCGTCGGCCTCGGCTATGTGGGCCTGCCCGTCGCCGTTGCGCTTGCCGAGGGTGGCCACGACGTCGTCGCCTTCGACATAAAGAAAGATCGGATCGGCGAACTCGCGGCCGGCCACGACCGCACCGCGACCATCGAGGATGCGCGGCTAGCCGCCTCGGGCCTGAAATTCACCGACGATGCGGCCGCCCTTTCCCGCGCCGACATCCACATCGTCGCCGTGCCGACGCCGATCGATGCGGCGCGCCAACCGGATCTTTCTGCCCTCAAGGGCGCGACGGAGACGGTTGCCGGCGCGCTGCGGCCTGGCGCCATGGTCGTCTACGAGTCCACCGTCTATCCCGGTGCGACGGAAGAGGTCGCGGTGCCGATCCTGGAGGCCGTCTCCGGGCTTTCCTTCGGGCGCGACTTCGCCGTCGGCTATTCGCCGGAGCGGATCAATCCGGGCGATGCGGAGCACACTTTCGAGACCATTTCCAAGGTGGTCGCCGCCAGCTCGCCGGAAGCGTGCGACCGGCTCGCCGCACTCTACGGCTCGGTGATTGCCGCGCCGATCCACCGGGCGCCGTCGATCCGCGTCGCGGAGGCCGCCAAGGTCATCGAGAACACCCAGCGCGACCTCAACATCGCGCTGATGAACGAACTCGCCATGCTGTTCCACCGGCTCGGCATCGACACGGGAGACGTGCTCGCCGCCGCCGGCACCAAATGGAATTTCCTCAAGTTCCGGCCCGGCCTCGTCGGCGGCCACTGCATCGGCATCGATCCCTACTACCTCACCCACAAGGCGCTGGAGGTCGGACACCAGCCGCAGGTCGTCCTTGCCGGACGGGGCACCAATGAAGGCATGGCGGAGTTCGTGGCAACGACCGTGGTGCGCGAATGCGTGCGCCTCGGCTGCGAGCGCCCGCCACGGGTGATCGTCCTCGGTGCCACCTTCAAGCCCGATATTCGCGATATCCGAAATTCGAAGGTTGTCGATCTCGTCGCAAAGCTCACCGAGTTCGGCGCCGAGGTGGCGGTCGCCGATCCCAACGCCGACCCGGGGGAAATGCAGGCCGAATACGGGGTTAGCCTTCAGGAGCTTGGTGACATCACTCCGGCTGACGCCGTGGTGCTCGCGGTCGCCCACCAGGACTTCGTTTCCAATGGTGGCTGGGACGTCGTCGCACCGCTGTTGAAGGACGGCCGCGGCCTCGTCGCCGACCTTTCCGGTCGGCTGGACCGGGCGGCAACGCCGGAGGGCGTTACGCTTTGGCGGCTGTAGACTGCCTCTGAATACAACGATTTAGCGTCATTGCTGTGCGAGTTCAGATATTCGCTGATGGGATTGCGGAAAGGAGCGACCCATGCGCGACAACAGCTATGACCGGACGATTGAACGGAACTATGTTCAGAAGTGGCGTTTCCTGATCAGGGAATATGAGGAGGTGAAGGCCGGCCGGTCGTCGGCCTTTGCCACGGTCGGGGCCTTTTACCGCCACCACGGCACCTGCTCGCAGACCTTCCG
>NZ_NPEV01000044.1 GCF_003258835.1 Rhodobium orientis | reverse complement strand
TCTCGGCTACCGAAACCAGGGCCGCAGACCCATCGAGACAATCAACTTATTCGTAAGCCAAGAAGCTTAAGTGGACACTCAAACTGAACCTCGAGCGCTCTCCTCTACTCCACCCGCCACGTATTCCCAGCGTGCATCGCCCCCGCAAGCCGGGCGGTGGATTTGGCCATGGTGCCTTGGGGGATCGGCTGGCGGCCGATGAAGGTGGCTTCCGGGGCGGCGTAGATAACGCCGACGGGGAGCGGGGCTTCCAAGGCCGAGAGCATCATGGCAAGGCCGTGGCTGGTCTCATCGTGGACGACGATGTCGTCGAGAGTGACGCCATCGAGCCCAATGGTCACCGGCTCCAGCGCATAGGTCTTGGGGTTGAATCGGATCCCCTTCGACTTGTCTGCGCCGTAGAGCATGGGTTCGCCGTGGCGCAGCCATAGCAGCGTCTCTTCGTTTTTCTTCTTGTCTTCCTGGTCGGCGAAGACGCCGTCGTTGAAGACGAGGCAGTTCTGCAGGATTTCGACGAAGCTCGTGCCGTGGAAGGCATGCGCCCGGGAAAAGGTCTCCGACAGGAGGCCTTGCAGGGAGTCGACGCAGCGGGCGATGAACCGGCCGTGGGCGCCGATGGCGAACTCGATCGGGTTCACCGGCTGGTCGAGCGTGCCGTGCGGCGAGGTCGGAGACAGGGTGCCGCGGCGCGAGGTCGGCGAGGCCTGGCCCTTGGTGAGGCCGTAGATCTCGTTGTTGAGCAGCAGATAGGTGACGTCGACGTTGCGGCGCAACAGGTGCAGCAGGTGATTGCCGCCTATGGCGAGCGAGTCGCCGTCGCCGGAGACCACCCAGACGTCGAGTTCCGGCTTGGCGATCTTGACGCCGGTGGCGACCGCCGCGGCGCGGCCGTGGATGGTGTGGAAGCCGTAGGTCTCCATGTAATAGGGGAACCTCGACGAGCAGCCGATGCCGGAGACGAAGACGGTGTTCTCCGGGTCGTTGCCCGCCTCGGCCAGCGTCTTCTGCACCGCCTTGATGACGGAATAGTTGCCGCAACCGGGGCACCAGCGCACGTCCTGCGCGGACGCGTAATCCTTCGGCTTCAGGGCGACTTCTGCGGTCATGACGACATCTCCGAAAGCGCGGCGCGGATCGCCGTCTCAACTTCACCGATCTGGAACGGACGGCCGGCGACCTTGGTCACGGCCTCGATCGGCAACAGGGTCTTGGCCCTGAGAAGCATGGTGAGCTGGCCGGTGTTGAGCTCCGGCACGATGACCTTCTTGAAGCCCTTGAGGAGCTCGGGAAGGTTGCGCGGGAAGGGGTGGATGTAGCGCAGGTGAATGTGGCTGACGGACAGCCCCTCGGCGACGAGCTTTTCGACCGCGTCGGTGATCGCGCCATAGGTCGAGCCCCAGCCGAGGACGGCGATGTCGCCGGTCTCCGCGCCGAGGTCCACCTCCTGCAGCGGAATGTCCTCGGCGATGCCGTCGATCTTCTTCATCCGCAGTTCGGTCATGCGCTCATGGTTCTTGGGATCGTAGGAGACCTCGCCGCTGCCGTCCTGGCGCTCCAGGCCGCCGAGGCGATGGACGCCGCCGGCCATGCCGGGAACGATCCACGGCCGCGCCAGGGTCTGTGGGTCGCGCGCGAAGGGCTGGATGCCGTGGGCATCGCCCCGCTGCAGGCGCCGGTCCGGCAGATCGGTGAGGCTCGGGATCTTCCAGGGCTCGGCCGCATTCGCGATATAGCCGTCGGAAAGGACGATCACCGGCGTCATGTATTTGACGGCGATCCGCGCGGCCTCAACGGCGATATCGAAACCCTCGGACGGCGCGCGCATGGCGATCACCGGCATCGGCGCATCGCCGTGCCGGCCGGCGACGGCCTGAAGAAGGTCCGACTGCTCGACCTTGGTCGGCAGGCCGGTGGACGGGCCGCCGCGCTGGACGTTGACGATGACGAGCGGCAGTTCGGCCGCGACCGCAAGGCCGAAGCCTTCCGACTTCAGCGCCATGCCGGGGCCGGAGGTCCCGGTCATGCCGAGGCCGCCGGCATAGGACGCGCCGATCGCGGCACAGATCGCCGCGATCTCGTCCTCGGCCTGGAACGTGCGGATGCCCGCTTCCTCGCCGAGCCGGGCGAGCGTGTGCAGCATGGTCGTCGCCGGCGTGATCGGATAGGAGCAGTAGACCGGCAAGAGGCCCTGCTTCAGGGCGCCGGCGGCAAGGCCGTAGGCGGTGGTCTCGGCGCCCGTCGCGGTGCGGTAGAGGCCCGGCGCGGCCTTCGCCGGCTCGATGGTGACGGGCTCCAGCCCGCTCGGCAGCAGCGCTGTCGCGCCGAAGGCATAGCCGGCTTCCACGGCCGCGAAGTTGACCGCGCGCACCAGCGGCTTGGTGCCGAACTTCTTGTCGATCCACTCCAGCGTCGCGTGCTTGTCGCGGCCGTAGAGCCAGAGCACCAGGCCGAGCACCCACATGTTGCGGGCCTTCAGCGCGTCCTTCTTGGAGGAGACGTCGATGTCGGGGATGGCGGCGACCGTCTCGCGGGTCAGCGTCGAGATATCGACGTTGAGGAGCCGGTAGTCGGCCAGTTCGTCGGCGTGGTCCTCGGACAGGGGGTCGTGATCGTAGCCGGCCTTCTTCAGGCCCGCGGCCTTGAAGGCGCCGGCATCGACGATGAGGACGCCGCCCGGCTTCAGGTCGACGAGATGGACCTTGAGCGCCGCCGGGTTGAAGGCGACGAGACAGTCGAGCTTGTCGCCCGGGGTATGGATCTCCTGGGACGCGATCTGGATCTGGAACGAGGAGACGCCGTAGGTGGTACCGGCCGGGGCGCGGATCTCGGACGGATAGTCCGGATAGGTCGACAGGTCATTGCCGGCAAGAGCGGCCTCGATACCGAACTGGTTGCCGGCGGACTGGATGCCGTCGCCTGAGTCTCCTGCGAAGCGGATGACGACCGCCTCGCGCCGTAAGCGGCGCCCTTCGTCCGGGGCGGTTCCGGCCGACGTTTGGAAATTCATGATGGACCCTCGATGGCTTGCGTGGCCTCCTCCCCAGGTGGCCTTGCGTGTGATCGCGTCGCCTGCATACCACCGGCAGGGCGCAGTCGAATTGATGTAAATCACATGCCGCATTTAAGGGGGGCGGCGCCCCTCCTTCAAGGTGGTGGCGAACCTGCCGCAGCAGCAGCGCCTACGCTCCCTTTGCGGCCTTAAGATGTTGTCTCACAAATCCGTTCCGATTCTTCTAACGGCTCTTAAACCGAGGCCGCCAGCGCTTCAAGAGAGCGGCATTACTGACCACCGAGATCGAGCTCATCGCCATCGCCGCACCGGCCAGTTCCGGCGACAGGAAGCCGAGGGCCGCGAGCGGCACGCCGACGACGTTGTAGACGAAGGCCCAGAAGAGGTTCTGGCGGATCTTGCGGCCGGTCGCGCGCGACACGTCGAGCGCGGCGGAAACGAGCCGCGGGTCGGGCCGCATCAGGGTCAGGCCCGCCGTCTCCATGGCGATGTCGGTGCCGGTGCCCATGGCGATGCCGATGTCGGCGGCGGCGAGGGCCGGCGCATCGTTGATGCCGTCGCCGACCATGGCGACCACCCGGCCCTCTTTTCTGAGCGCCTCGACCCGGCCGCTTTTGTCTTCCGGGCGCACCGGCCCCTGCCAGTCGTTGAGGCCGATGTCGGCGGCGACCGACGCGGCAACGCCGGCCGCATCGCCCGTCATCATCGTTGTCTCGATGCCGCGGCCCTTGAGCGCCGCAACGGTCTCGCGGGCCTCCTCGCGCACCGGGTCGGCGAGCGCGACGATGCCAAGGGCAATGCCGTCACGGGCAACGGTGACGACGGTCTCCGCGCTGCTTTCGCGCGCCGTAAGCAGCGCTTCGACCGCCGACATGTCGATGTCGTTCTCGGTCATCAGCGCGCCGTTGCCGACCAGCACAGAAGCGCCGTCGACAGAGGCCGAGACGCCGCGCCCGGCAATCGCCTTGAGGCCGGAGGACGGCGCCAGCGCAAGGCCCCGCTCCTCGGCGGCGGCGAGCGTCGCCTTGGCCAGCGGATGCTCGCTGGACCGGTTGGCCGAGGCGGCAAGCGCCAGCACCTCGTCCTTTGAGGTGCCCTCGGCGGCTTCCACGGCGGTGACCGCCGGCCGGCCTTCGGTCAGCGTGCCGGTCTTGTCGAAGACGACGGTGTCGACCCGGTGTGCCACTTCCAGCGCCTCGATGTCCTTGATGAGCACGCCCGCGCGGGCGGCGGCGCCAGTGCCAGCAACCAGCGCCGTCGGGGTCGCGAGACCCAATGCGCAGGGGCAGGCGATGACGAGGACGGAAACGGCCGCAACCAGCGCCGTCTCGAAGGTCCCGCCGGCGACCATCCAGCCGGCGAAGGTGAGAACAGCGATGGCGACGATCACCGGCACGAAGACGGCGGCGATGCGGTCGACCAGCCGCTGGATCGGAGCCTTGCCGACCTGGGCGGTCTCGACAAGCCGGATGATGCGGGCAAGGGTCGTGTCCTCGCCGACGGCGCCGGTCGAGACCTCAAGCGCGCCGGAACCGTTGATCGTCCCGGCCGTCACCTTGTCGCCGACGTCGCGCGCGACCGGCAGGCTCTCGCCGGTGACGAGCGACTCGTCGAGCTCGCTGGCGC
Organism: Rhodobium orientis; assembly: GCF_003258835.1. GTDB lineage: Bacteria > Pseudomonadota > Alphaproteobacteria > Rhizobiales > Rhodobiaceae > Rhodobium > Rhodobium orientis. The sequence continues at coordinate 42,810 of NZ_NPEV01000044.1, read as the reverse complement.
CGGCGGAAATCGTGCCGTCCACCGGCACCCGCTCGCCCGGACGCACCAGCACGACATCGCCGGGCGCGACGCGCTCGATCGGCACGACCTCGGTCTTGCCATCCTTGAGCACCGTCGCGGTTTCGGGCCTGAGCGCCATCAGCGCGCGGATTGCAGCCGTCGTGGACCGCCTGGCGCGCGCCTCGATCAGCTTGCCGGTGAGGATCAATGTGAGGATGACGGCGGCCGACTCGAAATAGAGCGCGCCGGCCGCGGACGGTCCGCGTCCGATGAGGAGCGCCAGCGAATAGAAGAACGCCGCCGACGTGCCGAGCGAGACCAGCACGTCCATGTTCGCCGAGCCGCCGCGCAGCGACTTATAGGCGCCCATATAGAAGCGTGAGCCGACCAGCACCTGCACAGGCGTTGCGAGCGCGAGTTGGACCAGCGCCGGAATGTGCCACTCGAGGCCGAAAGCCATCGCGACCATGGAAACGATGAACGGCGCGGTGAGGACGACCGACATCGCCAGAAGAAGCAGCATCCGGCGCTCCTGGGCGTGCCGCGCCGCTTCCGAGGCTTCTTCCGCCTCGCGCCGCTTGGAGGCCGCCGTCTCGGCTTGTTTGGCCGTGAAGCCGGCCTTTTCGACGACGGCGATCAGGCGCGCCGTATCGACCTTTGCTGCGGGCACCACCTCGGCCCGTTCCAGCGCCAGGTTGACGCTGGCCGAGCCGACGCCCTCGACCCGCGACAGCACCCGCTCGACGCGGGCCGAACAGGCGGCGCAGGTCATGCCGCCGATTTCAAGGGTGATGGGGTCCGCGGGCGGTGCCGGCTGGACCGCCGTGTCGGTACGGGCTTCGGCAATGGTCATTGAAAGGAGCGTCCCTGCCGCCAGTTGAAGAAAGAAGGGTGTTGACGCTCAGATAGGTCTTCCAGTCACTGGAAGGTCAAGACGCAGGCGCAAGGCGAGGCGCGACAAAAGGGAACGGCACAGGAATGCGCCGGTCCCGGGAAACTAATCCTTGTCGTGCCAGAACGGCTTGGTCTCGGCGAAGGCGTACCAGTCCTTGATGAGTTGCCGGTCGATTTCCGCCGCCCGCCGCTGATGCCAGCCGAGCACCTGGCCGCCGGCGAGCACCCGCCGGCGCTCCTCCTCCGGCGTTGCCTCCGGCGCGCCGGGGATCGGCGCGGTCAGCTTCTCGATCATCGTCTCGGCCATGGCGACGTCGTTGAGCCGGCCGAGATCGTCCTGCAGGGCCGCGAGCCGCTTGTTGTAGCGCTCCTGCTTCTTGCCCGGGAACAGCCCGCCGAAGAACTCCACCGCATAGCGCATCTTCTTGACCGCGATCCGCACCCGATGACGCTTTTCCGCCGACAGTTTCTCGAACTTTTTCCCCCGCTTCAGAAGCTTGGCGTGCAGCGTGTCGAGCGAGGCCTGCGCGAAATCCACCACCGGCACCTGTCCGGCCTCCGTCAGGCCCGGCCGCGTTTCCATGAAGCGGCAGAGATCGATGAGAAGCGCGCCGTAGCGTTTCGACGACAGCGCCACGGCAACCTCCTCATAGGCGGCCGCGTGCAGGATCCTGCCGCGCGCGATCAGCGCATCGAGGAGGCTGGTGTCCTCCATCGTCGCCATCACCGGGTCGAAGAGATCGGCCTTCAACACATCGAGATCGCGCGCCGGACCCATGGAAGAGCCGAGCCAGCGCACCTCTTCGCTCAGCGGCGACAGCACATCCTCGTCGACCACGTGCTTGAAGGTGCCGAAGGCGGAACGCAGCCGCCGCGCCGCCACCCGCGCCTGGTGCACGCCCTCGATGTGGCAGTTGACCCGCGCGCATTCGTCATTGGCGGTAAGGTGCGACAGGCAGGTGCCGACGATCGCCGACAGCGCCTCACCGGCTGTCATCCGCGGGTCGAGGTCGAGCTTTTCGGCCTTCGACCAGGGCTTCAGCTTGGACGCCGCTAGCTTGAACCCGGCATCGGACTTGGAAAACAGGTGCAAGCGCGTCGGCACGACCGCATTGATCGCCTCGGCTTCGGCAAAAAGCGCGGCCGGATCGCCATCCTTGAGTTCCAGCTCCAGCTCGCAGAAATCGAGGCGCGCCTCGCCGGCCATGATGGTGCCGTCGTCGAAGGCAAGCTCGATCTCGGCCCCCTCCGCGGCAAATTGCCGGGTCTCACGCGTCACTTCGGACGAAAAGACCGGGGCGACATCCGCCGAGGTCAGGCAGCGCACGGCCTCAGGCAGCGCCGCGTCGATGACCAGCGAGGGATCGGGCACGGCGTCCGGCACGATCGCTTCCCATTCGGTGCGCGAAATGCCGCTTTCGCCGGCATCGCGCAGCTTGATGGTCTGGCGGTAGGTGCTGCCGTCATGGCGGATGCGCAAGTCGACGCCGAGGGCGCGAAGGCTGAGGTCGCCCGTGTCGAAATAGGTGTTGTGGAGGGTTTTCTTCCTGCCCCGGCCGAGCCTCTTCCACCAGGCGGATTTGCGCAGGCGCGCCATTTCCTTGGGATCGATACGCAGCTTCAGTTCGATCTCGCGCGGCGTCGTCATTTGTTCCTCGGTCTTTTTATGCGCCGACGGCCCGGCACCCCGTTGCCTTTCTAAGCGTTTCAAACCGGCCCGTCACGCCCCACCGTTCCGGCCAAGGAAGGAGCCCACCGACAATGGGCCGCCGCGCGCGCCGGTCCAAGGGGCAGGCCCCGCGACCTTTCCGCCGCGCGCGCGAAATCCCCAAGCCCTCTCGACAAGGCTCGGCGTTTTGGCCGACAGTGGCGGCAATCGAGGCCCGCCGGCACTTGCGGGTCCCTATTCGGAGGCACGAACCCCAAAAGATGGCCCGCCGCATCCTCTTCACCTCGCAAAAGGGCGGCGTCGGCAAGTCGACGCTCGCCCGCGCCGCCGCCGTCGCCCTGGCCGCCAGGGGCCGCAAGGTCCTGCTTGCCGATTTCGACGAAGCCCAGCAGACAGTGATGCGCTGGAACGCCCAGCGCCGCGCCCGCGGCCTGGAGCCGGCACTCGATGCGGCGGTCTTTTCCAAGAAGAAGAAGCTGCGCGGCCTCGACGGCGACTATGACGACATCGTCATCGACACCAGGGGCCACCAGGACGAGGCAACGCTGGAACTGGCCGCCGCCTCGGACGCCGTCTTCCTGCCGGCAAGCTTTTCCAGCGACGACCTCTTCCCGACGCTGAGGGTCGTCGCAAGCTTGCGCGAGACCGGCGTTGCGCCCGAGGGCGTCGCCATTGTCTTTTGCCGCACGGGCGGCTCCAAACGCCAGGAAGAGCAGGCACGCTCGGTGCTTGAGATGAACCGCATCACGGCACTCTCGCAAGCCCTGCCACAGAAGGACGGCTTCGTCACCGCCTACGCCACCGGCCGCACCGGCGCGGAAGCCCCGAACCGCTACCTGCGCGCGGCCGCGAAGGCCGTCGACGACGCCATGCTGGAGTTCATCGACACGGTCGCAGCGGCGAAAAACGGCGGGAAGAAGAAGGCCGCAAAGGGCTGAGCCACAGCCGCTACGTCAAATGCCCGATCAGCCGTCGCACGAATTCCGTGCCGGCCTGAAGTTGGTCCAGCGAGAGGAACTCGTCGGGCTGGTGCGCCTGGTCGATGGAGCCGGGGCCGCAGATGACGGTGGCGAACCCGGCTTGCTGGAACTGGCCGGCCTCGGCGCAGAAGGCAGCGCCCCGGACCTCGTTGTCGCCGGTCAGCATGCGGGCCAGCCGCTCCGCCTCGTTCTCCGGCTCCGGCCTCAGGCCCGGCACCACGGACCGAACCTCGATGTCGATGCCGGTCTCCGGTGCGACGGCCCGCATCGCCGGCACCACGGTCTTGCGCACATGGGCCTCGAAGCGCTGCAGATAGGCTTCCGGGTCTTCCTCAGGCAACGCGCGGATGTCGGTGACGAAGCGACATTCCCGGGCGACGATGTTCGACGCCGTGCCGCCGTTCAGAAGCCCGACATGGATGGTGGTAAAGGGCGGATCGTAGGCCGGGTTCTCCGCCGCGGTGCCCTTTCCCTCCTCCATCATGTCTTCCAGGTAGGCAACGAGCCGCGCGGCGACCATGGTCGCAGAGACGCCGCGCGGGATCTGGCTGGAATGAACCGAATGGCCGGTCACGGTGGTGGTGAAGACGAGGATGCTCTTGTGGCCTGTGATCACCTTCATGGAGCTCGGCTCGCCGACGATGACGGCAACCGACGGCGGCAGTTCGGCCGCCATTTCCGCGATCATCTCCGGCGCGCCGAGGCAGCCGATCTCCTCGTCATAGGAAAGCGCCAGATGGATCGGCCGGGAGAGCCCCGCCCGCTTCATCTCCGGCACCAGAGAAAGCGCGATCGCCAGAAACCCCTTCATGTCGCAGGTACCGCGACCGAAGAGCTTTTCGTCCCGCTCGGTCAGCGTGAACGGGTCGCTCGACCAGTGCTGGCCGTCGACGGGGACGACGTCGGTATGGCCGGAGAGCACGACACCGCCGGCCACATTCGGCCCGATGGTGGCGTAGAGATTGGCCTTGGAGCCGTCGGCGTTGGGGACGATTCGGGCTTCGATCCCAAGATGGGCGAGATAGCCGGCGACGAAGTCGATCAGTGCCCGGTTGGAATCCCGCGACACGGTCGCAAAGCCGACAAGCTTTGCCAGCATCTCGCGCGGGGTCATTTCCGTCATCATCGCGTGAACACCCGCCGGGTCATATCCGGCCTTCCGCAACGCCGTGGCAGGCGACCAGCGTCTCGCCGTCCGCAAGCACCTCGGGCACCTCCTCGCGGCAGCGCTGGTTGGCATACGGACAGCGCGGATGGAAGGCGCAGCCGGGCGGCGGATCGATCGGCGACGGCAGTTCGCCCTCAAGCTGGATGCGGTCGCGCGCAAGGGTCGGATCGGCGATCGGCGTCGCCGAGAGGAGCGCCCTCGTATAGGGATGCCGCGGATTGGAAAAGATCGCGTCGACCGAGCCCTTCTCCACCGCCCGGCCGAGATACATCACCATGACGCCGTCGGCGACGTGCTTCACCACCGAGAGATCGTGCGAGATGAAGAGATAGGTGAGCCGGAACTCCTGTTGCAGATCGTAGAGAAGGTTGAGGATCTGCGCCTGGATCGAGACGTCGAGCGCAGAGACCGGCTCGTCCAGCACGATGATCTTCGGCTCCAGCATCAGCGCGCGGGCGACCGCGATGCGCTGACGCTGGCCGCCGGAGAACATGTGCGGATAACGCCCGTAGTGCTCCGGCCGGAGCCCGACCTGGGCCAGCATCTTTTCCGCCTTTTCCCGCCGTTCCGCCGCCGACATGTCGGTGTTGATGACCAGCGGCTCTTCCAGCGCCTTGCCGATCTTCTGGCGCGGATTGAGCGAGCCGACCGGATCCTGGAAGACGATCTGCACCGCCCGGCGCAGCTTCTTGCGGGCCGAACCGGAGGCGGTGAGCACGTCGATGCCGTCGATGGTGAGGTGCCCCGCCGTCGGCGGCTCGATCATGGTGACGAGGCGAGCGAGCGTGGACTTGCCGCAACCGGATTCGCCGACGATGGCGAGCGTCTCGCCCTCACCGACGGCAAAGCTCGCCTGCGCCAGCGCCTTCAGCTCGGCCGGCTTGGAGAACGGGCCGCGCGAGACCAGGTAGTGGCGCGCCAGATCGGTTGCTTCGATGACCGCCGTCACGCCGCTTCCTCCCCGTTGATCGGATAATGGCAGAGCGCCTCGCCGAGCTCCGGCCCGGTGCGCGGCGGCACCACGCGCCGGCAGCGATCGTCGGCATAGCCGCAGCGCGGATTGAACAGGCACCCGTCCGGCTGGTCGCCGAGACCGGGAACGACGCCCGGGATCTGCGGCAGCCGCCCGCGTCCGGCCCGCTCCGGCAGGGCGGCGAGAAGCGCGGCCGTATAGGGATGGTGCGGCGCCTCGAACAGGCCCCGGATCGACTGCCGCTCGACCTGCTGGCCGGCATACTGGACGACGACCCGCTCCGCGGTCTCCGCGACGACGCCCATGTCGTGGGTGATCAGCACCAGCGCCATGCCGGTGTCCTTCTGCAGGTTGATCAGGAGTTCCAGGATCTGCGCCTGGATGGTGACGTCGAGCGCCGTCGTCGGCTCGTCGGCGATCAGGAGCTTGGGCTGGCAGGAGATCGCCATGGCGATCATCACCCGCTGGCTCATGCCGCCGGAAAGCTGGTGCGGGAAGGCGGAAAGCCGCTGCGCCGGCTCCGGGATGCCGACGGCCTCCAGCAGTTCGATGGAGCGCTTGCGCCGCGCCGCCCGGTCGAGCCCGAGATGGGTCTTCAAGGCTTCGCCGATCTGGAAGCCGACCGTGAAGCACGGATTGAGGCTGGCGATCGGCTCCTGGAAGATCATCGACATGTCGCGGCCGATGATCTTGCGGCGCGAGCGCGCATCGAGCTGCCTGAGATCATGCCCGTTGAACGCCATCACGTCGGCGGTGACGGTCGCCGTCTTCGGCAGCAGCCCCATGACGGCGAGCATGGCGACCGACTTGCCGGAGCCGGATTCGCCGACGATCGCCAGCCGCTCGCCGGTATCGACGGAAAAATCCACCTGGTCGACCGCCCGGAACGGCCCCTGCGCGGTCTCGAAGGTGACGGAGAGATTGCGGATATCGAGGAGCGCCGGCATCGCCTATCCTGTAAGCCCGTCGAGGTGGGACGGATGTCCGTTCATTGTAAAGTCATCCCTCATTGCATATATTCTGCATGGTTCCCATCGTTCCGGAAATGAAGATGGAGCGTTTCATGAACTACGGCCCTATTCTTCCGATGGTTTGAAGATTGCCTCGGCGGCGCCTGTGCGGTGACCGCCGGTGTCCACGCCGTCGCTCTCCTCCAGTTCAACGATATAGTTGTCGAGCGTTGCAAGCGCCCGGTTGCCGGCACCGTCGACCATCGACGCCAGCCGGTGCCAGCTTTCGACGGCCCGGATCTGGCGTTCGTTCGCAAGATCGCGAAAGGTCTGCGTATTCATCTGGGAAAGAGCCGCGTTCGAACTGCTGTCGAGACGGTAGAACCGGACAACGGCAGCGATGACATCGGCCCGCAACAGCGGCAGATCGGTCTTGAGAACCTCAAAGACCGAGTTTTCCAGCCCCGGGAACACGAACGGATCGAATTTCTCGCCGTCCTGTTCGAAATGCCGGCGGATCTCGTGGAACTGGTCTGGGGCGAGCGACGGGCTTTGCATTTCCATATTCGCTTCGATTTCTGCCTTGAGCGCAACGGCGACGTCGTAGCGACGCTGTTGTCTGAGACGCCGGGTCTGGGCATCTTCCGCGTCGCGCCGTGCACGCTCCTTTCTCCGTTCCCACCATCGGTTCGCCATCCAGCAAATGACGCCGATCGCAGCGGCGAGGATTGCCGTAATCGCCGTTCGCTGAAGGGCCGGATCGGAAATCCCCAGCCATTTCAGGAACGCCTCCATCAGCTCCTCTTCAGCTTCGGATCGAGGGCGTCTCGCAGGCCGTCGCCGATGAGATTGATGGCGAGCACCGTGGTCAGGATGGCAACGCCCGGGAAGGTCACCACCCACCAGGCGCGCAGGATGAACTCGCGCGCCTCGGCCAGCATGGTGCCCCATTCCGGGGTCGGCGGCTGGGCGCCGACGCCAAGAAAGCCGAGCGCGGCCGCATCGAGGATCGCGGAGGAGAACGCCAGTGTCGCCTGCACGATCAGCGGCGCCAGGCAGTTCGGCAGGATGGTGCGGATCATCACCCTGAGCGGTCCCGCCCCGGCGACCCGCGCCGCCACCACATAATCGCGCGAGCGCTCCGACATCACCGAGGCCCGCGTCAGGCGGACGAAATGCGGCTGCAGGATGATGCCGATGGCGATCATCGCGTTCATCAGGCCGGGGCCGAGAATGGCGACCAGAACAAGGGCGAGCAACAGGCTCGGGAACGACAGGATGACGTCCATGATGCGCATGATCACGGCATCGACCCAGCCGCCGAAATAGCCCGAGATGAGGCCCAGCAGGATGCCGCCGGCAAGGGCGATCGCGACCACCATGCAGCCGATGAAGAGCGAGAACTGGGTGCCGTAGATCAGCCGCGAGAGCATGTCTCGGCCGACGGCGTCGGTGCCGAGCACATAGTCGATGCGCCCGCCCTCCTGCCAGAACGGCGGCAGGAGCAGCGCATCGCGGTACTGGTGGATCGGATCGTGCGGCGCCAGCAGCGGCGCCAGAAGGGCGACGACGACGAGGGCGGCAAAGACGAAAAGGCCGACGACCGCGCCCCGGTTCTCGCGGAAATAGAACCAGAACTCCTTGAGGAGGGCGACGGTGGCGTTTTGCGTGGGCGCCGGGGTGGCGTCGGCGGTTCGATCGCTCATGGCGCTACCTCCTGTGCCGGATTCTGGGGTTGATGAGGCCGTAGAGGATGTCGACGGTGAGGTTCACCAGCATCACCAGCGAGGCGATCAACAGGAGACCGCCCTGCACGGCCGGATAGTCGCGCCGGGACACCGAGTCGATCATCCACTTGCCGACCCCTGGCCAGGAAAAGATCGTCTCCGTCAGGATGGCGCCGGCCAGAAGCACCCCGACCTGCAGGCCGATGGTGGTGATCACCGGGATCATCGCATTGCGAAGGGCGTGCAGCCCGATCACCCGCGACGGCGGCAGGCCCTTGGCCCGCGCCGTCCTCACATAGTCCTCGCCGAGCACTTCCAGCATGGCCGAGCGCGTCTGGCGGGCGATCACGGCGAGCGGAATCGTGCCGAGCACGATGGTCGGCAGGATCAAATGTTCGACCGCACTGGCAAAGGCGCCCTTCTGGCCGGACAGCAGCGAGTCGATCAGCATGAAGCCGGTGACCTGATCGAAGAAGAACATGAACGATATTCGGCCCGACACCGGCGTCCATCCGAGCGTGCCGGAGAAGACGATGATGAGCAGCAGCCCCCACCAGAAGATCGGCATCGAATAGCCGGTGAGCGCCGTCGCCATCACCGTGTGATCAAACACCGAGCCGCGCCGGACCGCGGCGATGATGCCGGCGGGAAGACCGATGGCGATGGCGAAGATGATGGCGCAGATGGAAAGCTCCAGCGTCGCCGGAAACAGCGTGAAGAACTCGTCGAACACCGGCCGTTTGGTGACGATCGACTGGCCGAGATCGCCCTGCAGGACGTCGCCGACGAAGGTCAGGTATTGCTGCCAGATCGGCTTGTCGAAACCCATCATGTGCATCAGTTGGGCGTGCCGCTCGGGCGTCACGCCGCGCTCGCCGGCAAGCAGCTCGATCGGATCGCCGGGCAGCAAACGGATGAACAGGAACGAGATGATGGTAACGCCGATGAACGTCGGCAGAAGCACGGCGATGCGGTTGAGAAGAAAGCGCAGCATATGGGTGCCGGGAAATCCGTGTCAGTGATCCGCGAAAAAAGCGCCGCTACAGCCAACGGTTGATAGCGCGGATTGTTCCGCCGTCGGCTCGCGGATCGTCCCGCCCGGCCCATCCGCCGAGGGGAAGAAAAATCGGGCGCCGGCAGGCCGGCGCCCGAAAAAGGACCGTTCTACTTCAGGTCGACACCGTAGAAGATGTGACCGCCGAACGGATCGATCTTGTAGTCCGAGACTTCCTTGCGGACCGGCTCGAAGACCACCGAATGCGCGATCGTCGCCCACGGCGCCTGCTCCTTGAAGACCACCTGGGCGTCTTCGTAGAGCTTGGTGCGCTCGGCCGTATCGGAGACGACCTTGGCCTTCTGGATCAGGTCCTCGAACGGCTTGTAGCACCACTGGGAGCGGTTCGAGCCGCCGACGGCATCACAGCCGAGCAGCACGGCCAGGAAGTTGTCCGGGTCGCCATTGTCGCCGGTCCAGCCGAGCAGCACGGCACCGTCGCGGTCCTCGTCCTTGGAGCGCTTCAGGTACTCGCCCCATTCATAGGAGACGATCTCGGCCTTGACGCCGACCGCGGCCCAGTCGGCCTGGATCAGCTCGGCCATGCGCCGTGCGTTCGGGTTGTACGGACGCTGCACGGGCATTGCCCAGAGCTTCATGGACAGGTCCGTGACGCCGGCGTCCTCCAGCATCTTCTTGGCGACGTCCGGCTCGTAGGTGTCGTCCTTCAGGTCCGCATTGTAGGACCAGATGGTCGGCGGGATCGGCGCTACCGCGACCTTGCCGGCGCCCTGGAACACGGCGTCGAGGATCGCCTGCTTGTTGATCGCCTTGTTCAGCGCCTTGCGCACCTCGACCTTGTCGAACGGCGCCACCTTGGTGTTGTAGGCGAGATAGCCGACGTTGAGGCCTTCCTGTTCCATCAGGTTGATGGCGGCGTCCGTCTTCATCGCGGCGATGTCGGCCGGATTCGGATACGGCATGATGTGGCACTCGCCGGCCTTCAGCTTCTGATAGCGCACCGAAGCGTCCGGGGTGATGGCGAAGACCAGATCGTCGATCGCCGCCTTGCCGCCCCAGTAGTCCTCATGCGCCTTGTAGCGGATGACGGCGTCCTTCTGGTAGGCCACGAACTTGAACGGGCCGGTACCGACGGGCTGCTGGTTCAGCATCTCCGCCTTGCCCTCAGCCTGGAGCTGATCGGCGAATTCCTTCGACAGGATCGAGGCGAAATCCATGGCCAGGTTCGCGATCATCGGCGCTTCCGGCCGGTTCAGCACGAACTTGACGGTATAGTCGTCGACCTTGACGATCTCCTTGATGAGATCGGGCATCGACATGCCGTTGAAGTACTCCCAGGACGCACCGCCGACATATTCGTGCATCGGATGGTCGGCCTTGAGCTGCCGGTTGAAGCTGAACAGGACGTCATCGGCGTTGAAGTCGCGGGTCGGGGTGAAGAAGTCCGTGGTGTGGAACGTCACGCCCTTGCGCAGATGGAAGGTGTATTCCGTGCCGTCCTCGGAAATGTCCCAGGACTCGGCAAGGCCGGGAATGATCTTGGTGGTGCCGCGATCGAACTCGGCAAGCTTGTTGAAAACATTTTTCGACGTCGCGTCGAAGGTCGTGCCGGCGGTGTAGAGCGCCGGGTCGAACCCTTCCGGGGACCCTTCGGAGCAATAGACGAGGGTCTTTGCGTGCGCGGCGCCGGCAATCATGGTCGCGGCAAACAATCCCGCAGCCAGTCGTACCAGGGTTTTTGACATTCTTGTCCTCCTTGTTTCGGACGGCATTCTGCGTGTGCTTTTGAAAGAAGGCCCGACACCGGGTGGCATGGAGCTACCGCCGTCCGACGTGCCGGCAATTTAGACTCGCCGGAGTGCCGTAGGGCAAGAGCGAATAGATAACAATCCTGTTTTAATTCCTTTCGGAAAGGTTTCCTTTTTCCTGCAAATGATGCGCAAGAGCAGACAAGTCCACGAAGACGCTGGCCTTCAGGGATTTGCGCCGTCCGCGCACGGAAATGTCTGTGTGATCAATATCCGCGCTGTCGAAACCGGCATGGATGAGCACCGCTTCTGAGACAACGAGACGCGCTCCATAGTCCTTCGACATGCTCTCCAGGCGGCTTGCCGTATTGACGGTATCGCCGAGCGCGGTGATGTGGGCGGAGATGTGTTCCGCCCCCACCGCACCGATGCGCCCGAGGATCGCCGGCCCGGCATGGATGCCGATGCCGATGGCGAGCGGCGCATCGAGGCTGGCAGCCAGTTCCTCGTTGAGCGCGGCGAGCGCGGCATCGATGCGCACGGCGGCCTCCAGCGCCTGGCGCGCGCCGGTCTTGGCGCCGCTCGACATGCCGAAGATCGCCATGATGCCGTCGCCGATGAACTTGTCGACATAGCCCCCGGCGCCGTCGATGGCCCGGGTCATGACATCGAAATAGCGGTTGAGCACATAGACGATGTCGTAGGAGAGCCGCTGTTCGGACAGGGTGGTGAAGCCGCGGATGTCGATGAACATCACCGCCACCGTCTGCTCCACGCCCCAGTAATAGGCATCGGCCGCGCGCGCCGCGGCACGCCCGGAACTTCGCGCCGGCAACAGTGGGCGCACCGTCATGTCCTCGCTCGGCCGGATCTGGCACGCAAGCCGCACGTCGCTTTCCGCCCCGATCCGCTCAAGGACGGCAACCTCGTTGGCGTCGGGAGGTTCCAGGTGGTCGAGCCCTTTGAGGATCTTGGTGCGGCAGGTGGAGCAGCGGGCGCGCCCGCCGCAGACCGAGGCATGGGGGATGCCGCTCATGCGGCTGATTTCCAAGAGCGTCGGGCCGGGCGGCGTGCGGATGACGAGGTCGCCGGGATAGGTGATCTGGATGCCCTTGACCATGCTGCGCTGCAGCCGGTAGGCGATCAGCGCACCGGCGATGGTGGCGACGACGACGATGAGGATGGCATGGCCGATATCCGTCGTCCGGTTGACCCAGTCGAACTGTTCCTGCGTCAGATATCCGGTGTTTTGGCCGAGCAGCCAGAGGCGCCGCGCGGCATCGATCCAGCCCCACATGGCCAGCGCCGGAATGGCGACGGCAAGGGACAGGAGATAGGGAAAGGCGCGGGAGTACCAGGGCCGGATGCGCAGCCAGAAATGGATACCGATGCAGCCGTGGGTCCAGACGATGAGCAACAGGACCGACTGTGCGGCAACGCTGCCCGGCCACAGGATGGACAGTTCCTGGGTATAGGTGACGTCGACGCCGAAGACCTCGTAGATGCCCCGCGTCGCCGCCACATGCTTGACGAGATAGTAGGGGATCGACAGGCCGAGGAGGAGCTGGATCGCCTCCCAGGGCGGCAGCCTCAGGGTGCGCCGGCGCGCCGTCTTCATCACCGCAAGGGTCGCATGGGTGAGTGCGGCACCGGCAAGCAGCACCGTGCCGGGCAGGGAATGCCAGACCGCCTCGCGCCAGTCCTGCACCTCCTCCATCAGCCCGACGGAATAGACGCCGAGGATGTGGTTGAGGAAGTGCGTCAGCGCGAAGGTGAAGAGGACGAGGCCGGAATAAAGCCTCAGGCGCTGCAGCAGGTCGCCCTGCCCCGGCGCCCAGCGGAACTTCTGGTCGCGTTCAGCCATGGCCGCCGCTCCAGGACGCGCGGCAATGGCCGGCCGGGAAAGTGTCGCCGGTCGCCCCCGCCATGTCAGGCGAACCGGTCCGCATCGAACCGGTCGACATCGGCGAGAAGCTCCAGAAAGCCCCCGGCGGCATGGTCGAGGATCGCCCGCCCCGCTTCGGCACTCGCAAGGCGCGCATCGCCGACGACGCCGGCCGGATTGAGATCGTCCGAGCGCCAGCCGAACCGCGCCGGCCCGTAAGCGCGCAGATGCCTGAAATCCTCCGCGAAGGTCTCCTGCGCCGACGGGAAGCGGTCGGCCTTTTCCATCGCCACCAGGTCCGGGCGCAGATGCAGCATCAGCGACGTCTCGATGGCCCCACCATGGATGCCAAAGGCCTTTTCCGCGGCCGGAAACAGCCCCTCCGGCAGGCCGAAGCGGCTCCACGATGCGGCGACCGCCAGCATCTTGAAGTCCGTCCGCAGCTTCTGGATGACGATGTCGACAACGGGCGAGTTGCCGCCATGGGAATTGACGATGACGAGTTTCTTGAGCCCGGAATGGCAAAGGCTCTCGCCGATTTCCGTCAGCACCCGGATAAGGGTCTCGGGCGACAGCGTCAGCATGCCGGCAAAGGCCCGGTGCTCCTCGGACCAGCCGACGGACAGGAGCGGCAGGAAGGTGGCCGGCAGGTCGTCCGGCATCAGCTCGGCGACGCGCTCCACATGGCCGCGGGCGATCTCCGCATCGGTGGCAAGCGGCAGGTGGCCGCCATGGGGCTCCACGGCCGCGATCGGCAGCACGGCGATCCAGCGGCCGGTGTCGGCCGCCGCGATGTCGTTTGCCGTCATCTCCTGCCATGTGCGGCGCGGCAGCATCGTTTTTCCCTTTTGTTGCGTGCGGAGAAATGATTAGGCGTTGGCGGAACGCCCGTAAAGGCCGCTGATGGAAACCGGATGGCTTGCACGGTGTCTCAAACCCGACAATGATGGCCAGCGATTCCGCAAAAAGAAAGCGACCGCAGATGTCCGCCACCGCCGGCCCGATCCGCGAGGAAATGCCCGCACCCGCCGTTTGCCTGCAAAACGTCTCGATGACCTATCCGAGCGGCCAGCAGGCGCTGCGCGACGTCTCGCTGACCGTCGCACCCGGCGAGTTCGTCAGCATCATCGGCCCATCCGGCTGCGGCAAGACGACGATCCTGAGGATCATCGCGGGGCTCGTGCGCCCGACCGCCGGCGGCGTCTTTCTCGACCTGCCCCAGGGCCCGGGCGCCGGCAGCGGCAATATCGGCTTCGTCTTCCAGGAACCGACGCTGATGCCCTGGGCCGACGTCTTTTCCAATGTCTGGCTGCCGCTGCGCCTGCGCGGCCTGTCCAAGGCGGCCGCCCGGCCGGAGATCGAGGCGATGCTGGAGCGCGTCGGCCTTACTGACGCCGCCGGCGCCTTTCCCGGCGAACTGTCGGGCGGCATGAAGATGCGCGTGTCGATCGCCCGCGCCCTCGTCACCGCACCGCCGCTGCTGCTGATGGACGAGCCCTTCGCCGCACTCGACGAGATCACAAGGTTCCGCCTCAACGACGACCTCTTGTCGCTGTGGTCGGATCTCGGCTGCACCATTCTGTTTGTCACGCACTCGGTGTATGAGTCGGTCTACCTGTCGGATCGCATCGCCGTCATGGGCAATGGACCCGGCCAGATCCGCGAAGAAATGACCGTAGCCGGCAAAAGACCCCGCAACGGCGATTTCAGGGTTTCCGGGGACTATCTGGCGGCATGCGCCACGGCGTCGCGGCTGCTCAGGGCCGCAACCGCAGGAGGCGGCTGAAATACCTCATATCCAACAGGGGTTGAGGTCTCCGGACCCCCTTTCCGGCGGAAATCCCGGACCGCTTTTGGCGGTTCTACCTTGCATATCGGAGGCGTTCGTTTCATCGTCTCTTATTGAACACGCGTTGAAGAAGAGATGCGGGGCCGGATCCGGGTGGGACTGCCGAATGGCATGTCCGCGCGGGCGGGAAACGCAGCAGCCATCGCGCCGCGACCGGCGACATCTGGAGGCATGAAGTGACGAACATCGACGCGTTCAAGGCCGATATCGCCGGAATAGATTTCCGCGACCAGGGGGCCATCGTCCAGCAGAAGAGCCGCGATTTCTTCTGGTATTCGCCGGTCCTGCGCCGCCAGCTCGACAAGGCGTGCGCCGATCTCATCGTCATTCCCCAGAACGAGGCCGACATTCTGCGGGTGCTGGCCGCCGCATACCGCCACGACGTGCCGGTCACCGCACGCGGCGCCGGCACCGGCAATTTCGGCCAGTCGGTGCCGTTGTCGGGCGGCGTCGTGCTCGACCTGTCGCCGTTCGACGCGATCATCGATATCCGCCCCGGCGCCATCGCCGTACAGCCGGGCGCCAAGCCGATCGCCGTCGACCAGGCCGCCCGCGACCAGAGCGGCCAGGAGTTGCGCGTGCGCCCGACCACGCACCGCACCGCGACCATGGGCGGCTTCGTTGCCGGCGGCATCGGCGGCATCGGCTCGGTCCGCTATGGCACCCTCAGCGATCCCGGCAACGTCCTGAAGCTGCGCATCGCCACGCTGGAGGAAGAGCCCCGGATCATCGAGCTGTCCGGCACCGACGTCTTCAAGGCCATGCACACCTACGGCACCACGGGCGTCTACACCGAACTGGAACTGGGGCTGACAGAGGCCCATGACTGGGTCGACGTGCTTGCCGGCTTCGACCGCTTCATGGCCGCCTCCCGCTTCGGCTACGACATCGCCAACGACGAGGCGATCGTCGTCAACGAGGTGGCGGTGATCGCCGCGCCGTTCCCCTATGACAGCTTCATCCACCACCAGAAATACATCCGCACCGGCCAGCATGTCTGTCTGGTCAAGGTCGCGGCCTCGTCCTTCGCCGCCTTCGAGGAGGCGGTCGCCCGCCATGACGGCGAGATCATCTTCCGCACCGACGAGTTGGAATGTACCGACCTTTCCGGCCTGCCGAGCGTCGACGAGATGGTCTGGAACCACACCACCCTGCGCGGCATCCGCATGGATCCGACCGTAACCTATCTCCAGGTCCTCTATCCGGCCGAGAACGTGCTGGAAGTGATCGAGAACCTTCTCGGCAAGATGAACGACGAGGTCACCACCCACCTGGAGTTCATCCGCGTCGGCGGCGAGGTCACCTGCTACGCCATGCCGGTGGTGCGCTACACGACGGACGACCGGCTCGACGAAATCAATCTGGCCTATGAGGAGCTCGGCTGCCGCGTCTTCAATCCGCACCGCTACACCATCGAGGAAGGCGGCATGAAGGCGACCGACGAGGCCCAGGTCGCCTTCAAGCGCGAGACCGACCCCAAGGGACTCCTCAACCCCGGCAAGATGATCGCCTGGGAAGACCCGGACTACGCCGTTTCCTCTGGCTCCATGTACCTGTTTCCGGGCCTTGAGCCGCGCACCTTCGATATTATCTGAGCGGACGGCAGGCCGGCCGTTTTCCGCCACCGCCACCGTCGGACCCGCTTGTCCCCGGCCGCGGCGGCCGTGCCCGGCTCAGCTTCGACGCTCAGCCGGCTGCGGACGTCATTTCGCCGTCATAGAAAAATGGAAGTAATACGCCCGCCATGGCCTTCGATCATAAAAAGAGCGTCACCTTCCGCCTCGCGCAAGCCGCCAAGGCCCAGCGTGCGAGGGCCGGCAGCTATTTGAGCAAGATCGGCCTGCATCCGGGCCAGGAAGCCGTGCTGAAGTCGCTTTTCGACAATGACGACCAGACCATGAGCCAGTTGGCTGGCGCCCTCGGCGTGCAGCCGCCGACCGTCACCAAGATGGTGACCCGACTGTCGGCCCAGAACCTCGTCCGCCGCACCGCCTCCAAGTCGGACGGCCGCCTCGCCCATGTCTGCCTCACCGACGAGGGCCGCGAACTGGTCAAGAACATCGACCGGACCTGGAAGCGGCTGGAAAAAGAAGCCGTCGCAAAGCTCGACGACAAGGACCGCAAGCGCCTGCGCAAGCTCCTGCGGATCGTCGAACGCAGCCTCTCCAACGCCCCGACCGTCGACGCTGCCGACGCCGAGATGGACGACGCGGACGCCGACTGATAGAACGGCAACCGTTGCGGGCACACGGCAAGGCGCCGCCCGAAAATCCTGTTTTCTCCCTCCGGGACCGGACCTTCTGCCATGGGCGAACCCCGCCATGCGGCCGCCCTGCCGCCACGCCCCACGTCGATCGCGCTCGGCATTTCGCTGACCTGCCTGGCCTTCTTCCTGTTTTCCGCCCTCGATACGACAGCGAAATATCTCGGCGAGAGCCTGCCGGTGGTGCAGATCGTCTGGTTCCGCTTCGCCTCCCATGTGGTGATGGCCGCGATCCTGTTCCGGCTCTGGAAACGCCCGCACCTGATCCGGACCCGGCGGCCGGGCCTGCAGCTCCTGCGCGGCTGTTTCATGCTCGGCGCGACGGTGTTCAACTTCCTCGCATTGCGCCACCTGCAGCTCACCGAAGCCAACGCGATCATGTTCGCAACGCCGCTGACGGTAGTCATCCTCGCCGGGCCGATGCTCGGCGAATGGGCCGGCCGGCACCGCTGGGCCGCGGTCATTATCGGTTTTCTCGGCGTCCTGGTGGTGACCCGGCCCGGCGTCGGCGGCATGCACTGGGCCGCCTTCCTGTCGGCCGCGGCGATGCTGTGCTTTGCGCTCTACACCGTGACGACCCGGATGCTGACCGCGACCGATACCATCGAGGGCCTGCTCCTGATCAGCGCGGTCGTTCCGACCGTGGTCATCGCCGTTCCGGCCTTCGCCGTCTGGGAGGCGCCGGAAAGCCCGGCGATCTGGGGGCTCCTGCTGATGACCGGCGTGTTCGGCGGCCTCGGCCACTTCCTCCTGACCAAGGCCTATGCGGTCGCGCCGGCGCCGACGCTGGCGCCGTTCAGCTATACCCAGATCGTCTGGATGACGATCCTCGGCTACCTGGTGTTCTCCGACGTCCCCGGCATCTACACGCTCATTGGCATGGCCATCGTCGTCGGCTCCGGCCTCTACGTGCTCTATCGCGAACGCCGGCGCGGCACGGCACCGGGCGAGCTGTGAGCGCGGCACCGGTCGTCGTAGGGAACGCTCATGCCGCGTCCTCCCGGTTGTCAGCGTCGCGTGCGGCGAACACCGCCTTTGCCGCGAAGAGGCCGTTGAGCGCGGCCGGAAAGCCGGCATAGACGGCCATCTGCATGATGGTCTCGACGATTTCCTCGCGGCCGAGGCCGACATTGAGGCCGGCCTCGATATGGACCTTCAATTGCGCCTCGGCCGTGCCCATCGCCGTCAGGGCGGCAACGGTCGCGATCTCGCGCGAGCGCAGGTCGAGACCGGGGCGCGAGTAGATGTCGCCGAAGGGGAACTCGAACAGATAGGTGGCAAAGTCGGGGGCGATGTCGGCAAGCGCCACCACCACCCGTTCTCCGGCCTCTCCGTCGATGTCAGCGAGAGCGCGCCGGCCGCGCTCCAGACGGCTTTCGCCGCCGTTCAGGGGGTCTTGCGTCATAGTCCTTCAACCTCGTTTCAGCGCCGGCATATCCGGCGATCTTGGTATCGAGGACGAGAAGGCTATCCTGAAGCTCGGCGATGCACTCGCGAACGCGGGCCCGATGCTCTTCCAGCAACCGGCGCCGCTCCGCTTCCGTTTCCGCGCCCTGTTCCCGCAATGCCGCATAGCGCAGCATGTCCCGGATCGGCATCCCCGTCGTCTTCAGACGGCCGAGAAACGCGATCCAGACGAGAACCGAGGCGTCGTAGTCGCGCTGGCCCGATGCATCCCGATCCGCATAGGGCAACAGCCCGATCCGCTCGTAGTAACGGATGGTATGGGCCGTCAGTCCCGACCGCTTGGCCAGCTTACCGATCTTCATGGACGTCCTTCCTTCGCCACGACGCAGCAAAGGCTAGGGGTTCGAGCGCGCTCTAAGTCAAGGACGAAAATGCGAGGCCCCGATCGCGCCCGGAAGGGCTTCCGGATCGCAACGGGAGATATCGAAAACGGCGCGGCTCAGGCCATGCCGGCGGCGAGCTCGCGCTGCCGGTCGGCCGAGACCTGCAGCGTCACCCGGATTACCCCCGCCTCCTGCGGATGGCGCTCCACCTCAAAGCCCAGTTCCCGGCACATCTGCAGCATCGTCGTGTTGGCGGCGAGGACGTCGCCATAGATCGTCTTGACGCCCTCGGAGGCGGCAAAGCCGATCAGCTTCTGCATCAGCAGCCAGCCGAGGCCGCGCCCCTTGAGGTCGGAGCGCACGGCGACGGCGTATTCGCCGACCTCCCGGTCCGCATCGAGGATCAGGTGGGAGATGCCGAGGAGTTCGGTGTCGCCCGGCGTCAGCGCGCAGAACGCCATCGACCGGTCGTAGTCGATCTGCGTCAGACGGGCGACGAACCTGTGCGACAGCTCCTTGATCGGCGTGAAGAAGCGGAGCCGGATGTCCTCAGGGTCGAGACGGTCGAAGAACCGCCCGTAGAGCGGCTCGTCCTCCGGCTTCACCGGCCGGACCGTGACGTCGAGATCGCCCGAGGTGGTCTCGCGCGAGATCCAGTTGTCCGGATAGGGCCGGATGGCGAAATTGTGCCCGGGCACGACGCCGGCCGCCTTTGGGTCGAGGCGGATGCGGGCATCGAGCGCAATGACGCCATGCTCGTCGGCTGTCAGTGGGTTGATATCGAGTTCGAAGAGTTCCGGGATGTCGACGAGGATCCGCGACAGCGCGATCAGGGCATCGACAATGGCATCGATGTTGGCCGCCGGCCGGTCGCGATAGCCGGCAAGCAGCTTGGAGACGTTGGTCTCCTCGATCATGTCGCGGGCGATCAGCCGGTCGAGCGGCGGCAGACCGACGGTGCGGTCGGCGAGCACCTCCACCGCCGTGCCGCCGGCGCCGAACAGGATGATCGGCCCGAACAGCGGATCGGTGGCAATGCCGGTGATCAGCTCGATGCCGTGGACACGCGAAACCATCGGCTCCACGGTGAAGCCGTCGATGCGGGCGTCCGGCTTCACCCGGCGCGCCGTCTCCAGCATGGTCCGGGCCGCCGCCCGCGTCTCGTCGGCGCTGCGCAGGCCGAGGCGAACGCCCCCGACGTCGGATTTGTGCGAAATGTCCTGGGAGCGGATCTTCAGGACGACCCCGCCCTCGCGTTCGAGGATCTTGGCGGCAATCTCCGCCGCCTCGTCCGGGTCGGCTGCCGGCTCGGCCAGCGCCACCGGCACGTGATAGGCCGCAAGCACCATCTTGGCCTCGTCCGAGGTCAGCATGGTGCGGCCGGCCGACAGCGCCGTCTCGATGATCTTGCGGGCCAGTTCCTTCTGCGGCCGGCGCACCCCGTCGCCGACCGGCGGCGTGCGGATCAAGAGCTCCTGGACCTTGCTGTAGTCGACGATGTGCCGAAACCCCTCGATGGCGCTCGTCGGCGTCGCGTAGCTCGGCACGCCGCCGGCCGCCAGCACCTTGCGGGCCTCCGTGGCGCCGCCGTCGCCGAGCCAGCAGCCGAACAGCGGCTTGAAGACGCCGCTGTCCTTCCAGGCCTTCAGCGAGGCCTCGGCCGCATCGGTCACGGAGGCGAGCGCCGTCGGGCAGTTCATCGCCATCACCGCGTCGACATTCGGGTCGCGCAGCACCGCGGCAACGGCTGCCGCATAGCGCTCCGGCGGCGCATCGCCGATGACGTCGACGGGGTTGCCGTGCGACCAGGTCTCCGGCAACGCCGCATCGAGCGTCGCCATCGTCCCCGCCGACAGCGTCGCCAGCTTGCCGTTGCGGTCTTCCAGGGCATCGGCGGCAAGAACGCCCGCGCCGCCGCCATTGGTGACGATGGCCAGCCGCTCGCCGCGGAACGGCTTGACGTAGTGGAGGGTCTCCGCGGCGGTGAAGAGCTCGTCGAGCGAAAAGACGCGCAGCACGCCGGCCCGGCGCAGCGCCGCATCGAAGACGATGTCGGAGGCGGCAAGCGCCCCGGTATGGGAGGCCGCGGCCTCGGCCGCCGAGGCGTTGCGCCCGGCCTTGATGGCGACGATCGGCTTCAGCCGCGAGGCGAGCCGCGCCGCCGACATGAAGCCGCGCGCCTCGTTGATGGATTCCAGATAGAGCAGGATCGCCCGCGTGCGCACGTCGGAGGCGAAGTAGTCGAGGAGGTCGCCGACATCCACGTCGAGCATGTCGCCGAGCGAGACCACGGCGCGAAAGCCGATGCCGCGCGAGGCCGCCCAGTCGACGACCGCGGTGACCAGCGCCCCCGACTGCGACAGGAAGACGAGGTCGCCGTCGCCCGGCATGACATGGGAAAAGCTGGCATTGAGGCCGACCGGCGGCACCAGCAGGCCGAGGCAGTTCGGCCCGACGATGCGCATGCCGTAGCGGCGGGCGATCCGTCCGGCCTCGTCGGCGAGGCTGCCGGGCCCCTTGCCGAGGCCGGCGGTGATGATCAGCACGGCCAGGGCGCCGCGCTTGCCGAGTTCTTCCACGGTGCCGGGCACGAATTTGGCGGGCGCCGCGACGATACCGAGTTCCGGCACGCCGGGAAGATCGGCGATCGACGCGTGACAGGGATGCGGTCCGACATGGTCGTGCTTGGGATTGACCAGCCAGACCGGGCCGTCGAAGCCGGCGGTCATCAGGTTGGCGAGCACAGTCGCACCGACGCTTCCGGGACGGGGACTCGCACCGATCAGCGCAATGGACTGCGGCTTGAAGAAGGAGGAGAGGTTCTTGACGGACACTGGAGGGGCCTCCGTTTTTTGGCGAACCGGGCCTTTTTATTGCAACGCAGCATACACCATATGGGTGCACCTGCCAACGCCTGCCGGTATTGCAATATAATCATGTTCTTATTGATAGCAGGTTGCATTCCTCACGCGTTCGCACTTGCGAGAAAAAACCCCGACCGCCAGATTGTGCAAAAGCCGCGGAAAACGTCGGGGTGGCGGGCGTTTACGCGGTGCTAACGGTTTGCCGATCAACTGTATTCATTCGCGTTGAGAGGTGTCGCATATGCTCCGTACCGCTGGTTCTGCGTCGATCGGCGCCACCGCGCTGTTTCTCGCCCTTTCCGCCGTCACATGGGTCCCGGCCCATGCCGAATCGTCCGCACCCGCCATCGCCGCTGCCTGGACGATCGGCGACGATTTCTCCAATGCCAGTTGCGAGGCCGAGCTTGGCAGCGAGGCCGGCCCGAAGGGCGCGCGCATCGCCCACCTTGCCGACTGCGCCCGGCTCTATCCGGTGCTCGCCCCGGTGCGCGGCTGGCGCCCGGACGGCATGGGCGGCATCGTCCTCGTCGACGAAACCGGGGATGCGGTCGTCACCTATGCGCTCGGCGAGGCCGACGCGCTTTTGTCCGTCGAGCCGGAAAACGTTTTCCTGCGCCTGGCACCCAAGGACAGCGGCGCGCTGATCACGGGAGCGATCGGCGAGGCCGCCGACTGACCGGACAGCGTCGAACGCTCTAGGTGTTCTTTTTCAGGAACCCGTCCATGCGCTCGATGGCGCGGGAGATGTTCTCCGTCGAATTGGCATAGGAAAGCCGCATATAGCCTTCGCCGAGGACGCCGAAATCGGGCCCGCCGATGGTGGCAATGCCGGCGTCTTCCAGGAGCGCGGAGGCCAGCTCCTTCGCCTTCCAGCCGGTCTCCGTGATGTTGGGATAGGCATAGAAGGCGCCGGCCGGCATCAGGCAGGAAACGCCCGGCAGCGCGTTCAGACCGTCGACGATCACCTTGCGGCGTTCGTCGAACGCGCCGACCATTTCCGTCACGCAGTCCTGCGGCCCGGTGAGCGCAGCCAGCCCCGCCCATTGCGTCGGGGCGTTGACGCAGGACCAGGCGTTGACGGCGAGCTTGCGGACCTTGTCGTAGAGCCCCTCGGGCCAGACCGAGTAGCCGAGCCGCCAGCCGGTCATGGCATAGGTCTTCGACCAGCCGTCGAGCAGGATCACCCTTTCGCGGATCTCCGGATAGGACATCAGCGAATGGTGCACGGCGCCGTCATAGGTCATCTGCCCGTAAATCTCATCGGAGAGGATGGCGACGTCCGGAAATGCGGCAAGCCCCTCCACAAGATGCGAAATCTCCGCCTGCGGCGTCACGCCGCCGGTCGGGTTCGCCGGCGAGTTGAGGATCATCAGCCGGGTCTGCGGCGTGATCAGGCCGAGCGTTTCCTCCGCCGAAAAGGCAAAGGCATTGTCCTCGCGGATCGGGATCGGCACCGGCCGCGCGCCGGTGAACTCGATCATCGAGCGATAGATCGGAAAGCCCGGATCGGGATAGAGGATATCGACGCCGGGCTCGCCGAACATCAGGATCGCGGCGAACATCGTCACCTTGCCGCCGGGCACGATCAGCACCCGGTCGGGCGAGACGGCAGCGCCGGTGCGCCGCTCCACATCGGCGGCGACCGCCTCGCGCAAGGGCAGGATGCCGGTTGCCGGCGTATAACCGTGATGGCCCTCGCGCAGCGCCGTAACGGCAGCCTCCACGATATGCGGCGGGGTCGGGAAGTCGGGCTGGCCGATGCCGAGATTGATGATGTCGCGGCCGCCGCTTGCGAGCTCGGTCGCCCGCGCCAGCACGGCAAAGGCGTTTTCCTCGCCGATGCGATCAAAGCCGGCAATCGTCGTCAGCATGGCTCTTTCTCCCTCTGTCCCGGCAGCGTCGCTCTGCCGCCCGTCGCTGTCGCCCGCGAACAAGACATAGCGGTAAAGACGTGTTAGACGCTAGCGCCATCAGAAACATCTCATCTCCGGCCGCCCGCCCGTTTCGAGACCAGACCGGTCCGCGGGCAAATGATCAGAGCGCCCCGAAAGCGCATGTTCGAGATCACCGGCCGGACCGTGCCCGCGCCGCAGCAGCCGGCGCACGGGCCGGCCCCGCGGGGCCGCCGTCGGCACGAAGAAAACCGAAGGGACTACCATGTCGGATCGCCTCGCCGGAAAACGGGCACTCGTCACCGCAGCCGGCCAGGGTATCGGCCGCGCCACTGCCATCGGCTTTGCCGAAGAGGGCGCGGAAGTTGTTGCCACCGACGTTGCGCCGGAGCAGCTCGAAGACTTAGCCGCGCTCGGCATCGCCAAATGCATCGCCCTTGACGTCACCGACACCGCCGAGACCTATGCGGTCGCCGAAGAACTCGGCGCCATCGACGTATTGTGCAACTGCGCCGGCTACGTCCATCGCGGCACCGTGCTCGATTGCGACGAGATCACCTGGGACTACTGCTTCGACCTCAACGTCAAGTCCATGCACCGCACGATCCGCGCCTTCCTGCCGGCGATGCTGGGTCAGGAAAAGGGCTCCATCATCAACATGTCGTCGGGCACCTCCTCGATCCGCGGCACGCCGGCACGTTACGTCTACGGCGCCACCAAGGCCGCCGTCATCGGCCTGACCAAGGCGATCGCCGCCGATTTCGTCAAGAAGGGCGTGCGCTGCAACGCCATCTGCCCGGGCATCGTCAGGACACCGTCGCTGGAGGGCCGGGTGGCGGAACTTGCCGTGGAACTCGGCGCCTCGATCGAGGATGCCTGGGCCCATGTGCTGGAAAGCCAGCCGAGCGGCCGGGTCGCCGACCCCAAGGAGATCGCCGACCTCGCGACCTACCTCGCCTCCGACGAATCCGCCTTCGTCACCGGCACGGAAATCGTCATCGACGGCGGCTGGGTGCTGTAGAAGCACGCACCGGGCGGAACGACTTCAATCGTCATCGCGGGCGCAGCGATGCGATCCAGTGCAGTGCACGCTGCCTTGCGGGGACGACGCCGTTAGGTCCGTCGGCTCAACCCTCTCCGCGTCATTGCCGGGCTTGACCCGGCAATCCATGATGCATTTGTTTCCACACACTTAGCTCACGGGAGCCGTAACGCCGCCTGGATTGCCGCGTCGGCCTCATGGCCTCCTCGCAATGACATTTTTGCCGTCATCGCGAGCGAAGCGAAGCGATCCAGTGTAGCGAACGCCACCACGACGCCGTTGGAAACTGAGCGCCCCAACCGCGCGCCGCCGCCCGTACTCCCATCAATGCGTCGTGATCATCTCCGGGCCCATCAGCGACGTCGGCAGGTAGGTGGAGATCCACGGCACGTAGGTGACCAGCACCAGGAAGATGGCGAGGATGCCGAGCCAGGGCAGCGCCGCCCGGACGACCGCCATCACCGGCATGCCGGCAACGCCGGAGGTCACGAACAGGTTCAGTCCGACCGGCGGCGTGATCATGCCGATCTCCATGTTCACCACCATGATGATGCCGAGATGGATCGGATCGACGCCGAGCTGGATGGCGATCGGGAAGACCAGCGGCGCGACGATGACGATGAGGCCCGACGGCTCCATGAACTGGCCGCCGACCAACAGCAGCAGGTTGACGGCGATCAGGAAGGTCCACCAGGAAAAGCCGAAATCGAGCATCGCACCGGCGATCGCCTGGGGCACCTGCTCCGTGGTCAGCACGTGCTTCAGGATCAGCGCGTTGGCGATGATGAACATCAGCATGATGGTCAGCCGCCCGGCTTCCAAGAGTGTGCGCTTGGTCTCCGGGTGGACGCAGGCCGGCACGAAGCCGATGACGATGGCCGCGATGTTGCGCAGGACCGCGGTCAGCAATCCCTCGCCGTCCTTGCGCCAGGCGACGTTCTTCAGCGGCCCCATGTCGCGATAGACGAAATTGGCGATCAGGAAGGCGTAGACCGCGGCGACAGCCGCGGCCTCCGTCGGCGTGAAGACGCCGCCATAGATGCCGCCCAGAATGATGACGATCAGCATCAGCCCCCAGAACGCATCGGCGGCCGAGACGAGGATTTCCCGCCAGCCCTTCCAGTCCTCCGCCGGCAGGCCCTTGACGCGGGCGGCAACGTAGATGCCGACCATCAGCATGCCGCCGGCGATCAGGCCCGGAATGACGCCGGCCAGGAACATCCGCCCGACCGAGACGTCGGTTGCCGCCGCATAGACGACCATGACGATGGACGGCGGAATGAGGATGCCGAGCGTGCCGGCATTGCAGATGACGCCGGCGGCGAAATCGCGGGTGTAGCCGACCTGGCGCATGCCGGCGATGACAATGGAGCCGATGGCGACGACCGTTGCCGGCGACGAGCCGGACAGCGCCGCGAACAGCATGCAGGCAAAGACGCCGGCGATGGCGAGGCCGCCGCGCATGTGGCCGACGACGGCGATGGCAAAGCGGATGATGCGCTTGGCGACGCCGCCCGTCGACATGAAGGCCGAGGCGAGGATGAAGAACGGGATCGCCAAGAGCGTGTAGTGCTCCATGGACTCGAACAGCTTGCCGGCGATGGAGGCGAGCGAGTCGTTGGAAAAGACGAGCAGGATGACGAGGCTGGACAGGCCGAGCGAGACGGCGATCGGAACGCCGATGGTCAGGAGCGCAATGACCAGCGCAAAGAGGATGACCGCACTCATCGCCCGGCTCCTTGCGACGGGGAGCTGCCGGAGGCGCCGGTGTCGTCATGGGCGGCGCGGGCCTCGTCGACCAGTTCCTCCGCCTCGTGGCTGGCGATGATCATGGTGAGGTCGCCCTTGAAGATGCCGACGGCGATCTGCAGGAAGCGGAACAGGATGAGGGTGAGCCCGAAGGGCAGGATGAAATAGGGGATGTAACGCGGCAGCCGCTCGTAGCGCGGCTCACCGTCCTCCACGAGGCCGAAGAGCGTCTGGATCCAATGCGGGAACGGGACGTCCTCGACCTCCAGGAAGGCCAGCTTGTAGAAGAACTTCGACCAGTACTCCCAGGCGCCATAGAGCATCATCCCGGCATAGGCGATGCAGGCCGCGACGGCGATCAGCGCCAGGATCCGCTGGGTTTTCCTCGAAAAGCGCAGCGCCACGGCATCGACGCCGAGATGGGCGGTCATCTTGACCGCATAGGATGCCCCGAAGATCACCAGCCAGGCGAACAGGTAGGTGGTCAGCTCCAGCGCCCACAGGAGATTGTCGTTGAAGACGTAGCGGGCGATGACGTTGGCAAAGGTGGTGACGGTCATCAGCGCCAACAGGATGGCGATGGCCGTTTCTTCTATTTCGTTGACGATCCGCGACACAGGAGCCCCCTCGTTTGCCCGGTGACAGGCCACCGGCCCGGCCGCCCGCTCCGACGAGCGACACAACGCATGTGGGCGCCGCCCGGCGGGAAGCGCCCGAAGGGGAGCCGCAAGGATGCGGCTCCCCCGTTTTACATCAGAGCAAAGGGACTAGTTGGACGCGTTGGAGGCCTTGGCGGCTTCCAGCAGGTCCGTGCCGATGTCGCCTTCGAACTTGGCCCAGACCGGCTCCATGGCCTTCTTCCAGGCCGCGCGCTGGTCGGCATCGAGCTCACGCACCGTGCCCCCGGCGTCGATCACCTTCTGCCGGTTGGCGAGGTTGATCTTACGCGACATCTGATTGCGCTCGTCGGTGACCTCGTCGAAGATCGTCTTCAGCTCGCTGCGAACGTCGTCCGGCAGGCCGTTCCACCATTCCGCCGAGGTGACGACCAGATAGTCGAGCACGCCGTGGTCGGACTCCGTGACGCCGTCCTGCACCTCGAAGAACTTCTTCGTGTAGATGTTCGACCAGGTGTTCTCCTGGCCGTCGACAACGCCGGTTTGCAGCGCGCCGTAGACCTCGGAGAAGGCGAGCTTCTGCGGGTTGGCGCCGAGCGCCTCGAACTGCGCCTGCAAGACGTCGGAGGTCTGGATGCGGAACTTCAGGCCCTTGGCATCTTCCGGCATCAGGAGCGGCTTGTTGGCGGAAAGCTGCTTCATGCCGTTGTGCCAGTAGCCGAGGCCGAGCAGGCCCTTGCTCTCCATCGAGTGCAGCAGCTTCTGGCCGCCCTCGGAGCCCTGGAAGCGGTTCACCGCCTCGATGTTGTCGAACAGGAAGGGCAGGTCGAAGATGCGGAACTTCTTGGTGTATTTCTCGAACTTGGAGAGCGACGGAGCCGCCATCTGGACGTCGCCGAGCAGCATCGCCTCAAGGACCTTGTTGTCGTTGAAGAGCTGCGAGTTCGGATAGACCTCCATGCAGGCCTTGCCGTTCATCTTGTCGTTGACGCGCTCGGCGAGCAGCGCCGCGGCCTCGCCCTTCGGATGCCCCTGGGCAGCCGTCACGTGACTGAACTTGATGACGATTTCGCCGTCGTCGCAGTTCGCAAACGCCGGCGATACGGAAAGGGCGACCGCCGCGGTGGCGGCGAGCATAAGGTGTTTCATCGTGTTCCTCCCAGAACGTTGAATCGGTGCCGCATCGAGGCGGCATCCCGGTTCGATAGTGGCAATTGCCGTGCCATCTCCGCATTTTTGCGGTTATCCGGGGATATTGAACGAGACGGAGCACGCGGGCAACCGGCATTGCCGCTCCGAATGCAACCTTTCGGTAACATTTCGCCGGCCCGATGGGTCGAATCCGACACATCGGACCGGCGACACCGGGATCACATCGGCTCCGACAGCACCTCGTCCTTGTCGAGGGCGTAGCGCTTCATCTTTTCGTAGAGCGCCTTGCGCGACAGGCCAAGGGACTCGTAGGTCGCCTTCAGGCTGCCGTCCTGACGCTTGATTTCCGCGGCGATCAGCGAGCGCTCATAGGCCGCGACCCGCTGGGCGAGCGGCGAACCCTCCTCCGCGGCACTTGCCGGCTCCTCGCCGTCTAGGCCGAGGGAGAGGCCCAGCACGAAACGGTCGGCGACGTTGCGCAACTCGCGCACATTGCCCGGCCAGTCATGGGCGGTCAGCGCCGCCATCATGTCGGGGGTAAGGTCCGGCACCTCGCGGCGAAACCGCGCCCGCGCCTCGCGCGCCAGGTGATGGAAGAGGATCGGCAGGTCCTCCTTGCGCTCGCGCAGCGGCGGCACGGAGACCGTCACCACGTTGAGCCGGTAATAAAGGTCGCTGCGGAACCGGCCGTCGGCGCAAGCCTCTTCCAGGTCGACCTTGGTGGCGGCGACGAACCGCACGTCGAGCGGGATCGCCCTGTTGGAGCCGAGCCGCTCGATGGAGCGCTGCTCGATGACCCTGAGGAGCTTGACCTGCAGGTCGTGCGGCATGGATTCGATCTCATCGAGAAAGACGGTGCCGCCCGCGGCGTGTTCCAGCTTGCCGATGCGCTGGCGGATGGCGCCGGTAAAGGCGCCGGCCTCGTGGCCGAACAGCTCCGACTCGATGATGTCGCTCGGCAGCGCGCCGCAATTGATGGCAACGAAGGGCTTGTCGCGCCGTGGTCCCTCGTCGTGCAGCGCCCGCGCCACCACCTCCTTGCCGGAGCCGGTCTCGCCGAGGAGTAAGACGTCCACATCGGCCTCGGCCAACGCCTCGACCTCGCTCCTCAGCCGCTGCATCACCGGCGTGCGGCCGATCAGCCGGGCGATCAAGCCGGTCTCCTCGTCGAGCGCCTGGCGCAGCGCCCGGTTTTCCAGCACCAGACGCCGTGTCTGCAGGGCCCTCAGCACCGTGTCGTTGAGCCGGCTTGCGGGAAACGGCTTTTCCATGAAGTCGTAGGCGCCGGCGCGCATCGCCTCGACCGCCAGCGGCACGTCGCCATGGCCGGTGATCAGGATCACCGGCAAGGCCGGGTCGATGTCGAAGGCCCGGCGCATCAGTGTGAGGCCGTCGCTGCGCGGCATGCGGATGTCGGTGACCAGCACGCCGTAGAGCGTGCGGTTGACGTGGTCGAGCACGGTGTCGCCGTCGGCATAGGTGTGGACGTTGTGGCCGCCGAGCTCCAGCCCCTGGGCCAGCGCATCGCGCAGGTCCGCCTCGTCGTCGACCAGAAGAACGGTACTGTGCTCCATCGATGCCCTTTTTCGGTGCCGGATCTATTCGGCGGCGCTGCGGACCGGCTCGCTGAGCGGCACCCTGATGGTGAACACCGAGCCGCCCTCCGGCCGGGCCTCCGCGACGATCATTCCCCGGAAATCCTGGATGATCTTATAGGCGATGGAAAGGCCGAGCCCCAGCCCCTCGCCGACGTCCTTGGTGGTGAAGAACGGATCGAAGATGTGCGCCAGATCCGCCTCGGAAATTCCCGGCCCGTTATCGCTGACCGCGATGATGCCGTCGCAAGAATCCTTGGAGATGTCGACCCGCACCATCGGGTCCGCGCGTCCGGCGACCGCGTCGAGGGCGTTGCCGACGATGTTCATCAGCACCTGTTCCAGCCGCACCTGGCCGGCATCGACGACGACGTCGCCGGCCTCCTGCACCACGTCGACCTGGACGCCTGCCTTGCGCATGCGCGGACCGAGCAGCATCAGCGTTTCCGACAGCGCCGGCGCCACGGAAATCGGCCGTGTCGTCGCCTCCGGCTTGCGCGCGAAAGTCTTGAGGTGCCGCGACAGGCCGGCCATCCTGTCGACGAGGGCGGCGATGCGCGACAGGTTCCCCGCCGCCTCCGGCTTGCGATCGCGCTCGATCAGCAGGGCGGCGTTGTCGGCATAGGAGCGGATCGCGGCGAGCGGCTGGTTGAATTCATGGCTGAGCGCCGCCGACATCTGGCCGAGCGCGGCGAGCTTTGCCGCCTGCACCAGCTCCGACTGGGTGCGGCGCAACTCCTCCTCCGTTGCCTCGCGCTCACGGACCTCGCTGGCAAGCCGGGCATTCGCCAGCGTCAGTTCCCGCGTGCGGTCGCGGACCCGCCGCTCAAGGCGCAGCGCCGCCGCACGCTCGCGCCGCATCTGCCGCGAGAGCCGGCCGCGCCGGTCGACCAGATAGCCCGCACCGGCCGTCGCGATCAGGCCGGCAAGCAGCACGGTCAGCACCAGATTGCTCATCTGGGCGCGGGCGAGCGCTGTATCGGAATAGACCCTGAGCGTCCAGTCGTAGAGCGGCAGGAACGCCGTTTCCTCCAGGTAACGGTGCGCGCCGCCACCGACCTCGTCCGGCAGGTTGACGAAGGCGAACTCGCCGTCATGGCTCTTGGGGGAGCGCACCACCGGCGCGGCGTCGGCGGTCGCGCGGGCAAGGGCGCGCCCGCGCGCGCCGAACAGCGACCGGCCGCGCCAGTCCTCCCGGTTCGACAGCACGATCCGGCCGGAAAGATCGGTGGCGACCACCGGGTCCTTGGAAAGCGCCCAGGCCTGCTCCACGTCCTCCAGCGACACCTTGGCGACGACGACGCCGATCACCGCATCGTCCTTGCGCACCGGCGCGGCAAAGAGATAGGAGCCGCGCTCGGTCGCCGCGTCGAAGGAGAGGAACCGCCCGAGCCGGCCCTCCATCGCCGCGCGGAAATAGGGCGCATTGGCGAGGTTCTTGTCGGCCACCGGCTTGCTGGCGACCAGCACCGTTCCATCCGTGTCGATGAACAGCACCTCGTCGGCGCCGGTCATCGCGGTCGCCGTCACAGCGATGCGCAGCGCCGCAGGGCCGTCCTTCTCGGTGCCGGCGTCGAAATGGGCGACCACATCCGGATGCCGCGCGATCAGCGGCGGCAGGATACGGTACTTGTCGAGGAAGCCTTCCAGGCTGACGGCGTGGAAGTCGAGCGCATCGCGCGCCCGCGCCGCCTGCTCGCGCAGGAACAGCCGCTCCGCGCCGAGGCCGGTCAGGGTCGCAACGATGGCAGTGGCCACAAGGCCGGCGGCAACGACGGCCCCGGTTGCACCGAAGCCGAAGGGCAGTCCGCGACGCACACGCTTCATGGGCGGGACTTTAGCCGATCACACGCAGCGATTGGAATGCGCCCTGTGACGGATGCGTGACGAAGCGATGTGGCGGGATGACGAGGCCGGGCGCCGCCATCCGTGACGCGTCAGGCGGTGATCGCCGCTTCCACCTCGTTGACGAAGCCGCGGTCGATGCCGAGCCGCTGGACGAGCTGGTCGAGATAGGATTTCTCCGCCGGGTGGTCGAGGTCGATGGCGACCCGCGAGGCGGTGTAGATCTGCATGGCGAGTTCGGGCGTGCGCGCCTTGGCGACGATCTTGTCGATATCGAGCGGCGAACGCAGCTCGTCCATGACGAAGGCCTTGGCCTCGACGTCGAGATCGAGCTTGTCGAGCTTGTCGAGCTTGTCGAAGATGCGCTGCTGCTCGGTGGCGTCGATATGGCCGTCGGACTTCGCCGCCGCGATCATCGCCGTGACCATGGCGAGCCCGGCCTCCTGCTGCTCGGCCTCCGAGGCCGCGAACGGGTTCTTCTTCGGCGCATCGAAGGGGCCAGGCTCGGCCGGCCCGGTCACCCGGGGCTGCGCCGCGCCCGTCACCGAGCCGGTGCCCTGCCAGTTCTGATAGGCCTTGTAGGCAAGGCCGCCGAGGAGTGCGAGGCCGCCGACCGTCGCCGCGCTGCCGGTGAGCGAGCGGCCGGTCTCCGTGCCGAGCAGAAGCCCGGCAAGCCCGCCGGCCGCCAGGCCGGACTTCAGCGGATTTTCCCGGGAATAGTCCTGCACCTGGCCGACCCGGTCGCCGACGGTGCCGCCGCCGGGGATCCCGGTGCCCATGAATTGATCGAGAAGCTTCTTGGCGTCGAACATTATCTCTCCCTCGCATGGCGCGTTCGTTCGCCAAGCGAGGTGGGTGTTGTGTCCCCCGCAAACAAGACCCCGGACCCGACGCGGCGGACCGTTTCCCGGCCGGCCGGAATCTTGCCCAGGAAAGCTGTCGCAGGTCGAATCGCACCGCGTTAACGGCTTGGAAAGATGCAACCATCCTAATGCTGCGATAAGAACAACAACTCAGAGATCGAACTGCGGCGCCATCTCTCACCCCCCAACGGCGCCGTTTTCTTTTCCCCTAAGTATTCCGGCGTCAATTGGTCCGCATCTCCCGCGCATCCTCCGGTGCGGCGATCTGCGCACGTTCCGAAATCCGCAGCCGGCGCATCTTGCGCCACAGCGTGGTGCGGTCGATGCCGAGATATTTCGCGGCCAGCGACTTGTTCCCGCCGGCGCGCGCCAGCGCCGTCTGGATCTGCACCTTTTCGTCCGCCTCGGACGGGCGCACCGCCGGCTTCACGCTCACCACCGGCAGGTGATCGAAGTTGCGGATGTCGTGCGGCAGGCTTTCCGGAACGATGACGTTGTCGACGCAGCAGATCAGCGCGTGCTCGATCGCCGTCTCCATTTCCCTGACGTTGCCCGGCCAGGGATAGTCGATGAGAAGCCGCCGCGCCTCCGGCGAGTAGCTGAAGTCGCGCGGATAGCCGCGTTCGGCCAGCTTGTCGCAGAAATGGGCAAGGAGCAGCGGGATATCGCCCGGCCGCTCGCGGATCGGCGGCACCGTGATCGGAAACACCGCCAGCCGGTAATAGAGGTCGGCGCGGAACTCGCCGGCCTCCACAAGGCCGCGCAGGTTGCGGTTGGAGGCGGTGATCATCCGCACATCGGCTGTGACCGGCGTATCGGATCCGACCGGCTCGAACGCACCGTCCTGCAGCGCCTTCAGGAGCTTGGTCTGGAGATGGGCCGGCAGCGCCGAGACCTCGTCGAGGAACAGCGTACCGGTGTCCGCCGCCTTCAGCTTGCCGGCCCGCTCGCCGTTGATCTCGCCGAACGCGCCGCGGGCATGGCCGAACAGTTCCGCCTCGATCAGGGGTACCGGCGTCGAGGCGCAGTTGAACTCCACGAAGGGCCGCCGCGAACGGTTCGACAGGCGGTGCAGCAGCCGCGCAATATGGGTCTTGCCGGTCCCGGTCTCGCCCTGGATCAGCACCGGCGCCTGCATCGGCGCCACCCGCTCGACCCGCTCCAGGATCTCCATCATCGTCGGATCCTTGGTGACGAGGTCGCCGCTGGAGCGCGACAGCAGCGTCTCCAGGCGCCGCTCATCGGTCTTGTCGCGCAGGATGACGAGCCTGAGATTGCCGTAGGTGTCGCAGGCGCGGCAGCAATGGAACTCCAGATCCCGCATCTCGTCGCGCACTTTGATACGCATATCGAACTGTATGAGATTGGGTGTGATGGCGTTTTCCGGCTGCGCCGGCGCCCGTTCCAGGACTCTGTCCAGCGCATCCTTCAGATCGACGCCGCGGATGTCGGCGAGCGACTGCAGCGGTCCGGCCCCGGGCGCCACCAGCAGTTCGGCTGCCGCAGGGTTCTGGTAGAGAACGGTCCCGTCACGGTCGGTGAGCAGAACCCCCTCGTCGATATAGGATACGATAGCTTCGAGCAGAGGAACGAGATCGTCGATCTCCCTCATGGACTGCCCTTCCCTTGTTTCGGACCGTTTTTGACGGTCCGGGTCCCTCCAAATCGGCGCGCTTCTGTGGCGCGTCCGCGTTGCATCATATGCAACATATTCTATTCAACGCAACACTACGAAAAAGACACCATCGCAATTTCCGGTGTCAATTCAAAGAAGTTCGATTGATTAATCGCAACCGCCTCCTGTTGCAGAATCTGCTGCAGCGCGCTGCCGGACGCAACATAAAAGCATTAGTATTTTCAATGACTTGCCACTAGCTAACTTCTTTGCTTAGATATTTCTAAAATAAGCATGTGACGAACAACGGGCATGCCATAAGCCGCTTTCAAGAGGGAGGATTGAGATGGCTGACTTGTTTTCCGCCGAGTGGATGGCGGGTTTCCAGAATGCGTGGAACGCGGAGCCGGATCTGTCCGGCGAACTGGCCAAGATCGGGTTCAATTCCAACATCGGCTACGGCTTCAAGGGCGAGGACGCCCCGCGCGGCGTCCTGGTCGTGGAAAACGGCGTCGCCACCGGCGCCGGCGCCTATGCCGGCCAGCCGCTGAACTGGGACCTGCGCGCCGACGCCGCCACCTGGCAGGGCTGGATGACCAAGCCGCCGGGGATGATGGGCCTCGGCATGGCCTACACCTCCAAGAAGCTGCAATTCGCCGTCGGCGACTACGCCGCGATGGTCAAGGACCCGCGCATGGCCGGTCCGTTCATGAAAAGCTTTTCAGTGATGGCGCGCGTCTGATGACCCTGACCCTGCCGCAAAAACTGGTGCTGGCGGTGTGTGCGACGGTTGTCGCCGCGCCCGCGGCCTTGCCCGCCGCCGCACAGGAACGCTACGTCACCGCCGACGTCTCCGAGGTCGGCAGCACGTCGCTGATCGGCGGCTCGGTCATCCCCTACAAGGAAGTGGTGCTGTCGGCGATGGTGCCGGGCCAGGTCCGCCTGCTTGCCGGCCGCGAGGGCGACGCCTTCCAGCAGAATGCCCTGATGGTGCAGATCGACGACGCCGACCTGCAGGCTCGCCGGCGCTCCGCCGTCGCCAGCCTGCAGGCGGCCGAGGCCGCGCTCCGCCAGGCCCAGGTGCAGTACAACCGCGAACTGATCTCGCCGCAGATCAACCGCGGCATGTCGCGCTCCACCGGCATGGCGATGCCGCAGATGTTCGATAATTTCTTCGCCCGGCCGTTTTCCAGCGGCGTTGGTGCCAGCAATCCCTGGGTGGAGCGCTATGCCGACCTGCACAGCCAGCAAAGCGGCATGGAGCAGGCCCAGAGCCAGATCATGCAGGCCCGGGCCCAGCTTGAAGAGATCGACACCAAGATCCGCGACGCCCGCGTCGTGGCGCCGTTCCCCGGCACCATCGTCGCCCGCATGATCGAGGAGGGCGACACGGTCCAGCCCGGCCAGCCGCTGCTGAAATTCGCCTATGTGGATTACCTGCGGATCCAGGCCGAGGTGCCGGTCAAGCTGGTCGGCAATCTCTACCAGAACATGTTCGTGCCGGCTCGGCTCGACGTCGGCGGCGGCATCGAGGTCAACGCCCGCGTCGCCCAGATCTTTCCGGTCGCCGACCAGTCGCGCCACACCGTGACGGTGAAGTTCGACCTGCCGCGCGGCATTCCGGCCGCCCCCGGCGTCTATGCCGAACTGCGGCTGCCGAACGGCTCCGTCAACGCCACCTCGCTGCCGACCGTGCCGCGCTCCGCGCTGATCCAACGGGGCAGCCTGTTCGGCGTCTTCGTGCGCGGCGGCGACGGTGAACCAACGCTGAAGATGGTGCGCGTCGGCGGCGATGCCGGCGACGACCGGGTGACCATCCTGTCCGGCCTGAAGGGCGGCGAGGAAGTGGTCGTCAACCCGACGGCGAGCACCGGGCGCAGGCCGAATGCCCGCGCCGAGACGAACAACTGATCACTCAAGCGCAGGCGGGCCAACCGCCGCGATCAAACGGGATGGAAACAGGGTCGCCGACAATGGCTGACACGAACGACACCACGACCGGATGCAGCGCCCGAAACGGCAAGAACGGCAAGGGCGAGCATGTCCACGCTCCCGGCCTTGCCGGCACGATGGCGCGCACCTTCATCCATTCGCCGCTGTCGCCGCTGTTCCTGGTCTGCTGCCTGGCCGCCGGCATCCTCGGCCTCACCTTCACGCCGCGCCAGGAAGACCCGCAGATTTCCGTGCCGATGGTCGACATCTTCATCCAGTATGAAGGCGCCTCGGCGGCCCAGGTGACGAGCCTTGCCATCGATCCGCTGGAGCGGATGATGAGCGAGATCCCCGGCGTCAAGCACGTCTATTCCGCCTCCCAGCGCGGCCAGGGCATGGTGACGGTCGAGTTCGACGTCGGCGAGAAGATGGAACCCTCGCTGGTCAAGCTCTACGACAAGCTGTTCTCCAATCTCGACAAGATCCCGCCGGGCGTCTCCGAACCCCTGGTCAAGCCGAAGGGCGTCGACGACGTGCCGGTGGTGGCGTTGACCCTGTGGTCGGAAAGCCTCGACGACGCCGCGCTCCGCCTCGTCTCCCTGGAACTGGTGCAACGCCTGAAGGAAGTGCCGAACACCTCCCAGAGCTTCATCGTCGGCGGCCGGGCCGAAGAGATGCGGGTCGAGATCCAGCCCGAACGTCTGTCCGGCTTCGGCATCAGCATCGACCAGGTTGCCGGCGCCATCACCTCGGCCAACGAGAAGAAGCGCGTCGGCTACAGTGAGATCGACGGCACCAGCTTCAACGTCTATTCCGGCGCCTTCCTCAAGCACGCCTCCGACCTGGAACACATCATCGTCGGCACCTACAACGGCAGCCCGGTGTATTTGCGCGATGTCGCCAAGGTCACCGAAGGCGCCGGCGAGGCGACCAACAGCGTCCAGTATTTCACCGGCCCGGCCTGGACCGAGAGCGGCCAGCCGTCCCGCGCCAGCGTCCCCGACGGTGCCCCGGCCGTGACCATCGCCATCGCCAAGAAGCCCGGCAGCAACGGCGTCACCGTCGCCGACGCCGTGCTCGACAAGGTCGAGCAGCTCAAGGGCCGGATCATTCCGGGCAATGTGGAGATCGCCGTTACCCGCAATTACGGCGAGACCGCCAACGACAAGGTCAACGAGCTGATCGTCAAGCTGTTCGTGGCGACCGGCGCGGTCACCCTCTTGATCTGGCTGTTCCTCGGCATCCGCGCGGCGCTCGTCGTCCTCATCGTCATCCCGGTGGTGATTTTGATCACCGTCTTCTCCGCCTGGATCCTCGGCTACACCATCGACCGGGTGTCGCTGTTCGCGCTGATCTTTTCCATCGGCATTCTGGTCGACGACGCCATCGTCGTCGTGGAGAACATCTACCGCCGCTGGCTCCTGAAGGGCGAGGTCGACACCCCGACGACGATCGACGCGGTACGTGAGGTCGGCAACCCGACCATCCTCGCCACCTTCACGGTCATCGCCGCGCTGCTGCCCATGGGCTTCGTCTCCGGCATGATGGGCCCCTATATGGAGCCGATCCCGGCGCTCGGCTCCGTCGCCATGCTGTTCTCGCTGATCGCCGCCTTCCTGTTCACGCCCTGGCTCGCCTACCGCATCCGCCCGTCGCTGGCGAGGCTCCACAAGGCGCAGGAATCCGAGCACCGCCAGAGCGAGGCGCTCGGCCGCTTCTACCGCCGCATCCTGACCCCGTTCATCGAGAGCCCGGCCAAGGGCCGCATGCTGCGGATCGGCATCTGGCTCGTCTTCGCGCTCTCCTGCGTCCTCTTCTACACCACCGACGTGGCGGTGAAGATGCTGCCCTTCGACAACAAGCCGGAATTCAACGTCGTCGTGAACATGCCCGACGGCACGGCGCTGGCCGAGACCGCCAACGTCACCCAGAGGCTCGTCGACGAGGTCCTGAAGATCGACGAGGTCACCGCCGTCCAGAGCTATGCCGGCACCGCCTCGCCCTTCAACTTCAACGGCCTGGTGCGCCACTACTATCTGCGCCAGCGGCCCTGGCAGGCCGACATCCAGGTGCAGCTCCTCGATAAGGGCGACCGCGCCCGCTCCAGCCACCAGATCGCCGCCGAGACCCGCAACATCCTGACGCCGATCGCCGAAAAGCTCGGCGCCCGCATCGCCATCGTCGAAATGCCGCCGGGACCGCCGGTCCTCCAGACCCTCGTCGCCGAAGTCTACGGCCAGACCGAGGAAATCCGCGTAAAGGTCGCCAAGGACCTGACGAGGATCTTCGAAGAGGCGCCAAGCGTCGTCGACGTCGACAACTATCTGGACGACCCGCACGAGCGCTGGCTGTTCGAGATCGACCGCCAGAAGGCCCTGCGCGAAGGCGTCTCGATCAAGGACATCAACCGTCAGCTCGGCATGGCGCTCGGCGGCTACAAGCTGGGCGACGCCAAGCTCGGCCACGAGCTGGAGCCCCGCTACATCGTCCTGCAGGCGCCGCTCAACGTCCGCAGCCAGATCTCTGCCCTTGGCGAACTGCCGATCCGCACCGCCGGCGGCGCCTTCGTGCCGCTGTCGGAGCTCGGCCGCTTCACCGCCGTGCCCCAGGACAAGACCGTCTACCACAAGGATCTGAGGCCGCTGGAATACGTCACCGGCGACGTCGCCGGCCGCCTCGGCGCGCCGATCTACGGCATGTTCGCTGTCGGCGACCTGCTTGCCGACTACACCCCGCCGGACGGCGGCACCCTTGCTGCCGCCTGGGTCGGCCCGCCGACGGACGGCTTCAGGTCGGCCTTCGAGTGGACCGGCGAATGGACCGTCACCTACGAAACGTTCCGCGACATGGGCATCGCCTTCGGCGCCGCCATGGTCCTCATCTACATGCTGGTCGTCTGGGAGTTCGGCAATTTCCGCCTGCCCGGCATCATTATGGCGCCGATCCCGCTGACCCTCATCGGCATCGTCCCCGGACACTGGCTGCTCGGCGCGGAATTCACCGCCACCTCCATGATCGGCTTCATCGCGCTTGCCGGCATCATCGTGCGCAACTCCATCCTGCTCGTCGACTTCTCGCGTCAGGCCGTGGAGAACGACGTGCCGGTGACCGACGCCGTGGTGCAGGCCTGCCGCACCAGGACGCGGCCGATCATGATCACCGCGCTCGCGCTCGTTGCCGGCTCCTCGGTCATCATCACCGACCCGATCTTCCAGGGCATGGCGATCTCGCTGATGTTCGGCGGCATGGTGTCGACGCTGTTGACGCTGGTGGTGATCCCGCTCGCCTGCGTGCGCACCCGCCAGGCGATCGTCCAGAGCGTGGAATATTCCAGCGGCAACGGCTTCGGCGAGGCCGCCGCCTCCGCCGCAGCCGTGCCCCTTAACGCCGAAGAGGCTGCCGAAAACGCCCGCGCAAACGCCGGTCCGGGCGCCGCCGAGCCGGAACGCCGGGGCTTCTTTGCCCGCATCGCCGAGAGCAACGCGGTGCAGACGGCAAAGCTCTCGGTGACCATGGCGTTCTATGCCCTTCGCGCCATGCCCTATTTCGCCTGGCTCGCCATCAAGGAAGCCGGCAAGGGACTGTTCGCCCGCAAGGAAAAGCCGGCGTCGCCCTTCACGCCGGCCAACCCGGCTCCGGCGCCCGCAGCAGCAACGCCCGCGCCCCAGGCACCGGCCCCTGCCGCCGCAGCCCCTGCGCCAACAGTTGTTGCGTCCGCAGCCCCGGCGCCGCAGCCCGTCGCCCAGCCCTATGTCGCTCCGGCCCCGCAGGCAACAGCGCCCGCAGCACCGCAGCAAAGCGTTTCCGAGCCCGCCGTCCCGCCGATGCAGACCCCGGCAGCGGACCCGCCGGTGGCAACCGGACCGCAGAGCGCCGAAACCACGACCGGGCCCGCCGTCGCCGAAACCGAAACGGTCGTCGCCGATCCCGTACCGGCAAGGCCCGCCGCCGCTGCCAAGCGGCCCGCCCGCCGCGCCGTCTCCAAGCGCACCACGGCCCGCACCGCAGCGAAGGCAGGCGCCAAGCCGAAAAAGACGACCGCCAGGACGCCGAAAAAGCCGGCGGCGAAGAAGGCTGACGCCAAGTCGACCGCCAGGGAGGACGAAGATGTATCCTGATCGCTTGAGATCGACCCTCCTTTTCGGCACCGCCGCCATCGCCGTCCTCGGTTTTTCCCTGATCGACCGGCAGGCAACGGCCTTCGACCGCCCCCCCTCGGCCCGGCCACATGTCGCCTCCACGCGCTATGACGCGCCGGCACCGCAGGCCCGGCGGACGTCCATGACGCCGCGGCTCGGCGCCCGCTATGGCCTGCCCGACCCGCGGCGCGGCGCGACCCTCGCCCAGGCATCGGGCACGGCCGGCCAGTACACCGACTATCCGCCGATCGGCTTCGATCCGGAGCAGCTCGGCCGCCGGAATGCGGGCGTGTCGCCGGCCGCTCCGGCAAGCCAGGGCCAACCGACATGGCCGAACGAGGATGCCGCGCCGAATCTTGCCACCTATCCGCCGACCGGCACCAACCCAGCCTATCCGCCGGTCGCCTCCGGCAACCGGACAGGCGCCTGGCAACCCGGCGCGGCTCCGGCCACACAGCCGACGGCGCCCGCCTATCCGCAACCGGCGCCCGCATACGGCCGGCAGCTACCCGGCTATCGCCAACAACCCGCCTACGGACAACAGCCGCCCGCGCCGCCGGCCCCCGCCTATGCCGCCCCGACCTACGGCGCGACCGGCTATGGCACGCCAACCTACGGCGCAGCAGGCTATCCGCAGCCGGCCTATCCGGCGCCGCAACCCTACGGCACCCCCGCCTATCCGAACACCGGCGGAGCTTACGGCGCAGGTCAGGCCGCCGCGCCGGGCTATGTCGCCCCCAACTATTCAGCACCGGGCTACGGCGCGCCGTCCTACGGCGTCCCCGGCCAGCCCAATCCCTATCCGCAGCACTGGCAGGGCGGGCAGCCGCAACAGCCCTATCCGGGGGCCTATCCGGCGCCGCAGTGGGGCGGCCAATGGGCGCCCTATCCGCAGGGCGGCAATCCGTTCGGGTACCGGCCGCAAGGCATGAACACAGGTCCCGCTGCGCCCTATGGCGCGCCGCCGGCCTATGCGCCGACGCGGCCGGCCACGCAGCCGAGCGCACCGCGCCCGCGCTCCGACGGCAGCATGTGGGCGACCGACCGCGCGCCGAGCCTTGCGTCCCTCGCCAGCCCCAACCCGTTCGCGGCCAATGCCCGCCACGCGGATTACGCGCCGGTCGGCGGCTTTGCCTGGGAGACCGGCAACAGGACGCAGCAGGCATCCACCTGGCGCGCGGCGCCGACGACGCAGACCGCAGCGACCAACCCATACCTTGGCGACTACGCGCCGATAGAGACCCGCGACCGCTGGCCGATCCACCGGCCGCATCTGGCAAGCGCCGGCACGCCCGGCTGGACCTACCGGTAGAAAGGCTTGAGACGGTGACGCGCACCCCCACCATACTGGCGATTACGGCGATGGCCCTTTTCGGGCCGGCGGACTTCGCCTTCGCCCAGGTGGCGACCAACCCCTGGGCGGCGCCCGTCCCGCCGGCGGCCGCGGCCGGTGGCAATCCGTTCTCCGGGCGCAGCGCCTATGCCGCCCCGCAATACGCCGCGCCGTACTATGGAGCCCCGGCGGCCGCCACCCTGAACCCGGCCTATCCGCCGGCCGACAACGGACAGACCACAGCGGCTTACGGCCAGGGTACCTATCCGACCCAGCCCTATTCCGGGCAGCCCTACGCGGGCGCGCCGGCCTATGGCACGACGCCCTATTCCGCCGCACCGGCCTATCCGACACCCTATGCCGTTCCGGACTACCGGCCGGACGCCACCGGCCAGCAGGCAACCACCGGCGATCCGGCCCTTTCGGGCTACGGCTATGGCACGGGTCTCGCGGGCGCGCCCCTGACGGGCACGTTCGCAAATCCCTATTCCAGTCTTTATCCGGGAACCGGCGCGCTTGCCGGGCTTGGATACGGCATTCCGCTCACCGGCGGATATCTGCCGGGATTGGGCTTGGCAGCACCCGGGGGATGGCAGTCCCCCGGCTACTACGCAAGTCCGTATTCCGGCTCTCTGGCGCCCTTCTACACACCCTATGCGACCGGGTTGCCGGGCCTTGGCGGGCTCGGGCCCTTCGGGATGTAGCG
Organism: Rhodobium orientis; assembly: GCF_003258835.1. GTDB lineage: Bacteria > Pseudomonadota > Alphaproteobacteria > Rhizobiales > Rhodobiaceae > Rhodobium > Rhodobium orientis. The sequence goes on along the minus strand of NZ_NPEV01000044.1, from coordinate 555 downwards.
GGAACGCATAACCCAAACGGGCATGACGCCCGAAAGTCTCGGGAGAACTCCCTCGTCTCGAGGCTAAAGATCAAGGGAGGGAGAAACCGTGAGGAGAGTAGATATGAAAAAGTTGCTTACCGCAACTGCACTGGCCGGCTTCCTCGGCCTCGTCGGCACCGCCGTCACCACCAACGACGCCGCCGCCTGGTGGGGCTGGGGCCCGGGCTGGGGCAACGGCACCGGCGACGGGAATTTCTCCATGAACTTTTCCGGTCGCGGCAACGGCTACGGCTACGGCCATCCCGGCTATGGCGGCGGCCCCTGGGGCGGCTATCCGGGCGGCTGGGGCGGCTATCCCGGCGGCTGGGGCGGCGGCGGCTATCCCGGCTATTACGGTGCCCCCTATGGCTACGGCTATGCGCCCCCGGCCTATGGCGCCCCGTACGGCTATCCCCCGCAGATGCAGCAGCAGCCGCCGCAGCAGCAGCAGCCGCAGCAGCAGTCGGGCCAGAACCAGTAAGGCGGTCCGGCGCGAGCGGATCCCGGCCTCGTATAGGCAACCGGCGCCTCGGC
>NZ_NPEV01000043.1 GCF_003258835.1 Rhodobium orientis | reverse complement strand
GCCATCCGGCCTGCCGTCCCGGCCCTTTTCAGGGGACGCGCGACTTGCGCGTCCCTTTAGCCTTTCCCGCGCCGTCCGGTTTGTTTGTATAGTGCGCCCCATGCGGATTCTGGTGATCGAAGACGACCGCGAAGCGGCGGTCTATCTCGGCAAGGCCCTCAACGAGGCCGGCCACGTCGCCGACCATGCGCTGGACGGCGACACCGGCTGGCAGATGGCGGCGACCGGCAGCTATGACGTGCTCGTCGTCGACCGCATGCTGCCCAAGCGCGACGGCCTGTCGATCGTCTCCGAATTGCGCCGCTCCGGCGACCGCACCCCGGTGCTGATCCTGTCCGCCCTCGGCCAGGTCGACGACCGCGTCACCGGCCTGCGCGCCGGCGGCGACGACTACCTCGCCAAGCCCTATGCCTTTTCCGAACTGCTCGCCCGGGTCGAGGCGCTGAACCGGCGCCAGAAGCCGGAGCACGCCGAGGTGCTCTACAAGGTCGGCGACCTGGAGCTCGACCGGCTCTCCCACACCGTGCGCCGCAGCGGCCAGGAGATCACCCTGCAGCCGCGCGAGTTCCGCCTCCTGGAATATCTGATGAAGAACGCCGGCCAGGTGGTCACCCGGACCATGCTCCTGGAAAACGTCTGGGAGTACCATTTCGATCCCCAGACCAATGTGATCGACGTGCACATGTCGCGCCTTCGCGGCAAGATCGACAAGGGCTTCGAGACGCCCCTGATCCAGACCGTGCGCGGCGCGGGATATGTGATCCGTGACGGCGCTCGGTAAGCTCTTCCGCACCACGGCCTTCAAGCTGTCGGCGATCTACCTGGTGGTGTTCGCGGCGCTGGCCGTGTTCATCATCATCTACATCGCCCACAACACCTCCGAGGTGCTGGGCCGCCAGCTCAACGAGACCATCGACGAGGAGATCGGCGATCTGGTCCGGCAATACGAGCGCGGCGGCATCGGCCGCGTCGTGCGTTTCGTCGACCACCTGTCGCGCCGCCCCGGCGCCTCCCTGTTCCTGGTCACCGACTTCAGCGGCAACGCCATTGCCGGCAACGTTGCGAGCGTTCCGGCAGCCGTGCTCGCCGATCCCGATGCAAGGCCCCAGCGGTTGCGCTATGCCCGCTTCGACGGCACCGGAAACGAGGTCGGCGACCAGTTGGCGCTGGTCAAGGTGGTGGAACTGCCGAGCGGCTTCCGGCTTCTCGTCGGCCGCGATATCGGCGAGCGCGAGCAGTTCCGCGACGTCATCCGCCAGGCCTTCCGGATCACCATCGTCGTCATGATCGCGCTCGGCCTCCTGTCGTGGTTCTTCGTCAACCGGCGGGTCCTGAAGCGCATCGATTCCGTATCGGAGACCAGCAAGCAGATCATGTCCGGCGACCTGTCCGGGCGCCTGCAGATCACCGGCACCGGCGACGAGTTCGACCGGCTGGCGGAGAGCCTCAACGCCATGCTCGGCCGCATCGAGCAGTTGATGGTCGGCCTCAAAGAGGTCTCCGACAACATCGCCCACGACCTGAAGACGCCGTTGACGCGGCTCCGGAACCGGGTCGAGACGGCGCTGCGCGAGCCCATCGACGAGACCGATACCCGCGATGTGCTGGAACAGGTGATCGAGGATTCCGACCAGCTCATCCGCACCTTCGATGCCCTCCTGGCCATTGCCCGGGTCGAGGCCAGTTCCTCCGGTGTCGTCATGTCCGACATCGACATTGCCGAGATCGCCGCGGAGGTCGCCGAAATGTACGAGCCTGTCGCCGAGGACGCCGGCACGCGCTTTGCCGTCGATATCGCCGGCCCGGCAAAGGTCCACGGCAACCGCGAACTGATCGCCCAGGCGCTCGCCAACCTCATCGATAACGCGCTGAAATACGGCCGGCCGCTGGAGGAGGGGGGCGACGAGGCCGCCGCAGAAGGCGAGGACCGCAACCGGATTTCGTTGAAGGTCGGCCGCGAGGGGTCGACCGTGGTCGCCGCCGTCGCCGATCGCGGCCCCGGCATTCCCGAAGGCGACCGCGAAAAGGTCCGCCAGCGCTTCGTGCGCCTGGAGGCCAGCCGCAACGCGCCGGGCTCCGGCCTCGGCCTCAGCCTTGTGCAGGCCGTCGCGCGGATGCATAACGGCGACCTCGATTTCGCCGACAACCATCCGGGCCTCGTCTCCACATTGAGGTTTCCGGCAAAATAGGCCGCGGCCATTGCCTGCCCCGGCCGGAAAAAATGCCAGGGAGATGCGGCCATGGCCGACACGGGCGCGACAGGAAACGAGACGCCGAGGGACGGCGGCCCGCTTGCCGGGCGCATCGCTGCGACCGTCCCGCCGGCCGATGCCGAGGTCGCCGAGGGCCTCGTCGCCGACCTCCGTGCCCGGGCGGGAGCCGCCGATGGCGGCGAGGCCGTTATCGGTCTGATCGAATCCGAGCCCGCCCTTGCCACCTTCCTCGGCGCCGTCTTTTCCAACGCCCCCTATCTCCGCGACATCACCCTCAAGGATCCCGCATCCCTTGGCGTGATCCTTGCGGCCGAGCCGGCGGGCTTCATCGCCGGCCTCGTCGACGAGGCGCTGGCGCCCGTGGAGGACGAAGCCTCGCTGATGGCGCGGCTGCGCCGGATCAAGGCGAAGGCCGCGCTTGCCATCGCCGTTGCCGATCTCGGCGGCGCCTGGTCGGTCGTGGAGGTCACCCGCGCCCTCAGCGACATCGCCGATGCGGCGCTCAAGGCCACCGTCCGCTTCCTGTTTCGCGACTACGCCCGCCAGGGCAAGGTCGAGGGGCTGAACGAGGACGATCCGGAGGCCGGCTGCGGCTATGTGGTGCTGGCCATGGGCAAGCACGGCGCCCGCGAGCTCAACTATTCCAGCGACATCGACCTCATCATCCTCTACGCCGCCGACCGCGCGCCGCTGAAGGACCGCTCCGACGCCGCCACCTTCTTCGTCCGCCTGACCAAGCGGCTGGTGAAGATCATGCAGGAGAGGACGGCCGACGGCTACGTCTTCCGCGTCGACCTCAGGCTCCGCCCCGATCCCGGCGCCACCCCGGTCGCCATCTCCCTGCCGGCGGCGCTCACCTATTACGAGTCCATGGGCCAGAACTGGGAGCGCGCCGCCCTCATCAAGGCGCGCGCCGCGGCCGGCGACAGGGTGGCCGGCGACGGCTTCCTGGCCGAGATCGCCCCCTTCATCTGGCGCAAATATCTCGACTATGCGGCGATCGCCGACATCCAGTCGATCAAGCGCCAGATCCACGCCCACAAGGGCTTCGCCGCCATCGGCGTTGCCGGCCACAACGTCAAGGTCGGCCATGGCGGCATCCGCGAGGTGGAGTTCTTCGTCCAGACCCAGCAATTGATCGCCGGCGGCCGCAACATGTCGCTGCGCGGCAAGCGCACGCTGGAGATGCTCGACGAGCTGGTCCATCTCGGCTGGGTCGATGCCTCGACCCGAGACGAACTCGCCGCGGCCTACACGTTCCTGCGCCGCGTCGAACACCGCATCCAGATGGTCAATGACGAGCAGACACAGCTCCTGCCGGAGGAGGAGGGCGCCCTGATGCGCGTCGTCCGGCTTTCCGGCTACGCCGACCTCGATGCCTTTGCGCGCGACCTGCGCCATCACCTTGAGACCGTGCGCGGCCACTATGCAGAACTCTTCGAGGCCGAGCAGCAGCTTTCCGGCAGCCTCGGCAACCTCGTCTTCACCGGCGACGACGACGATCCGGGGACGCTCGAGACGCTCGCCGGCATCGGCTTCAAGCAGCCGCGCGAGGTGATCCGCGCGATCCGCGCCTGGCATTACGGCCGCTATCCGGCGATGCGCTCCACCCGCGCTCGCGAGGCACTCACTGAATTGACGCCGGCGCTCCTGGAGGCCCTGGCGGCAACGGAAAACGCCGACGCCGCGTTCCGCGCCTTCGACGAGATGGTCTCGCGCCTGCCGGCCGGAGTGCAGCTCTTCTCCATGCTGCATTCGAATCCGAACATGCTCGGCCTGATGGCGATCATCCTCGGTGCCGCGCCGCGCCTCGGCCAGACCATCGCCCGGCGCCCGCGGGTGCTCGGCGCCGTCCTCGACCCGGCCTTTTTCGGCACCGTGCCGAGCGGCAAGGAGATCGCCGGGCGCGTCACTGACTTCCTCGCCGAGGCGGGCGACTACGAGGAAAGGCTCAACCGTGCGCGCATCATCGGCCAGGAGCAGATGTTCCTGATCGGCGTCCGGGTCCTGACGGGGACCCTGTCGGCCAGCCAGGCCGGCGATGCCTTCGCCACTCTTGCGGGCGTCCTGGTGCGCACGCTGCTTGCGGAGGCGACGGCCGAGATCGAGCGCGCCCACGGTACCTTTTCGGGCGCCAGGGTCGCGCTGCTGGCGCTCGGCAAGCTCGGCGGCAGCGAGATGACGGCGGCCTCCGACCTCGACCTGATGCTGCTCTACGACATCGACGGGGACACCAGGGAATCGGACGGCCGCCGCGGGCTGGCGCCGAGCCAGTACTACGCAAGGCTGACCCAGCGGCTGATCGCGGCGCTTTCCGCGCCGACGCCGGAAGGCACCCTCTACGAGGTCGACATGCGGCTCAGGCCCTCCGGCAATGCGGGGCCGCTCGCCACCCACGTCGCGGCCTTCGAACGCTACCAGGCCAAGGACGCCTGGACCTGGGAACACATGGCGTTGACCCGCGCCGCCGTCATCGGCGGCGACACCGCGTTCGGCGACCGGGTGCGGTCCTGCATCGATGAGGTGCTGGTGCGCGAGCGCGATCCGGCAATGCTCGCCGCCGAGGTCGCCGCCATGCGCTTTCGCATCGAGAAGGAAAAGGGCACGAACGATCCCTGGGACATCAAGCAGGTCGCCGGCGGCCTCGTCGACATCGAGTTCATCGCCCAGTACCTGCAGCTCGCCTTCGGGCGAACGCACCCGGAGATCCTTGCCCGCAACACGCTGACGGCGTTGAAGAACGCGCTTCGTGCCGGAGTGCTGGGCGCCGGCGATGCGGAAGTGCTGATCCCGGCGATCACCCTCTACCAGGACCTGACCCAGATCCTGCGGCTCGCCATTTCCGGTCCGTTCAAGGCGGAAGACGCGCCGCTCGGGCTGAAGGAGGTGCTGGCCAAGGCGGCGGGCCTGCCGGAGTTCGCAAGGCTGGAAGTGCACTTGAGGGAAACGGAAGCGGAAGTCAGGAGCGTCTTCGAACACCTCGTCGGGCCTGTGATAAGGCCGGAAGAGGGGTAGAGCACTTCACCGAGAGGAACGCGCCGGTCCTCAGATGTCCATCGTCTCCTGGAACTCGCGGACCTCGTCGGTGTCGGCCGGCCCGGGCAAGCGGATGGCGACGATGGTCCCGACGCCGATTTCCGAGCGGATGTCCATCTCCCCGCCGTGCAGCTCGATCAGCGAGCGCGAGATGGCAAGGCCGAGGCCGGCGCCCTTGTGGCTCTTGGTGAACTGGTTCTCCACCTGCACGAAGGGCTGGCCCAGCCGGTTCACGTCGGCGCGCGAGATGCCGATGCCGGTGTCCTCGATCTCGATGTTGAGGCCGCCATCGGCGCGCCGGGCCCGCACTGTCACCTGGCCCCGGTCGCCGGTGAACTTCACGGCGTTCGACAGCAGGTTGATGAGGATCTGCTTCATCGCCCGCCGGTCGCCGACCGCCTCGGCGTCGTTCGGCAGGTCCGCATTGATGGTGATGTTCTTCTGTGCGGCTTCCGGCGACATGATCCGGGTGGATTCCCGCACGATCTCGTTGAAGTCCAGCGGCTCCATCTTGAGCGACAGCCGCCCGGTCTCGATCTTCGACATGTCGAGGATGTCGTTGATGACGTCGAGCAGGTGCGTGCCGCTTTCGTTGATGTCGGAGCAGTACTCCATGTACTTGTCGCAGCCGAGATCGCCGAACATTCCCTGCTGCATAATGTCGGAAAAGCCGATGATGGCGTTCAGCGGCGTCCGGAGCTCGTGCGACATGTTGGCGAGGAATTCGGACTTGGCCTTGTTGGCGTCTTCCGCGCGGGTCTTCTCGTCGGCATATTTTTCCGCCAGTTCGACCAGTTGCTGGGCCTGGGTTTCCAGCTTCTTGCGCGATTGGCGCAGGTCCGCGACGGTGGCCATCAGCCGTCGCTCGCTGTCCATCAGCTTTTCCTCGTGGCGCTTCAGGGCCGAAATGTCGGTGCCGACCGACACGAAGCCGCCGTCCTTGGTCCGCCTTTCGCTGATCTGCAGCCAGCGGTCGCCTTCAAGCTGCGCCTCGTAGCTGCGCGATCCCTGTTCGGCGCGGTCGTCCTCGATGATCTGCGTCATCACGATGGGCTCGCGCGCCTCGCGCATGACGTCTTCATAGTGCGTGCCCGCGACGATGGCGCCGGCCGGCAGGTCGAAGAACTGCTGGTACTTGGTGTTGCACATCACCAGCCGGTTCTCGGTGTCCCACAGCACGAAGGCCTCCGAGATCGTCTCGATGGCATCGCGCAGGCGCATGTCGGCGGTGGCGGTGCGCTCGGCCAGCTTGCGCTGCTCGGTGATGTCGACGGCGATGCCGATCAGGTGCGCGGAGCCGGCCGGCGTCTCCTTGACCACCTCGGCGCGGATCTGCAGCCAGATCCAGGTGCCGTCCGCGCGGCGCATCCGGAACACCCGGTCGACGATGTATTCCTGGTCGCGCAGCAGGCTTTCGGCGAGTTCGTAGAGGCTGCCGTCGTCGGGATGGACGAGGGCGTTGACCTCGCCGAAGCCGATCAGGTCGTCCCGGGGCGGCATGTGCAATATGTCGTACATCGATGTCGACCAGAACATCCGCCCGCGCGACAGGTCCCAGTCGATCAGCCCGCAGCGGCCGCGCTGCAGCGCCGTCTCGATCCGCGCCTGGGTGCGCGAATAGATGGTGTCGGCCTCGTGCGCCCGGGTCGACTGGGCGAAATAGGCATAGACGAGGATGATCAGCGTGCCGGCGGTGCACACGAACAGTGAGACATGGGACGACACCCGCATGCGCCAGTCCGACAGGATGGCGTCGACCGGCTGAACCACGGCGACCATGCCGACCCGGCCGTTGATGTGGCGCACGGTGGCAATCACGTCCTGCCCGTTCGGCAGGGTGTATTCCAGCACCCCGGCGCGCGCGCCGAAGGTCGTCAGCGGCTGCGAATAGCCGAGATATTCGGTGAGCGCGTGACCGTCGAGGTCCAGCCGCGTGGGGGCCGAGGCGGCGACCGCGCCGTTGGCGTCGGCAACGAGGATCATCCGCTGGTCGCTGGTGGCGCCGGGCGGCAGGGAATCGGCAAGGGCGGCCCTGAGCGCGGTCTGGAATCCGGCTTCCGGCAGCTTCGGTTCGGAGAGATTGAGCTGCGAGGAGAGCGCGGTCGCGATCAGCGACAGCTCGTCCTCGGCTTCGGCCTTGATCTCGACGCGGTCGCTGATCAGCGACGTCGCCCGCACCAGCGCCAGGGTCACGACGAAAACGATGATGAGAACGGGGATCGACCGGCGGATATAGGGCTCGGCCTTCAGCAGCCGGCTGTAGGCCGGTCGGGCAAGGAGTTTGACATGGCCGCGCAGGACATCATCGTCATTCGTCTGACGGACGAAAAAACGGCGAATCCAATCGCTCGCATGCGCAGCAATAGCCCGCGCCATGCCAGACTCTCCGGTTGTTGAATTGAAACTGCCTCAGATTCGGAAACGCCGCACCGCCGAATCAATTTCATTTGAATCGACGCGACTCGCCTTGTCCAGAGTCGGATTAAAAAAAAGTGTCGCAGATACTTGGTATCCGCTGGCTATTGTCGGCCGGCGGCAGAAACGGGGCGAAACCGGCCCGGTTTCTGCTTTGCGTGGACAAGAACAATGGATAGATGTTGTGCCTAATCGAGAGAGCGGGACACAATATCTTGAACATCGGCCGACAGCGGCGTGGTCGCAGCGACCTGCCGCAGCGCGGCCTCCGCCCGCTCCCGTCTTTCGGGCTCCAGTGCCCGCCAGGAGCGGAATGCCGAGAGCAGCCGCGCCGCAACCTGCGGGTTGGAGCGATCGAGCTTCAAAACCGCGTTGGCAATGAACTCGAAGCCGGCGCCGTCGGCCCGGTTGAACTGGGTCGGGTTGCCGGTGGCAAAGACGCCGATCAGCGAGCGCACCCGGTTCGGATTGGACCAGGAGAACGCCGTATGGGTGGTGAGCTCCTCGACCTTTGACAGCGTCCCGGCAAAGGGCGCCGCGGCCTGGACGGCGAACCACTTGTCGATGACGAGGGGATCGCCGGCGAACCGGTCGTGGAAATCGGTCAGCGCCTCCCTGGCGGCCGGCGCCGCGGCGTGGACGAGCGAGGTCATCGCCGCCAGCCGGTCGGTCATGTTGTCGGCACCGAAGTAGTGATCGCGCGCGCGCGCCTCGGCCGCTTCGCCGCCGGCAGCGAGCAGGTAGTCGAGGGCGACGTTGCGCAGGGCCCGCCGTCCGGCGGCATCCGCATCGGGGGAATAGGGGCCGCTGTCGGCAAGGGTGTCATAAAGCGAGCGGAAGATATCGCCGAGCGCCGTGCCGATGGCCGAGCGCAGCGCATTGCGAGCGGTCGCGATGGCGTCCGGATCGACGTCCTCGCCGATGTCGCGGGCGATGTCCGTCTCGCCGGGAAGCTGCAGCGCAAGCGCCCGGAACGCCGGGTCGAGGCCGGTGTCGCTGGCGATGGCGCCCATGGCATCGAGGAAGCTGTCGTCGCTCGGGACCGGCTTGCCGGCATGGGCGGCGGCGGTCGTCTCGGTCAAAAGGCCCATGGCGAGGTTCTGGATCGCCTGCCAGCGGTTGAAGGGGTCGCTGTCATGGCCGGCAAGGAACCCGAACTCGCCGGTGGTGAGCCCGCCGACCAGCTTCACCGGGGCGGAAAAGCCGCGCAGCAGCGACGGCACCGGCGGCGCCTTGACGCCGGAAAAGGTGACCCGGTGCCGCTCGTCGACCACATGGATGGTGTCGCCAGTCACGGTGGCACCGGCGACCGCGCCGTAGGAGAGGTCCTGGCCATCCGGGCCGACGAGGCCGAACCGCACCGGGATATGCATCGGCTTCTTGACCGGCTGGCCCGGCGTCGGCGGGCACGACTGCTCGAAGGTCAGGGTGAGCTTTTCAGCCGTTGCATCGAAGGCGGAGGTGACGGCGAGCGCCGGCGTGCCGGCCTGCTCGTACCACAGCATGAACTGGGAAAGGTCGGTGCCGGTGGCGTCCGCAAAGGCGGCAAGGAAATCCTCCACCGTCACGGCCTCGCCGTCATGGAGTTCGAAATAAAGGTCCATGCCGGCCCGGAACCCCTCCGGTCCCAGAAGGGTTTTCAGCATGCGGATCAGCTCCGCCCCCTTCTCGTAGACGGTGGCCGTATAGAAGTTGTTGATTTCCTTGTAGGTGTTCGGGCGCACGGGGTGGGCGAGGGGCCCCGCATCCTCGGCGAACTGATGGCTCTTCAGGAGCCTGACGTCGCTGATCCGCTTGACCGCGCGCGAGCGCTGGTCGGAGGAGAACTCCTGGTCGCGGAAGACGGTCAGCCCTTCCTTCAGGCAAAGCTGGAACCAGTCGCGGCAGGTGATCCGGTTGCCGGTCCAGTTGTGGAAATATTCATGCGCGATCACCGCCTCGATATTGGCGTAGTCCTGGTCGGTGGCGGTCTGCGGATCGGCGAGGATATAGCGGTCGTTGAAGACGTTGAGGCCCTTGTTCTCCATCGCCCCCATGTTGAAGTCGGAAACGGCGACGATCATGAAAATGTCGAGGTCGTATTCGCGCCCGAACGCCTCCTCGTCCCAGGTCATGGAGCGCTTCAGCGCGTCCATGGCGTAGGCGCAGCGTGGCTCCTTGCCGGGCTCTACATAAATCTTCAGGTCCACCTTGCGGCCCGACTGCGTCGTGAACTCATCTTCCACCACGCCGAGGCTGCCGGCGACCATGGCGAACAGATAAGAGGGCTTGGGGAACGGATCGTTCCAGACCGCATAGTGCCGGCCGTCCGGCAGATCGCCGGAATCCGTCAAATTGCCGTTGGCGAGCAGGATCGGCGCGTCGTCCTTTTTCGCCTCGATGCGGGTCGTGTAGACGGCGAGCACGTCCGGGCGGTCGAGGAAATAGGTGATGCGGCGGAACCCCTCCGCCTCGCACTGGGTGCAGTAATTGCCGCTGGAGCGGTAGAGACCCATGAGCTGGGTGTTGGCCGTCGGGTCGACGAGAGTTTCCACGGTGAGCGTGAAGGCGCCCTCCGGCGGCGCGGTGATGGTCAAAAGGTCGGGCGTCGCGTGATAGGCGTCCCCGGAAAGCCGCTTGCCGTCGATCCGCACCGATTGCAGGCTCAACTCGTCGCCGTCGAGCCGCAGCGGGGCATTGCGCGGCGTGCCGTTGTTGCGCCGGATCGCCATCTCCGCCGTCACCCGCGTCTCGGTCGGATCGAGGGCGATGGTGAGCGAGATGGTGTCGATGAGATATTCCGGCGGGCGGTAGTCGGCGAGGCGCACGGCGCTGGCGGTTTCGTTCTTCACGCTTGTCATTCCGTTCGATTTTTCGCGTCGGGCGGGCGCCCCGGCGCGGGGATCCATTGTTTGCCGGTTACGCGACTTTGCCGGCCCGGTAAAGCGGCAAGGCTTGTTACCGCTCCGGTGTCGCAATCGCAACGCGCCGCAAGGACGCTTCGTTCCGCCTTGCTGGCACCGGCATTTGATCCATGATAGGGGTGTTTTCCGCTTCATTTAAGGCCCCCGGTCGGAACCCGTTCCGGCGCCCGGCGAGGCCAGGCCATCAACAGCGTGGGAGTTGATCAATGTCCGATGCGGCAGCCGCATTGAGCGCCAAGGGATCGCCGTCCGGCGGCGGGCGCTTCCAGTGGGACGACCCCTTCCTTCTGGAGCAGGATCTGGAAGAGGACGAGCGCCTGGTGATGGAGGCGGCCCGCGCCTACGCCCAGGAAAAGCTCCAGCCGCGCGTCGTCTCCGCCTTCCGCGAGGAACGCTTCGATCCGGAAATCATGACGGAGATGGGAGACCTCGGCTTCCTTGGCTCCACGCTCCCCGAGGAGTATGGCTGCGCCGGCGCCAGCTACGCCATCTACGGGCTCGTCGCCCGCGAGATCGAGCGCGTCGATTCCGGCTACCGCTCGGCAATGAGCGTGCAGTCGTCCCTCGTCATGCACCCGATCCATGCCTACGGCAGCGAGGAGCAGCGCCGCAAATACCTGCCGAAGCTCGCCACCGGCGAGTGGATCGGCTGCTTCGGCCTGACCGAGCCCGACCACGGCTCCGATCCCGGCGGCATGCGCACCCGCGCCGAAAAGGTCGCCGACGGCTATCGGCTTACCGGCACCAAGATGTGGATCTCCAACTCGCCCGTCGCCGACGTCTTCGTCGTCTGGGCGAAGTCCGACGCCCATGACGGCGCCATCCGCGGCTTCGTCCTGGAAAAGGGCATGAAGGGCCTGTCGGCGCCCAAGATCGAGGGCAAGATCTCGCTGCGCGCTTCTGTGACCGGCGAGATCGTCATGGACGGCGTCGTCGTTCCCGAAGACGCGCTGCTGCCGAACGTTGCCGGCCTCAAGGGCCCCTTCGGCTGTCTCAACCGCGCCCGCTATGGCATTGCCTGGGGCGCCATGGGCGCGGCCGAGGCCTGCTGGCACGCCGCCCGCGACTACACCATGGAGCGCAAGCAGTTCGGCCGGCCGCTCGCCGCCAACCAGCTCGTCCAGAAGAAGCTCGCCGACATGCAGACCGAGATCGCCATCGGCCTGCAGTCCTGCCTGCGCGTGGCGCGGCTGTTCGACGAGGGCAGGACGGCGCCGGAGATGGTGTCGCTGATCAAGCGCAACAATTGCGGCAAGGCCCTCGACATCGCCCGCACCGCCCGCGACATGCACGGCGGCAACGGCATCTCGGAGGAGTACCATGTCATCCGCCACATGGTGAATCTGGAGACGGTCAACACCTATGAGGGCACCCACGATATCCACGCGCTCATTCTCGGCCGCTCCCAGACCGGCATCCAGGCCTTCTGCTGAGCAGCCCGTCTAGGGCAAATCGGAGATGCTCTGATGACCGTTGAAATCTGGCTTACCTTCGTTGCCGCCGCGACCGTGATCCTGATCCTGCCGGGGCCGACGGTGCTGCTCGTCGTCGCCTATGCCCTCGGCCAGGGCCGGCGCGTGGCGCTGGCCATGGTCGCCGGCGTCGCGCTCGGCGATTTCGTCGCCATGACGGTGTCGATGGCGGGGCTCGGCGCCGTTATGCTGGCTTCGGCAACGCTGTTCACCGTCATGAAATGGATCGGCGCGGCCTATCTCGTCTATCTCGGCATCAAGCTGTGGCGCGCTGATGCGCGGCTCCCGGCTCTTGGTGCGGAGGACGCCCCGCCGGTGCCGCTCACGGGCGCCTTCACCCACGCCTTTGCCGTCACGGCGCTCAACCCCAAGAGCATTGCCTTCTTCATCGCCTTCGTGCCGCAATTCATCACCCACGATGCGCCGCTGCTGCCGCAACTCGTCGTGCTTGAGGCCACCTTCGTGGGGCTTGCCGCCGTCAATGCGGGCGCCTATGCGGTGCTCGGCGACCAACTCCGCAGGCGTATGACGAAGCCTTCCGTGCTGCGCTGGCTGAACCGGGCAGGGGCTTCCTGCCTCGTCGGCATGGGCGCGGCGACGGCCGCCATGCGCAACGGCTGACCGCGGGGAGGGATCGATGGCCGACGAGGTCTTTTGCGAGGGCGGCTGCCATTGCGGCAACGTGCGCTACCGCATGCTGAAGAAGCCGCTCATCGTCCATGCCTGCCACTGCCACCAGTGCCAGTGCATCAGCGGCAGCGCCTTCGTCATGAACGCGCTGGTGGAAGCCGATGCCGTGGAACTGACCTCCGGCACGGTTTCCAGCTTCCATTTCCCCGGCACCTGCCATACGGCCTTCTTCTGTCCGGACTGCGCCACCCATGTGTGGAGCACCTATACCGGCGGGCGCCTTTCCGCCTGCCGCTTCGTGCGCGTCGGCACCCTCGACGATCCGGACCTCGCCCCGCCCGACGTCCACATCTTCACGTCAAGCAAACAGGCCTGGGTGCCGATCCCGGAGGGCGTTCCGCAGTTCCCGGAGTTCTATCGCCACAAGGACGTCTGGTCGGCGGAGAGCCTTGCCCGCATGGAACCCTACTGGCAAAGGGCCCGGGCGGGCGGCACGGCATGACACTGCAACGTCCGATCGACCGCCGCGGCCGAAAGGCCCGCCCATGACCGCGCCGCTTGCCGGGGTGAAGGTCGTCGAACTGGCCCGCATCCTCGCCGGTCCCTGGGCCGGCCAGACGCTGGCCGATCTCGGCGCCGATGTCATCAAGGTGGAGAGCCCGGCCGGCGACGACACCCGCACCTGGGGTCCGCCCTTCGTGACCGGCGCGGACGGCGAAAAGCTCGACGCCGCCTATTTCCACGCCTGCAACCGCAACAAGCGCTCCATCGGCATCAATTTCCGCGACGCCGAAGGCCAGGCGATCGTGAGAAAGCTGATCGCCGGCGCCGATGTCGTCATCGAGAACTTCAAGCTCGGCGGCCTGAAGAAATACGGCCTCGACTACGACAGCCTCAAGGATGCCAATCCGCGCCTCGTCTATTGCTCCATCACCGGCTTCGGCCAGACCGGGCCCTATGCGGCCCGCGCCGGCTACGACTTCATGATCCAGGGCATGGGCGGCATCATGGACCTGACTGGTAATCCCGACGGCGAGCCGATGAAGACGGGCGTTGCCTTCGCCGATCTTTTCACCGGGCTCTATGCGACCATCGGCATCCAGGCGGCGCTGAGGCAGCGCGACGCCACCGGTCGCGGCCAGCAGATCGACATGAGCCTCCTCGACGTCCAGGTCGGCGTGCTCGCCAACCAGGCGCTCAACTACCTCGTTTCCGGCAATGCGCCGAAACGCATGGGCAACGCCCATCCCAACATCGTGCCCTATCAGGTGTTTCCGGCGAGCGACGGCCACCTCATCATCGCCGTCGGCAATGACGGTCAGTTCGCCCGGCTCTGCGCCGTCCTTGGCGTTGCCGAACTCGCCGCCGATCCCGCCTACCGCACCAATGCGGACCGTGTCGCCAACCGCGCCGACCTGATCGCACTCCTCACCGAGCGGACCCGCACCTTCGCGCGTGACGCGCTTTTGTCAGAGCTGGAAAAGGCCACAGTCCCGGCGGGCCCGATCAACAGCGTCGCCGACGTCTTTGCCGACCCCCAGGTGATCGCGCGCGAAATGCGCTGCGATCTGCCGGCGCCCGATGCCGAGGGCGGCACGGTTCCCTCCGTCCGCCTTCCCATCGTCTTCGGCGATGCGCAGATGGCGGCCGACCGCGCCGCCCCGCGCCTCGGCGAGGATACGCTCGACATCCTCACCGATGCCGGGTTCGACGCCGAGACCGTCAACCGGCTCCTCGCCAAGGGCGTCGTCGTCGGCCGGTAGCGACCACGCGACCCGTAAACCTTACGCCGCTTTCACGTGAGCATGGCTGTGAGGCAAGCTATACTTGCGGCCATGAGACGGGTGAGGAAGAAAAAGGATCGCCGGCCCCGGTCGGTCCGCATGGCGGTGCTGCTGTCTGTGGTGTTCGGCAGCCTGATCGCCGTCGCCGTCTCCGCCGGCCTGACGGTCGCGGTTCTCTCCAACTACCGCAACACGGTCTCGCTGCTCGATGACAAGGCGGTGCTCCTGATGCGCGCCTTCGAGGACGGCCTCAGCCGCCATCTCGATCCCTCGCGCCAGGCCGTCACCCGCCTTGCCAAACTCTACCGCGACTCGGACCTGACCATCGGCGGCGCCTCCATGCAGTCGATCCTGATGGGCGCGCTGATCGGCCGTCCGGGCGTCGACGTCGTCCTCGTCTACGGCCCCGAGCTCAACTGGTCCGGCGTTATCCGCGACACCGACGGCACGATCCGGCGGATCAGCGACCGGGCTCCGCTCAGCAAGAAGGTCATCGCCAAGCTGCGAGGCATCAAGGCGGATGACGGGACTCGGTGGACCGATCTCCTCTACATTCCCTCCGCCCACACGGTCTACACCAGCATCGCCGCGCCGCTGGAACGCGGCGGCAGGATCGACGGCTATCTCGTTGCCGCGATCTCCACCGAGCGGCTGTCGGAGCTGACCCGAGAGCTGGCCGTGGCCGGCGCCACCGCCTTCATCCTCGACGGCAACGGCCGGCTGATCGCCCATTCGGACGCCGCCGCCCTCAACCTCGATTCCTTACGCGACGACGGCCACCCGACGGTCGATCCGGCACGGGCCGGCGACGACGTTCTCGCCTCCCGCGACCGCTGGGAGCCGATCGACGGCTTTCCGAAAACGCACAAGGCCGGTATCACCATCGCCGAGTTCGATGTGGAGGACGGCCGGGACGGCGCCGGGCCGGGTCCGCCGGTGATCATCCTGACGTCGCAGCTTGCCGGTTTCGGCCCGCAGGACTGGACCATCGGCATGCACCTTTCCGGCAGCGACATCTCCAGCGAGATCCGGCGCCTGTGGGGCAGCGCGATGGTCGGGCTCGGCGCCCTTGTCGTCGCTGTGCTTTTGTCGTTCTGGCTCGCCCGGCGCGTTGCCCGGCCGCTGGCGCGGGTCTCCCTGCAGGCCTCGCGCATCGCCAATCTCGACATCGAGGACGTCGACGACCTGCCGCCGAGCCGCATTCGCGAGATCGATACGACGGCGAGCGCGTTTAACAGGATGCTGGAGGGTCTGCGCGCCTTCACCACCTATGTGCCGCGTTCGCTGGTCGCCAAGCTGGTCAGGAGCGGCATGGCCGAGACGACGCGGTCGCGCGAGGCGACGCTGACGATCATGTTCTCCGACATCGTCGGCTTCACCACCCTGTCGGAATCGCTGAGCGTCCAGGAGACCGCGGCGCTGCTCAACCGCCACTTCCAGATCCTCGTCGCCTGCGTGGAGGCGGAAGGCGGCACCGTCGACAAGTTCCTCGGCGACGGCATGCTCGCCTTCTGGGGCGCCCCGGACCAGCTCGACAGCCACGCCGATGCGGCGGTCAGGACGGCCATCGCCATCGGCCGCGCGCTGCGGGCCGAGAACGAGGAGTCCGCGGCCCGCGGCGACCCGGTCCTGAGGCTGAGGATCGGCATCCACACCGGCCCGGTCATCGTCGGCAATATCGGCACCTATGAGCGGGTCAACTACACCATCGTCGGCGACAACGTGAATGTCTGCCAGCGCATCGAGGCGGAGGGAAAGGTGCTCGCACCCGAGGCCGAGGTCGCGATCCTGGCGAGCGCCGATACGGTCACGGCCCTCTCCGTCGCGCCCCGTTCGACTTTCGCGGGGAGCCGCCTGTTGCGGGGGCGGATGACGCCGGTGGACCTTTATTCGATCGATCCGGCAACGCCGGAAACCGACCTCCGGCCGGGCGCGGCCGCAGATCGCAGCACCGAGGCCCCGCCAGAGGCGAAGAAAGGCGGCAAGGCCGTCGACCTTGCCGCAGACCGGCCGTAAGGGTGCAGGCCGCCTACGGGCAGATCCACACGCCGCCGCCGATCGCCACGCAGCCGCGCCGCCGCCAGCCCGGAGGGCGCCGCTGGAACCGCTGGCCGCAGCGCACCGGGCGGCAATAGGGTCCCACATGGCGATGAAAGACGCGCCGGCCCCAACGACGGGCGTAGCGGAAGCGGCAGCGCCGGTGGCACCGGTGAACCCTGATGATGTTGTCGCGGACGAGCGGCGCGATGGCCGCCTCGCTGGCGCCGAGCGCCATCGGGCTTCGCGCCTGGCCTTCGTGAGCCGTGCCGATGACGCAAAATCCGCCGACCAGCAGCGCCAGAACGGCATGTCGTAACACTGTGTTCCACATCATGGGTGCTTGTCCGTCTTATTGGCCTTGGAAGCGCCCGTCCTCCCCGACGGGCGGATGGCACTCTTGCATGCCGGGCATATCGTGGCGTGCAACGGCCGCCCGGACAAGCGCCCAAGGCGAGGCGCGTCGCCGGGCCGGCAAAAAAAGCGCTCTCCCATAACGGAAAAGCTTTCGCGTTTTCGGTGCTTAATTATAATCGCCGGTGCCGGTCCGGGGCCGCAAAGTCCGCGCCGGCAGCAGGGTGTCCGGGAGCGGCGCCGTCAGGAGGGGTAGCGTGAACGTCGTTTCAATCGACGGTCTTTCGGTCGCGTTCGAAGGCGCGGACGGCCGCAAGACGGTCGTCGACGACGTCTCGCTCAGCGTTCCCCACAAGAAGACGGTGGCGCTGGTCGGCGAGTCCGGCTCCGGCAAGACCGTGATCTCCCAGGCCATCATGGGCTTGCTTCCCGACAACGCCCGCATCACCGCCGGCTCGATCATCTTTCGCGAGCCCGGCGCCGACGAGGGCGGCATCGACATCGCCTCCCTCGATCCTGCTGGCGCCAGGATGCGCGCGATTCGGGGCGACCGCATCGCCATCATCTTCCAGGAGCCGATGACCTCGCTGTCGCCGCTCCACACCATCGGCAACCAGATTTCCGAGGCGGTGCGTCTGCACCGCGGCCGGTCGGGTCCCGAGGCCCGCGAGGTCACGCTGGAGATGCTGCGGCTGGTGCGGTTCCCCGATCCGGCGCGCGCCCTCGACACCTTCCCGTTCGAGCTCTCCGGGGGCTTGCGCCAGCGGGCGATGATCGCCATGGCGCTGGTCTGCCGGCCGGCGCTCTTGATCGCCGACGAGCCGACCACCGCCCTCGACGTCACCATCCAGGCGGAGATCCTGAAGCTCATCCGCGAGATGCAGTCCGAGCTCGACATGTCGGTGCTGATGATCACCCACGATTTCGGCGTCGTCGCCAACATGGCCGACGAGGTGGTGGTGATCTATCACGGCCGGATCATGGAGAGCGGCCCGGCCGAGGCGATGTTCCGCGATCCGCAGCACCCCTATCTGAAGGCCCTGCTCGCCGCCGTGCCCCGCTTCCAGATGACGGCCGACGAGCGGCTGGTGCCGATCCGCCCGATCTCCACCGACACCGACGTCAATCCGCCGGCCTGTTCCGATCGCCACCACGTCGCGACCGGCGCGCCGCTGCTCGTCCTGAAGGACGTGGAAAAGACCTTCTTCCTGCGCAAGAGCGGCTGGTTGGGCGGCGAGCGCCGGATCGTGCGCGCCCTCGACCGGGTCAGCCTTACCGTGCATCGCGGCGAATGCCTCGGCCTGGTCGGCGAATCCGGCTCCGGCAAGACGACGACGGCCAAGGCGGTGCTGCGCGGCATCGACATCGACGGCGGCACGATCGCCTATGACCGCGGCGACGGCATGGAGGACGTGACCGGGCTCGCCGGCGACGACCTGATGGACTACCGGCGCCGCGTCCAGCTCATCTTCCAGGATCCGTTCTCCTCGCTGAACCCGCGCATGACGGTCAACGAGTGCCTGTCGGAACCGCTCCTGATACATCGCGTCGGCACGCCGGCGGAGCGCGCCGAACGGGTCCGCGAGCTGATGCGCATCGTCGGTCTCGATCCGCGCTTCCTGCGCCGCTATCCCCACTCCTTTTCCGGCGGCCAGCGCCAGCGCATCGGCATCGCCAGGGCGCTCGCCCTGCAGCCGGAACTGATCCTGTGCGACGAGCCGGTCTCCGCCCTCGACGTCTCGGTCCAGGCCCAGATCCTCAACCTTCTGCGCGACCTGAAGGCCGACCTCGGCCTCACCTATCTCTTCGTCAGCCACAACCTTGCCGTCGTCGACTACATCGCCGACCGCATCGCGGTGATGTGCAAGGGACGGCTGGTCGAGGTCGCCGGCTGCCGGGCGGTCATCGACGATCCGATCCACCCCTACACCAAAGCGCTGCTTGCCGCCGTGCCTGAGCCGAGCCTCGACCATCTGCTCGATTTCTCCGCGCTCTCGGCCTCGCGCGCGTCCGATCCGGGCGCCTGGCCGGAGCCGTTCCGCATCGAGGACGGCACCTATCCGGCGCTGGTGGAGATGCGCCCCGGCCACCTGGTCTGCGCGCCGGGGCTTGCGGGCGACAGCGCCCTGAAGGAGGCCGTCTGATGGCTTTGGCAATGCGGATCCATGCCGCGCTCGCCGCGGCGGCGCTCGCCGTCGGCATCGGCGCCGGCCCGGCGGCGGCGCTTGACTATGTCGAGACGCCGACCCTTGCCCGCACCCATGGCGATGTCGACTTGCCGCCGGTCGCCGAGCGCCTGCCGGATGTGCCTCTCGTTGCCGATTTCGCCGCCACCAAGCAGACTCTCGGCCGCCATGGCGGTGACCTCGACACCATCATCGGTCGCGCCAAGGACATCCGCCTCATCAATGTCTGGGGCTATGCCCGCCTCGTCGGCTACAACACCAGCTTCGAACTCGTGCCCGACATCCTTCAGAGCGTCGACGTGGAGGAGGGGCGGATCTTCACCTTCCACCTCAGGCCCGGCCACAAATGGTCGGATGGAGCGCCCTTCACGGCCGAGGACTTCCGCTTCTGGTGGGAGGACGTCGCCAACAATCCGAAACTCAACCCGAACGGTCCGGCCACCTTCATGCGCGTCGACGACGCGCTGCCGGAGTTCGAGGTCATCGACGAGGTGACCGTCCGCTTCACCTGGAAGGGCGTCAACGCGGTGTTCCTGCCGACCCTTGCCCAGGCCCGCCCGCCCTTCATCTACCGTCCGGCCCATTACCTGAAGCAGTTCCACGTCCGCTATGCCGATCCCGAAGAGCTCAGGAAAAAGGTCGAGGAGATCAACGCCCGCAACTGGGCGGCGCTCTTCAACGGCAAGGACGAGATGTACCGGGCCAACAATCCGGACCTGCCGAGCCTGCAGCCCTGGGTGCCGACCAAGGCGCCGTCCGACCGGCGCTTCATCATGGTCCGCAATCCCTATTACCACCGGGTCGATCCGGCCGGCCGCCAGCTTCCCTATATCGACCGGGTGATCATTTCCGTCGCCAACGGCCGGCTGATCCCGGCCAAGGCCCAGGCCGGCGAATCCATGCTGCAGGCCCGCGACCTTGCCTTTTCCGACATCACCGTCTTAAAGAGCGGCGAGAAGACCGCCGGCTACGACACGCGCCTGTGGCCGATCTCCAAGGGCGCCCAGCTCGTCCTCTATCCCAATCTGACGGTCAAGGACCCGGTCTGGCGCAAGCTCAACCGCGACGTTCGGTTCCGCCGCGCGCTGTCGCTCGGCATCGACCGGCGGATGATCAACCGCGTGCTCTATTTCGGCTTCGCCACGGAGGGCAACAACACGGTCCTGCCGATGAGCCCGCTCTTCGAAGAGTACTACCAGACTGCCTGGGCGCACTATGACCCTGTCGTTGCCAACGAACTCCTCGACGAGATCGGCCTGACGGAGCGCCGCGGCGACGGCATCCGCCTGCTGCCGGACGGCCGGCCGTTGGAGATCATCGTGGAGAGCGCCGGCGAGAGCCAGGCCGAGATCGACGCCCTGGAACTGGTGCGTGAGACCCTCACGGACATCGGCGTCAAGATCTTCGTCAAGCCGTCCCAGCGCGACGTGGTACGCAACCGCGCGCTCGCCGGACAGCTCGTCATGGGCATTTCGTCCGGCTACGACAACGGCGTGCCGACGGCCGAGATGCCGCCCGCCGATTTCGCCCCGACCACGCTGGAATCCTTCAATTGGTCGGCCTGGGGCGCCTATCACGAAAGCCAGGGACGGGAAGGCGAGGCGGTCGACTATCCGCCGGCCCGCGAGCTCATCGAAGAGTACGTCCTCTGGCGCCATTCCACCTCGCACGAGGAGCGCCAGGCGATCTGGGAGCGGATGCTGCAAATCCATGCCGACCAGGTTTTCAACATCGGCATCGTCACCATGGCGCGCCAGCCGGTTGTCGTCTCAGAACGCCTCAGAAATGTTCCCGAGGAAGGGATTTACGGCTGGGATCCCGGCGCCCAGTATGGCATCCACCGCATGGACGCCTTCTGGATCGACGATGCCAAAAAGACCGCCGAAAGGGACTAGCCCGGAATGCTGAGTTACATCGTCCGTCGCATTCTGACGATGATCCCGACACTCGCGGTCATCAGCCTCCTCACCTTCTTCATCATCGAACTGCCGCCCGGCGACTATCTCTCCAACCAGATCGCCCAACTGAAGGCCCTCGGCGAGGAAGCCTCCATCGCCAAGGTCGAATACCTGCGCTCCGAATTCGCCCTCGACCGGCCGTTCTTCGAGCGCTACCTGATCTGGATCGGCGCCTGGCCGGGCCCGAACGGCTTCAATGGCCTCCTTGAGGGCAACTGGGGCTGGTCGTTCGAGTATGACAAGCCGGTCGCCGAGGTGGTCGGGCCGGCCCTGCCGCTGACCGTAGTGCTCAATTTCGCCACCGTCCTCTTCGTCTATATCGTCGCCTTTCCGATCGGCATCTATTCGGCGACGCGGCAATATAGCTGGGGCGACTACGGCTTCACCTTCCTCGGCTATATCGGGCTGGCGACGCCGAACTTCCTGCTCGGCCTGATCCTTCTGTATTTCTCCAACCGCTGGTTCGGGCTCTCCATCGGCGGGCTGATGGACCCGGACTATATCGGCCAGCCCTGGAGCATGGGGAAGATCGGCTCGGTGCTGAGCCACCTGATCGTGCCGACCGTCGTCATCGGCACCGCCGGTACCGCCGGCATGATCCGGAGATTGCGCGCCAACCTCCTCGACGAACTGCACAAGCAGTATGTGACGACGGCGCGCGCCAAGGGCCTGTCGGAAAACCGGCTCCTGGTGAAATATCCGCTGCGGATGGCGATCAACCCGTTCATCGCCGACATCGGCAATCTGATCCCATCGCTGGTCTCCGGCTCGGTCATCGTCTCCGTCGTCCTCAACCTGCCGACGGTCGGCCCGGTCCTCCTCGATGCCCTGCGCTCCCAGGACCAGTTCCTCTCCGGCTTCATCCTCCTCTTCGTCGCCATCCTGACGCTGGTCGGCATGCTGGTCTCCGACATCCTGCTCGGCATCCTCGACCCGCGCATCCGCTTCGGCGCGAAAGGACACTAGATGCACGAGAAGGAGGGAACCGGGGGCCACTACGTTGACGCCGCGGCGTTCGACCCGCTGGTCGCCGAGGCGCTGACGCCGGATCAGGAGCGCTTCTACCAGGCCTCGCAATGGCGGATCATGTGGTGGAAGTTCCGCCGCCACCGCATCGCCGTCGCCTCGGCCTTCCTGCTCGTCCTGTTCTACATGTCGGTACCCTTTGCCGAGGCGATCGCGCCCTATCCGGCCCATCACCGCGACAACGACCACCTCTACGCACCGCCGCAGATGGTGCATTTCTTTCACGAGGGCAGCTTCGTCGGTCCCTTCGTCTACGGCACCACGGCACGGGTGAACCTGGAGCTCCTGAAATGGGACTACGACGTCAACGACAATGACGTGCAGCCCCTGCGCTTCTTCTGCTCCGGCGCGCCCTACCGGTTCTGGGACCTTTTCGAGGCGCGGTTCCACTTGTTCTGTCCGGCCGAGCGCGGCACGGTCTATCTCCTCGGCACCGACCGCCTCGGCCGCGACATGTTCTCCGGCCTCGTCTATGGCGCCCGCCTGTCGCTCACCGTCGGCCTCATCGGCGTTGCCATCTCGATCGTCCTCGGCCTCATCATCGGCGGCATCGCCGGCTTCTTCGGCGGGATTATCGATTCCGCCATCCAGCGCGTCATCGAGATCATGAACGCGCTGCCCGAACTGCCGCTATGGATGGCGCTCTCGGCCGCGCTGCCGGTCACCTGGAGCCCGTTCTGGGTCTATGTCGGCATCACCGTCATCCTCGGTCTCCTCGACTGGCCGGGCCTTGCCCGCGCCGTGCGCTCCAAGCTGCTGGCGCTCCGCGAGGAGGAATACGCCAAGGCCGCGGTCTATATGGGCGCCAAACCCTCGCGCATCATCCGCCGCCACCTGCTGCCGGGCTTTTCCAGCCACATCATCGCCAGCGCGACGCTCTCCATCCCGACCATGATCCTCGGCGAGACGGCGCTCTCCTATCTCGACCTCGGGCTCCGGCGGCCCGCCGTCTCCTGGGGCGTGCTCCTCAACGAGGCGCAGAACATCTCGGTGGTGACGATCTATCCCTGGCTGATGGCGCCGGTGCTGCCAGTGATCATCGTGGTGCTGGCCTTCAACTTCATGGGCGACGGCCTGCGCGACGCCGCCGATCCCTACAAGTAGCGGTTCCGGCGCCTTATATGGCGCGGACCCCTCCAATCATCGGACAAAGAACATGACGGCACGCTCCCACGGCCTTTCCGGGCCCATGCAGGACTATCTCCTCGCCAACGGCGTCCGCGAGCCGGAGATCGTCCGGCGCCTGCGCGAAGAAACCCTGAAGCTCGGTGAGGCAAGCTGGGCGAGCGCACCCGAGCAGGGCCAGTTCCTGTCGATGCTGGCGCTGATTTCCGGCGCCCGCTCGTTCCTGGAAGTCGGCACCTTCACCGGCTACACCGCACTGTGGATGGCGCTGACGATGCCGGAAGACGCCGAGATC
Source organism: Rhodobium orientis (assembly GCF_003258835.1). GTDB lineage: Bacteria > Pseudomonadota > Alphaproteobacteria > Rhizobiales > Rhodobiaceae > Rhodobium > Rhodobium orientis. The sequence goes on along the minus strand of NZ_NPEV01000043.1, from coordinate 25,437 downwards.
GTCACCCTCGACCTGGTCGACCAGTTCGCCGCCATCGGCCGGCCCTACTGGCAGGAGGCAGGCGTCGAGGGCCGCATCGACCTGCGCCTCGGCGATGCCTCCGACACGCTCACCGCGCTGGCGGGCGAGGGGCGGTCGGAGAGCTTCGACATGGCCTATATCGACGCCAACAAGCAGAAATATCCCGCCTATTACGAGATGGTCCTGGGGCTGTTGAAGCCCGGCGGGCTCATCGTCGCCGACAACATGTTCTGGGGCGGCTCGGTCGCCGACCCGGACGACCGGAAGAAATCCACCAACGGCATTCGGACCCTGGCAAAGACCGCCCACGACGACCCCCGCGTCGACGTCTCCATGCTGCCCCTCGGCGACGGCATGCTGCTGGTGCGCAAGAAGGGGTGATTTTCCAGAGAGGTTTATTGCTGGCGGAATAGCCGCAAACTCTGCCGTCATCGCGAGAAGGCCGCAGGCCGACGCGGCGATCCAGAGCGGCAGGCTCTGAGCGTGCGGCCCTGGATTGCCGCGCTCGCTCCGCTCACTCGCAATGACAGCCCGCAGGCTCAATCCCGACGCGTCAAAGCCCGAAGAGCCTATCGAGGTCCGGCCAAGCGACCGCCGGGTGCCTTGCCACCACCTCCAGGAAAACCTCCACGAAATGCCACAGCGCCTCGTCATGGGCGAGGTGGTGGGTGAGGAGGCCGAAGGGCTCGGCATCGCCGGCGATGCGTCGGTCGAACTCGGGCGCGATGGTCGCCGCTGCGTCGTCCCAGCCGGAAAAGCTGCGCGTCGTCTTCCAGGCGACCGGGTCGAGGTGAGTGTTGACAAGGTGCGGCCGGCCGTCGGCTTCGGCAAACGCCGATAGCCCGATGAGCCCGACCTCCGGGATGCGGTCGGCGACCTCACGCGCGATCCGGTTCCAGGGCGGCACCAATACCGGCCGGAGCCGATCGTCGAAGAGCCCGAAAAGCCTTTCCCGCCCTCGCGCGAGTTCGGCGAGCACCTCGTCCGCCGGCCGCGCGTTGCCGAGTTCGGCGTTCTTCTCGCCATCGGGCTGATGGTTGGCGTGCGCCCAGCCATGCTGCAGGACAGCGACGGCGGGCTCCGACGCAAGGCGCTCGGCAAGCGCCGCCGCCGCCCCTTCCGGGATCACCGCAAGCGCCAGCGGAACGCCGTAGCGCGCCCGCAATGCCAAGAGCCGGTCGAGGGCAGGCGAGGGCGCGACGGCGTCGTCGTCCCGCCACCAGAACGACAAGCGCGTGCCCGCCGCCGCGGCCTTGTCGAGCCGGTCGGTCACAAGGGCGACAAAGCCTTGCTCGTCGACGCTCATCGCTTCTCCGCTTCGGCAATCAGGATGTCGGCGCTGGTCGCCGCCCCGCCGAGATCGACCTCAAGCCGCGCCGGCGGACGCGCAAGCGCCGCGTCGACTGCGGCGGCAAGGCTTTGCGGCGTCAGATCCTCCTCCGCCACAACTTCGGCCAATCCGCGCGCGGCAAGGAGTTCGGCGCGCTGGGTCTGCTCGGTCTCGCCTCCCGCCTTGAACGGCACGAAGACGGCCGGGACCCCGGCGACGAGGATGTCGATGGTCGTATTGTAACCGGCCTGGCTGACCGACAGCCGCGCGCGCTTCAGGAGTTCGGGAAAATCGGGCCTGGCGCGCTCCACGACGATGCCCTCGGGTGCGCCTGCCGCCAGCCGTTCCAACGTCTCCGCGCCGTGGCTGTGGCCGACGAGGAGCCGCCAGGTCGCGTCCCCGGCTTTTTGCGACAGCGCCCGCGCGCCGAGCGCGGCCTGCAAGAGATCGCCGCCGACGGCGCCGCCGCCGCAGGAGACGATGACCTCGTCGATGCCGTCGCCGGCCGGCGCCACGGCAGACCGGGGCTCATGGACGTAGCCGGTGTAGCGCACAAGGGGCTCGACCTCGTCCGCGAACGGAAAGGAATCCTTCAGCCGGACGATATCGCCGTCGGCATGGATGAGGATGAGGTCGTAGCGGTCGCGGGCGACCTCCGCCATCCGCTGTTCCTTCGCCGGGTCGTCCTTCCTGACGAGGATATCGCGGATCGAGGTGGCGATCAGCGGACGTCCCTCGGCGTGGGCGGCGTCCAGAAGCGGATTTAGCTCGAAGGCGAATTTTTTTCGGCCGAACGGGTAGGTCTCGGTGAGGAGGATGTCCGGCGAATGGTCGCGAAAGGCGGTGAGCAGGCGGTCGGCGCGCATCGCCTTCCAGGCCGCGTCGATGGGCGCGCCGTCGCCGCCGAGGATGGTCTGGAAGCTGGTATCGGCCGCGCGGGCGTGCGGCAGCTCCAGGATCGAGACGCCGTCGAGCGAGAGCGTTGGCGGCAGGGCGTTGCCGCTGACGAACAGGGCGTCGACGCCGCGCGCGCCGAGCGCCCGTGCAATCGCCGCGGCGCGCACCGCATGGCCGGTGCCGAGAAGATGCTGGACGTAGATGAGGGCTTTCAAGATCGCCTCTTTGACTTCAACTGCGCGCCGCGTGGTGGCGCCGGGCATGGGAGAGGAGGGTATCGAGCGCCGGGACCGCCTGGGCGATGTCATGGTGTTCCGCCGCGTGGGCAGCCGCCGCCCGGCCCATGGCCTGTCGTTTTTCCGCACTGGCAAGCAGATCGTCAAGCGCGGCGGCAAAGGCGGCTACGTCGCCGGGCGGGACGAGGAGGCCGGTGGCCCCATCCGCGACGATATCCGGAACGCCCCGCGCGGCGCCGGCAACGACGGCGAGCCCTGTCGCCTGGGCCTCCAGGAACACCATGCCGAAGGGCTCCGTCACCGCCGGCCAGGCGAAGATGTCGCCGCTTGCGTAAAGCGCCGGCATGTCTTCCGGTTTGAGGCGGCCCAGATAGTCGGTGCGCTGCGGATCGAACAGCGGCAGGAGGGCATCGCGCTCCGGCCCGTCGCCGGCAATGACATGGCGCCAGGGCCTGTGCTTGAGGCGCGACAATGCCTCGGCGAGGAGCCGATAGGAGTCCGCCTTGTTGCCTTGCCGCATCATCGCGGCGGTGACGATCACCGGCGGGTCGTTCGGCGTGCGGTCCCCGGCGACGGCGGCGAAGGGCGCGGTATCGAGGAAGGGCGGGATGATCTCCAGCCGGTCGCCGACGACGGGTCTGAGCCCCTCCGCGTCCGCCTCGTGCAGGGCCGCCACCGCATCGGCGCGGCAAAGCGCGTCATCGGCGGCGGCAAAGCCGGAGGCCCAAGGGCCGGTCGCGCGCTTCTGCGCCCGGCTCGCCTCGATCACCGCGTAGGGAATGGCGAGCGCATCGGCGACGCGTGGCCCGATCCAGTCCGGCGCCTTGTGGTAGAGGTGATAGGTGAGGAAAAGGTCGGGTTTTTCGGTCTTTTCGAAGTGGGCGATGAGTCGCGCCGCTTCGGCTTCTGCCTCTTCCGCGAGGCCCTCAAGCGCCTTCGGTTCTTGCACCCAGGACCGGAACCGGCTGGCGAGGAAAACCTGGTGCCCGGCCTCGCCGAGCGCGCGCATCAAAAGCCGCGCAATCAGCCGGTCGCCGGACGGCGTTTCGTGGTCCGGCGGCTTCATCGGCGCGTAGAAGGCGATCCGCACCGGACCTCACTCCGCCGCCGGCCGCTGGCGCTCTTCAAGGCCGAAGCGGCGGGCGAGGTGGTCGATGCCGGGCTCGGTGGAAAAATGCCGCCGCACCCGTTCGCGCCCAGCCTTGGCCAGCGTCGCCCGGCGTGCCGGATCGCGCCCGAGGGCGACAATCGCCTCGGCAAGCGCGGCCGGATCGTGCTCCGGCGTCAGCAAGCCCGTCTCGCCGTCAAGGATCAGCTCCGGGATCGCCGAGACGGCGGTGCCGATGGCGGCGACGCCCATGAGCTGCGCCTCCATCAGCACGTTCGGCAGCCCGTCCCGGTCGCCGGACTTGGTGATCCGGCTGGCGAGCACGAAGAGATCAACGTTCCTGGCCGCATCGATCACCTCGGAGCGCGGTTGCGCGCCTTTCCAGGTCACCCGGTCGGCAACGCCGAGCTTCTCGCCGAGCGACATGAGTTTCTTCGACAGCGCGCCGCCGCCGATATGGGTGAACGTCCAGTGGAAATCGGTCGGCAACCTTGAGAGGGCCTTCAGGAGATCGTCATAACCTTTTTTCTCAACTGCCCGTCCGACGGAAAGGATGCGCACCGGCTTGTCCGCGCTGCCGTCGCGGTCGGACCGGGCGGGAACACTGGCCGGGAACCGGGAAAGATCAAGGCCGTGATAGACGAGATCGACCTTGCCCGGCCGGTCGGCAAGGGCGTTGAGGAAATCCGCGTTGAAGCGGGTGCAGGTGGCGCCCCAGTCGGCGCTGGCGATCTTTTCCGACAGCTCCCATTCCTCAAGCGTCCAGATGTCCTTGGCGTGGGCGGAGAACGACCAGGGAAGGCCGCGGATCATCGCCGCATAGCGGGTGACGGACGCCGGCGTGTGCAGGAAATGGCTGTGCAGGCGGGTAACGTCCGCCGGCAGCTCGTGCGCCAGCACCAGCGCCTGGCCCCAGCGCCGATGCCGGCTGGCACTGCGGTCGCGGGCAAGGTCGCGCTCGAACACCGCCCGCGCGGCAGCCGTCCCCGGCTGGCCGTCGGCCCAAGTCCGCGCCGCGCGAACCCTTGCCGGATCGTCCTTCAGGTACTCCGGCAGGTAGACGACCGGCGCCTCGATCTCCCGGTGGATGTCGTGCAGGTGCGGGTCAGTGGGATGGCGCAGGGAGACGATGATCTGGTCGAGCCCGCGCTTTTCCAGCTCGCGGATCTCCTGGGCGATGAAGGTCTCCGAAAGGCGCGGATAGCCCTTGAGGACGACGGCGACACGGGACATCGGGTTTCTCGCGAAAAGGCCTAGCTGCCGGCGGCCACGAGCGGCGCGGGCGCCGCGTCCGGTCTCGTTCCGGTCCCCGGGGGCGTGCGGCCTTCGCCGAGGATGTCCGCGACCCGCCGGGTGATCGTCAGATGGCCGTCGAGCAGCCCGGAAAAGCCGGCGGTCGACGGCGGCGGCTGCTTCGGCAGGGCGACGAGCGCCTCGGTCATCAGCGGCACGTCCGGATAGTCGTCGATCGCCAGCACCTTGACGAGACCGCACTCCTCGGCCTTGTCGGCGCGGATCGCCTGTTCGCGCCGCGGCACCACGCGCGGCACGATCAGCGTCGGCTTGTCGAAGGACAGGATCTCGCAGAACGTGTTGTAGCCGCCCATGCCGACGATCGCCATCGCCTGGTCGAGATAGTCCTCGATATTCGGCGTGAACTTGCGGATATGGACGTCGCGCAGGCTGGCCGCGCGCTCCATGAAGGCGGCCTGGTGTTCCGGAGCCATGAACGGGCCGAGGAGGACGAGAGCCGGGTAGAGCGGCTCGACCCTCGCCTCGTAGGTGCGCATCACCCAGTCGACGAGCTCTACGCCGTCGCCGCCGCCGCCTGGAGTGACGAGAACGAACGGGTCGTCGCCGAACGGCATCGGCTCCGTGGTCGGCCGGTTGGTCGGCAGGGTGCGGCGCAGATAGCCGGTGAAGCAGACCTTGTCGAGGACCTTTGGCGGCAGGTCGAGCCCGGCGAGCGGGTCGTGGATCTGCGGCAGGCCGTAGGTCCAGATCTCGTCATAGAGTGTTTCCAGCGCCGGCAGCACGTTCTTGCGCTGCCACTCCTCGCGCATGATGTCCGGGTCGTCGAGCACATCGCGCAGGCCAAGGACGAGCCGCGTGCCGCGCTCCGCCAGCACCTGCAGCGTCGCCTCCACCTCGCCATGCAGCCCGAGCGGCTCCTTGTCGACGATGAAGATGTCCGGATCGAACGCCTTTGCCGTCTGCTCGATGATCGAGGCGCGCATCGCCAGCGTCTGCTCGATGTCGATGTGCAGGCCGAGCGAGGTGTACTCGCCGCTCCTCAGCTTGATGACGCCGGGAATGCGCACGAAGTCGACCCGGGCCCGGAAGTCGAAACTGCCGATGATCGGCGAGCCGGACAGGATCAGCACCGACAGGTCGGAGAACGCCCCGACGAGGGCGTGCGCGATCGCCCGGCACCGCCTCAGGTGCCCGAGGCCGAAGGTGTCGTGGCTGTAGATCAGAATCTTCTTCTGGTGCCGCGAAGGGGACGATGCTTGCCGCATGACGCTCACAACGGTTCGGGTGGTGAGGATCCTTGGAGCGACGACGGTCGGCCGTGTCGCTGGTCAGCGCAGCATCGCGCGGGGATCGCCCAAGGGAGAGTGGGTTCGATCTGCTCCGGTGAATTTATCTGTTGCACCGTGTCCCATTCCTGCAATGTTGTAAAGCATCGACATGAACGATTTGATGCAGAGTTCGGGGCCGACGGGACAGCTTGATGGAGAAGACTCTCTACCGGTTTATCTGGCGCCATAGTGCACGGCGCCAGATGGTCATTCTCCTGTTGACCGTCGTATCCTTCCCGATCCTCTACCTGTCGTTGGAACTGCCCAAGCAGATCGTCAACGACGCGATCCAGGGCACCGATTTCCCGCGCGAGTTCTTCGGCTTCGAATTCGGCCAGATCCCCTACCTGATGCTGCTCTGTCTGGCGTTTCTGAGCCTCGTCGTCCTCAACAACGTCGTCAAGTTCACCCTCAACATCTACAAGGGCCTGACCGGCGAGCGCATGCTCCGCCGCCTGCGCTATACGCTCTACGAGCGGATGATGCGCTTCCGCCTGCCGCACTTCCGCAAAGTCAGCTCCGGCGAGATCATTCCGATGATCACCTCCGAGGTCGAGCCCCTCGGCGGCTTCATCGGCGACGCCATCGCCCAGCCCGCCTTCCAGGGCGGCACGCTGCTGGTCTACATCACCTTCATCTTCGCCCAGGACCCCTTGCTCGGCGCGGCAGCGATCTCGCTCTACCCGATCCAGGGCTACATCATCCCCAAGCTGCAGAAGAAGGTGATCCGCCTGCAGCGCGAGCGCGTCAAGAACATCCGCAAGCTCTCCGACGGCATCGGCGAGAGCGTTGCCGGCATCACCGACATTCACGCCAACGCCACCTCCGCCTGGCACCTGTCGCACCTTGCCGGCGCCCTCTACACGAACTTCCAGATCCGCTACGACATCTTCAAGCGGAAATACATGATCAAGTTCGTGAACAATTTCATGAACCAGCTTCCGCCCTTCATGTTCTATTCCATCGGCGGCTACCTGGTCATCAACGGCGACATCACCTTCGGCGCGCTCGTTGCCGTGCTTGCCGCTTACAAGGACCTTGCCGGGCCGTGGAAGGAACTTCTCGACTACTACCAGAATCTTGCCGACATCAGCGTGCGCTACCAGACCGTGGTGGAGAATTTCGATCCGCCGGACCTGATGCCGCGCGAGCGGCTCGGCATCGTCGATGAGGCGGTCGAGGGTCTTGAGGGCGATCTGCAGTTCGTCAGCGTCAACCTGGCGACCGGCATCGCCGGACAGGAACTGCACGACGTCTCGCTCAAGGTCGCGCCGGGCAAGGGGCTGGCCATCGTCGGCGGCGAGGGCAGCGGCCGGCCGGAACTGATCGAGCTCGCCTGCGGACTGGTCGAGCCGACCACCGGCCGCGTCCGCGTCGGCGAAGCACGGCTCGACGAGCTGTCGGAAACCGTGCTCGGCCGCGATACCGCCTATATCGGACCGGCGCCGCACATCTTCACCGGCACGGTGCGCGACAACCTCGTCTATGGGCTGCGCCACCGGCCGCGCAACCACATCGCCGACGGGGAGGATTTCGACGATACGGAGCGCACCCGGCGCCAGGAGGCGGAGCGCACCGGCAACATCCACTTCGATATCGACCAGAAATGGGAGGACCTTTCCGTCCTCAGCGTCGACAGCGACCACGAACTCGATGCCATCGTCGTCAGGCTTGCCAACGGCGTCGGCCTCGGCGCCGATATCTACCGCATGGGCCTCCACGCCTTTCTCGATGCGGACGAAAACCCCGAGACCGTCGACGGCATCCTGAAGATGCGCACGGCCTTCGCGGAGCGTATCGGCGGCGATCCGGACCTTCAGGGACTGGTCGATCTGTGGGACGTCGACCGCTTCAACGCCAACGCGCCGCTTGTCGAGAACATCCTGTTCGGCGCGCCGCGCGACCGCGCCATGGCCATCGATGAGGTCGCCGCCGATCCGGACGTGCTGGAGATCCTCGACGAGGCGGACCTCCGCGAGACGCTGGTCGGCATCGGCATCGACATCGCCGAGGTGATGGTCGAGCTGTTTGCCGAGGTCAGCGACGACAGCGATCTGCTCGGCGCCGACAGCCTGATCCCGGCGGAGGAGCTGCCCGCCTACGACACGCTCCTGAAGCGCATCAAGGCGAACGGACGCGACAGCCTGAAAGCGGCGGAAATCCGCAAATTCATCGGTCTTGCCTTCCGTCTCGTCCCGGCCCGCCACCGCCTCGGCGTCATCGACGACGACAAGGCCGCAAAGATGGTTGCCGGCCGCAAGGTGTTCCGCGAGCAGGCCGAACGCCTCGCCGGCCGCTACGTCACTTTTGCGCCGGACGCCTATGCGGAATCCCTGTCGATCGAGGACAACATCATCTTCGGCAAGCCGCGCCTCGACCGTCGCGGCGCCCGCGAGGAGATCGAGCGCCTGATCGGCGAGACCGCCGATCACCTGGGCCTGCGCGATCACATCGCCCATGCCGGGCTCGATTTCGAGGTCGGCGTTGCCGGCTCGCGGCTGTCCAGCGGCCAGCGCCGCCGGCTGAGCCTCGCCCGGGCGCTGCTCAAGCGGCCGAAGATCATCGCCTTTGAGGATGTCGACAACACGCTCGGCGACAATGTGGGCATGCTTCAGACCATCCGCGAGCGCCAGAAAGGCGCTATGATCCTCGCCGGCAGTTCCAGGCTTGACCGGGTCGCGGGGTTTGAGCGCATTCTGTTGATGCGCAACGGACGCATTTGCGCCGACGGTGACGCCGCGACGATCCGCGCGGCGATCAGCGATCTCGGCGCGGCGGAGGTCGAGCAATGACCGTTCTGCCGGGGACGGTCGCAATCATCGGGACCGGGCAGGGTGTCGGCCTTGGCCCCGGTCCATCGGGCGAGAGCGGAAAAGGGGAAATGTGGTGACGCTCAATGCCGAAGTCGAAGCGCTCCGCAAGGTGCCGCTGTTCAGGAAGATCGATACGGCCAAGCTGCGCCTCCTGGCGTTCATCTCCGACCGCGTCACGGTGCGCGCCGGCGAGGATCTGTGCCGCCAGGGCGAGAGCGGCGATTCCGCCTTCATCGTGCTTGACGGCGAGGCCGACGTGCTGGTCGAGACCGATCAGGGCCTCAGGAAGGTGGCTGGCGTCGCCACCAACGACATCGTCGGCGAGATCGCCATCCTGTGCGACGTGCCGCGCACGGCCACCATCCGCGCCACAACGGAGATGGCGATCCTGTCCATCAACAAGGACAACTTCCTGAAGCTGCTGAAAGAGTTTCCCGATATCGCGCTTGAGGTGATGCGCGTCCTCGCCGCCCGGCTGGAGCGCACGACACGGGATCTGGCGGACCTGCGCTCGGCCACGGGCGGCAATTGAACGATGGCGACGGGGAGAGCATGACGGGACGCAATTCCAGGACGTTTCTGGTCCGACTGTGGGGCGTGCGCGGGTCGATCCCGGCGCCCGGCGCCACCACGGTGCGCTATGGCGGCGAGACCACCTGCATGGAGGTGCGCATCGGCGAGCGCGTGCTGATCATCGACTGCGGCACCGGCATTCGCCATCTCGGCGCCGCGATGAGCCGCGAAGGGGTCAGGGACGTCGACCTCCTCCTCACCCACACCCATCTCGACCATGTCTGCGGCCTGCCGTTCTTTGCTCCCGCCTATGACAAGGACGTCTCGGTGCGTTTCTGGGCCGGGCATCTGGGCGCGGAGGAGGGGACGCTGGAGGACGTGCTGAAGCGGATGATGTCGCCGCCGATCTTTCCGATGTCGGTGTGCGGGCTGACCGGCGTCACCTTCAACGCCTTTTCGCCGGGCGACCGGCTGCCGCTCGGCGGATCCTTCACTGTCGACACCATGCTCCTCAACCATCCGGGCGGGGCGATCGCCTACCGCATCTCATGCGACGACCGGGTGTTCTGCACGGTCACCGACCACGAGCACGGCAACCCGGAGATCGACGCGCGGCTGGCGGACTTCGTCGCCGGCGCCGACGCCATGATCTACGACACCATGTACACCGAGCAGGAATATCAAAGCCACGTCGGCTGGGGCCATTCCACCTGGGAAAAGTGCCTCGACCTTGCCGAGCGCGCCGACGTGCGCATGCCGATCCTCTTCCACCACGATCCCGACCGCACGGACGACGAACTCGACCGGCTCGCAGACGTCATCCGCAAGCGCCATGGCGGCGCCATGATCGCCCATCAGGGATTGGAATTGTCGCTCTGAAGGTAGGGCGGATGCGGCATGGGGCGCGCACTCGACAGCGCCCCGTCCCCCGCTGAACGGGCCGGAGCAGATTTCGCCGGATCCGGCCGCGCCGGAAGCTGGCCGGAGGCCCTGAGCACGAAGCCGATGACCTCGGCGACCGCGCGGTAAAGCTCCTCCGGGATCGCATCGTCGAGCTCCACCGTGCTGAGCGCTTCGGCGAGCGGTTCGTTCTCCTCAACGGGAACGTCGTGCTCCTGGGCGGCCGCGAGGATCTTTTCGGCCAACTCGCCGCGGCCCTTGGCAGTGACCCGCGGTGCGGCATCCGAGCCCTTCTCGTATTCCAGCGCAACGGCGAGGCGGGGTTTTTCGGTCTCGCTCATGTCTCGGTATCCACATGCGTGCCGGCGCCGGGCGCACCGGTCGGAAAGTCCGGCGTTCCGGTATGGACCTGGACCTCCTCGACCCCGAAGGCGGCGTCGGAAAGCGCGCCGCGCAGATCGCCGAGGGCGCCGCGCAACAATTCGCTCGTCTCCTCGCGCTCGGCAAAGACGGTAACCGAGACGTCGCTGTCGCAGAGCGCCACCTGGCCGTTGATGGCGCCGAGCGGCTCGAAATCCATGGAAAACTGGACCCGCCAGATGCGGGACTTGCCGTTTTTGCCCTTTTCCTTGTCGCGGGCGATGCGGAACTGGGCGATCGGCGTCTGCCGGCCGAGGGCCAGCGGGATCTCGAAGGTCCAGTCATGGCCGCGAGCGGCCTGCGCCGGCGCACCGTCGTCGTCGGCGCGCGAGGCGAATTGTGACAGCCGCACCCGGTCGAGCGCGGCATCGGTCTGGGCAAGCAGCGCCCGCATTGCCTGCGTGCCGGTCGAGGAGGCCGTCAGGGACGGCGTTGCGGCGCGCTGGCCGGCTGGCGTGCCGGCCTTGCGGGGGGCGCCCGGGCGGGCGCCAGGTTTGGTCGTTGCCGCAACATTTGCCGCCGCGTCGGCGCCGAGCCAGGTGGTCAGCACGTTGCGCAGCACCAGGAGCGCCGACTTCATGTCGCCGGAGGCCGCCGCGGCCTGGCCCGTGGCAAGCTGCGCCTCCTGGAAGATGCCGGACGACTGCACGGCAAGCCGCATCTGCTCGCCCGTCACCGGGGCATTGGTGGGAAGCCTCAGGCCGAGAAGCTGCTGCACGGCCTTCATCACGGGATCGGGCAGCGTATTGCCGCCGTGCGACGCAACGGCGTTGAGGTTGGCAAAGAGCGGCGCCAGACTGTCCTGGCGCGAGGCTGCGGTGTGGACCATTTCGGAGAGCGCCGCGCGCGCCAGGATGCTGGTCGAGGGGGGAACGGGCGCCCCGCCGGCACCCGTCGTCGGTGCGCCTGGCGTTGCCGTGCCGGCCGGTGCCGTTCCGGTTGCCGCGGTCTGCGGGCCGGCTTGCGTCGCCGTCGGTGCGGATTGCCCGGGCTTTGCCGCATAGGCAGCGGCCTGCTGCGCGACCTGGGCCGGATTGGACGCGGTGTTCGCCTGCGGCAGGGGAGCCTGGGCGGCGGGCGCGGGCTGCGCGGTGCCCCCTTGCGGCGCCACCTGTCCCTGCGCCAGAGGCGGCGGGCCACTGCCCTGAAGTGCCCCGGACGGCGTCGCTCCGGAGGGGGCGGGGGAAACGTTGGCTGGCGGGATTGCGCCCGCGGTTGCGGCCGCGCCTGCGGGCGCCGGCGCCGGCGCGCCCGGCACTCCGGCCTGGGCGTTCGCGCCCGCCGGCACCGCCGTGCCGGCACCGACGGCCTGCGCGACCGTAGCCGTTGGGATTGCGCCCGGCACAGCCGGCTGGACGGCCGTTGCGGTCCCCGGCAGCGGCGGTCCCGCCGGCAAAGGCGCCGGATAGCCGCCGGGCTGGGGCACTTGAACACCCGTCGCCGGGACGGAAACCGGCGTGGGCGGCGCGGGCTGCCCGCCACCGGCCTGAGCGCCAGGCCCGCCGCCGGGCAGCGTCGGCGCCGGTTTTCCGTCGGCATGTATGACGAGCTTGACCTGGGAACCCGCGCCCTCGATCTGCAGCATCAGGCGGGTGCCGACTTCAAGCGGCACGGTCGGCTTGACGGAGAACTGGCCGTCCCTGGTGGCAAGGCGCACGGACCCGTCCTCCCGCACCTCGACGACGCGGGCGGCGATCAACTGGCCGCCTTGCGCTCCTGCCGCGCCGGCCTGGGCCGAGACGCTGACAACGGGCGCCGAGCGCGGAGTGAAGCTTGTAGCGGGCACGCGCGACATCCCCTCAAACGGAACGTTTCACAATAGTTAACGAAGAATAACTTAAGAAAAGCTTATCCCGGCGGCGCGAAAGGCGGAGATCCGCGTCGATTTTCACGCCCCATCAAAGCCGCGCGATTGGCCAAAGCCGTGCTGTCGCCGCGTGGGAAGCTGTACTACCTTGGCGGCTGGCACTTCGGATTGGAATGACGGCCGCCCATGGTCAGGTTCAGGAAAGCGTTTCGCGAACTCAGCGAGGACATCCGCGAGGGAACCGTCTCGGCGGAGGGAATGCCCGAGCGCGTCGCCGAGGACATCGGCCGCCGCGAGGCTCAGGCCGAGCGGCTGATCGGCTGGGCCCAGCTTTCCGCCGTCGTCTTCTTTTCCATGCTTTATGCCATCGCCCCGCGGGCAGAGGGCGCGACAGGCTTCAATTTCGTGCCCTTCGCGCTCGCCGGATATTTCGTCTTCACCGTGCTCCGGCTCTGGCTGTCCTACCGATTCATGCTGCCGGCCTGGTTCCTGTTCCTCTCGATCGTCGTCGACGTGGCGCTTTTGATGGCGCTGATCTTTTCCTTCCACATCCAGTACATGCAGCATCCGAGCTTTTACCTGAAGGCGCCGACGATCCTCTATGTCTTCCTGTTCGTGTCGCTGCGCGCCCTGCGCTTCGATCCGCGTTTCGTGCTGACGGCGGGAAGCGTCGCCGCCATCGGCTGGGTGTGCCTCGTCGCCTATGCGGTTTTCACCGACATGGGCGAAATGAAGATCACCCGCAACTACGTGGAGTATCTGACCAGCAACGCCATCCTGATCGGCGCGGAGATGGACAAGATCATCGCCATTCTCGGCGTCACGGGCATCCTCGGCGTCGCCCTCCTGCGCGCCCGCGGGCTGCTGTTTTCCGCCGTGCGCGGCAGCGCGGCCGCCCGTGACCTCAGCCGCTATTTCGCGCCGGAGGTTGCCCGCTCCATCACCGACGCCGACCGCGAACTCATGATCGGCGAGGGGGTGCTGCGCGAGGCCGCGGTCCTCGTCGTCGACATCCGCACGTTCACGCCGACGTCCGCGCGGCTCCAGCCGAACGCCGTCATGCGCGTTCTCGCCCGCTACCAGGCCGTCGTAGTGCCGGCGATCGAGGCCCATGGCGGCCGCGTTGACAAGTTCCTGGGCGACGGCGTGCTCGCCACCTTCGGCGCCGTGGAGCCATCGAAAACCCACGCCGCCGGTGCTCTGGCGGCCGCCATCGCGGTGCTTGCAGCGGTCGATGCCGAGGCCGGGGCGTTCGCCGCCGAGGGCTGGCCCGGCCCGTTCCGCATCGGCTGCGCGGTGACGGCCGGGTCCGTCACCGTCGGCATCGTCGGCGTCCACGACCGCCGCGAGCACACCGTCATCGGCGATCCGGTCAACCTCGCTGCCAAGCTGGAAACCGCCAACAAGACCGAAGGAACACGCGGGCTGACGACGACGGCCGTCCTCGATCTCGCCCGCGCCCAGGGGTTTTCCGATGCCGCGTTCGGCACCGTCGGCGGCGAGGTTCGCAAGGGCCGGCAGGTGCCGGGGGTAACCGACCCCCTCGACCTTGTTGTCATCGCCCCGGAGGCCATGGCGCCGGTCGCGTCCGATCCCGCCGCCCCCGAACCCGTCCGCTCGCGCCTTTCGACTTGACCGCGGCGGCGGGCGCTGAATACACCAGTCGGATCGGCCCCCCGAGCGGGCGGGCAAAACGGGGGAGGCATCCATGAAACTCGGATCGGACATCAGCGCGGTCGTCACCGGCGCGGCCGGCGGCCTCGGCGAGGCAACGGCGCGGACGCTGGCAGCAAGCGGCGTCAAGGTCGCCGTCTTCGACGTCGCGGAGGAAAAGGGCCGCAAGGTCGCCGACGCCATCGGCGGCATCTTCGTCAAGGTCGACGTCAGCTCCGACGACAGCGTCATGGCCGGCTTCCAGGAAGCCCGCAAGGCGCACGGCCAGGAGCGCATCCTCGTCAACTGTGCCGGCATTGCCCCGGTCGCCAAGACCACCTCCAAGGGCAATCCGCATCCGATGGACATGTTCGAGGCCGTCATCCGGGTAAACCTCATCGGCTCGTTCCGCTGCATGGCGCACGCCTCCACCGGCATGGTGACGGCGGAGCCGGTCACGCAGGATGGCGAGCGCGGCGTCATCGTCTCCACCGCATCGGTCGCCGCCTTCGACGGCCAGGTCGGCCAGGCCGCCTACGCCGCCTCAAAAGGCGGCATTGCCGCCCTGACCCTTCCCGTCGCCCGCGACCTGATGCAGTCCGGCATCCGCGTCATGACCATCGCGCCCGGCATTTTTCTGACCCCGATGCTGATGGCGCTGCCGGAAAAGGTCCGCGATTCCCTCGGCGACCAGGTGCCGTTCCCCTCCCGCCTCGGCCAGCCGGAAGAGTACGCCGCCCTCGTCAAGCACATCTGCGAGAACGAGATGCTGAACGGCGAGACCATCCGCCTCGACGGCGCGCTCAGGATGGCGCCGCGCTAATTCACCTGCACCAATCGAAAAGACCTGCCAATGACCCTCAACTTCCCCGCCACCGGACCGCTGCGGACGGTTTCCGCCGCCGCGCTCGCCGTCCTGCTCCTTGCGATCTCCGGCCCGGCCAAGGCCGAGACCGAGACGGCCCAGGAATACCGGATACGGGCGAACCGGGAGGTCCAGGCCATGAACGAGAACGCCAAGCTCGTCTGCCTCAAGGCGAAGGCGTTTGAAGCGACCTTGGAAAAGGACAGGCCCGCGCTGGAAGACGGCGCCCTGAAGACGCGTCGCGAGGAGGTCGAGGCCCTCAACGCCGGATGCGACCGCCTGACCGCCGAATACGAGGCGCGGCGCCAAGAGTTGCAGGCCGAATACGAAAAACGCTACGGCGCCGAATAGGAGCGGGATCCGTAGCGGCGGCGGCGCGACCGCGAATTTCGGAACAAACCTGCGCGGCGCCGGTTCCGTTTTTATGGACACCTTCCGCGCATTCATATCCAATCCGATTTTCGTCACCGTCTGGGCCGTCCTTGCGGTGGCGAGCGTCATCATCCTCATTCGCGACCTCAGGCAGAACAATTCCCATCTGATGTCGCTGATGAAGGTGGTCTGGGTGTTCACGGTCGCCTATTCCGGCGTCCTCGGCCTCGCCATCTACTGGTTCACCGGCCGCAAGGAAATCGGCGACGACCGTCTCTGGCGCCGCGCGTTTCGCTCCGTCGCCCACTGCTATTCCGGCTGCGGCATGGGCGAGGTCATCGGCGTCATCGTCACCGCCGGCATCCTGTCGCTCTCCAACTGGTGGATCGCCGGCACGACCTTCGTGCTCGCCTATGTGATGGGCTATGCGCTGACCGTCGGCCCGCTGGTCCAGGACGGGGTGCCGTTCGGGACGGCCCTGCGCGATGCGCTGCTGTCTGAGACGCCGAGCATCGCCGTCATGGAGATCACCGCCATCGGCACCGACCTGCTGGTCGGCGGCCGGTCGGGCATCACCGAGACGCTGTTCTGGTCGGCGATGATCCTGTCGCTCACCTTCGGGCTGGTCGCCGCCTATCCGGTCAACGTCCTCCTCATCCGCTACGGCGTCAAGGAAGGCATGATGGACCCGCGCAATACCCATCACGACCATGGCGGCGGCCACGAACACCACGGCTCGCAGCACGCCCACCACGGCGCCCATTGATCGCCGGGCCGCAAAGGCCGCCCGGCGCAGGCGCGGGACTTCAGCCGGTCAGTAGTGCCACTCGACCCACTGGCCACGGTCGTTGGTGGCGAAATAGAGGCTGTTGCCGACGCAGTCGTTCGCGTTGATCTCGTAGGCGATCCAGGCATGGCCGACATAGGTCTGCTGGCTGTAGCTCTGGCCGGGGCGCAGGGTCGCGTATTGCACCCAGCGGCCGCGGAAATTGATCCAGTAGAGCTCGACCGGACTGTTCAGGCTGTTGATGAAGCGGATCTGGGTCGACCGGTTGGAGTGCGGCGACTGCACCGCGCGCGGCCGCGGGCAATTCCGGCCCCGAAGCGGGCGAATACCCTTTTGAACCTTGATGACCGGCGAGGCGTCCGGTGCCGGTGCAATCGCCTCGGCGGGCGGACTGCCGAGGAAGGCCGCAACGATCGTTGCCCCGATGACAGTGAGCATGATTTCGTCTCCAGGAAGGTGTCGTTTTTCTGAGCGAGAGCAAAGGCGGTAACCGGCGACCGTACGACTTCCTCCTTCTCTACCGTAGTTCCGGCGATGTATCGCGGCCGCCGGCGACGACGTCCGCAACAGCCGCTGGACGAAAGGACGACCGCCGGCGGTTCGGACAACGTCGAGACGGGTGCATCAACGGACGAGGAAGCGCCCGATACAGTGCGCGGCCTTCGGAACTACTTTCGAAAAGAGAAGGAGCAATGCATTTCACCGGAAGTCTTCTTGACAGAAACTCCTTTCATCGGCACCTAAATTAGCCCCTAGAAATAATTGTATACGCAGGATTTCTTTTTCGTCAATAAAGGATTTTTGAAGACTTGGTTGAACGGCGAGGCCGCCTCGCCAGCAGGCTGTTTGAGAGTTTTCTACTTTAGGAAAACGCGAATAAAAAACCCGGCCCTTCCACGGGGAAAGGACCGGGTCGATGCGTCGCCGCAGCCGGCGGCACCTGGCCGGTGCCGCCGGGAAGATCGTCAGGAAAGGCTCAACTGTTGTAGGGCCATTTCCAGTCGCGGATCTCCGGCATGTCCTCGCCGTATTTGTGGATGTACTCGGTGTGCTCGATCAGCTTGTCGCGCACGAACTGCTTCAGATACGCGGCCCTGGAGCCGAGCCCGGGCACCCGGTCGATGACGTCGGCGACGAGGTCGAAGCGGTCGATATCGTTGAGCACCGCCATGTCGAACGGCGTCGTCGTCGTGCCTTCTTCCTTGTAGCCCCGCACATGCAGGTTCTTGTGGTTGGTGCGCCGGTAGGTCAGCCGGTGGATCAGGTACGGATAGCCGTGATAGGCGAAGATGACCGGCTTGTCCGGGGTGAAGAGGATGTCGAACTCCCGGTCGGACAGGCCGTTCGGATGCTCCTCCTTCGGCTGCAGCGTCATCAGGTCGACGACGTTGACGACCCGCACCTTCAGGTCCGGCAGGTGCTGGCGCAGAAGGTCGACGGCGGCCAGCGTCTCCAGCGTCGGCACGTCGCCGGCGCAGGCCATGACCACGTCCGGCTCGCCGTCCTGGTCGTTGGAGGCCCAGTCCCAGATGCCGATGCCGGCCGAGCAGTGCTTGATCGCGGCGTCCATCGACAGCCATTGCGGCTGCGGCTGCTTGCCGGCGACGATGACGTTGATGAAGTCGCGGCTGTTCAGGCACTTGTCGGTGACGTGCAAGAGGGTGTTGGCGTCGGGCGCCAGGAACACCCGGATGGTATCCGCTTTCTTGTTGACCACGTGGTCGATGAAGCCCGGGTCCTGGTGCGAGAAGCCGTTGTGGTCCTGGCGCCAGACATGGGACGTCAACAGGTAGTTCAACGACGCGATCGGCCGCCGCCACGGGATCTCCTTGCTCACCTTCAGCCATTTGGCGTGCTGGTTGAACATGGAATCGACGATGTGGATGAACGCCTCGTAGCACGAGAAGAAGCCGTGCCGGCCGGTGAGGAGATAGCCCTCCAGCCAGCCCTGGCAGGTGTGCTCCGACAGGATCTCCATGACCCGGCCGTTCGGCGCCAGGTGGTCGTCCTCCGGCAGGGTCTCGGCCATCCAGGTCCGTTCCGTGACGTCGAACAGGGCGCCGAGCCGGTTGGAGGCCGTCTCGTCCGGACCCATGACGCGGAAATTGGCGGTGTCGAGGTTCCGGCGCATCACCTCGGCCAGGAAGTTGCCCATCACCCGGGTCGATTCCGCCATGGTATGGCCTGGCCGCTCCACGGCGACGGCGAAGTCGCGGTAGTCCGGCAGGCTGAGGTCGCGCAGCAGCTTGCCGCCATTGGCGTGCGGATTGGCGCCCATGCGCCGTGCGCCCTCCGGCGCCAGGGCCTTCAGCTCCGGCTTCAGGTCGCCGTTGTCCTCGAACAGCTCCTCCGGCCTGTAGCTCTTCATCCAGGATTCCAGCAGTTCCAGATGCTGGGTGTTGTTGACGACGTTGGAGAACGGCACCTGGTGCGAACGCCAGTAGTCCTCCGTCTTCTTGCCGTCGACCTCCTTCGGGCCGGTCCAGCCCTTCGGCGAGCGCAGGATGATCATCGGCCACATCGGCCGGGTCATGTTGCCGTTGTTGCGGGCGTCGTCCTGGATCGCCTTGATCTCGTCGGCGATGGCGTCCATCGTCGCCGCCATCTTCTGGTGCATCTCTTCCGGGTCCGAGCCCTCGACGAAATAGGGCTTGTAGCCGTAGCCGACGAACAGGCTGTCGAGCTCGTCGTGGCTCATGCGGGCGAGCACCGTCGGATTGGCGATCTTGTAGCCGTTGAGGTGCAGGATCGGCAGCACCGCGCCGTCGGTCGCCGGATTGAGGAACTTGTTGGAGTGCCAGGCGGTGGCCAGCGGGCCGGTCTCGGCCTCGCCGTCGCCGATCACGCAGCAGACCATCAGGTCCGGGTTGTCGAAGGCCGCGCCGAAGGCGTGCGACAGGGCATAGCCGAGTTCGCCGCCCTCGTGGATCGAGCCGGGGGTCTCGGCGGTGACGTGGCTGCCGACGCCGCCGGGGAACGAGAACTGCTTGAACAGCTTCTGCATGCCGACCTCGTTCATCGGCACGTTCGGATAGAGCTCGGTGTAGCTGCCTTCCATCCAGGTATTGGCGACCAGCGCCGGGCCGCCATGGCCGGGCCCGGAGATGTAGATCATGTTGAGGTCGCGCTCTTTGATGACCCGGTTGCAGTGCACGTAGATGAAGTTCTGGCCGGGGGTCGTGCCCCAGTGGCCGAGCAGCCGCGGCTTGACGTGGTCCTTGGTCAGGGGCTGCTTCAGAAGCGGGTTGTCGAGCAGGTAGATCTGGCCGACGGAGAGATAGTTCGCCGCTCTCCAGTAGGCATTGATGTTGGTGAGCTCGTCTTGTGCGAGCGGCTCAAGGCTGCGTGTTACAGCATCCATCATGAGGCTCCTTCTCGTCGTCAGGCCGCACGCGCCGGGATGGCGGGCGGTCCTTGGCCTCGGCCCCCTTGGGAATGGGCCGGGCATCGTTCTTCGCGGGCGGCCGCCGGCGGTGATTACGCCATCGCTCGGGCGGCCAGCACGGATCCTTGGGCAAATCCACGCTTGTCCGGTTGATCGCACCGCCCGTTGAGACGCGACGTCGGGCGGGTTTTCAAACTGCCGATTCTTTCTTTTACCGGGTCGGCTTTTCTTTTTTGCGACGATCGTGCCGGTATCGAAGGTCTGTCGGCATAATAGCGATAATTCGCAACAACGCCAGCGTATGCAACCGTCACAAATGGCGCCGTGGCTAACGGAATCCCGCGCCTGCCGGCCGGGAGCGACCGACCGCTTCGACATATCATCTATGCACGAACGGGCTGCCGTGAAGGGGCAGCGGGATACTTTCGTATTTCAGTATATCGGCATGGTCCTGAGCACGTCGCCGTCGGGAACACGGTGACCGGCCTGTAGCCCCCCGGTAGCAGTGCAATCTGCCGGGAGGCTGGACGTTCGTTGCCGGGAACCTACCGCTTCACCAGCCCGCCGATGGCGTTTTCGATGATGCGGTAGCCGGTATCGCCTTCCAGCGTCATGATCGATTCCGGGTGGAACTGGACGGCGGCGATGGGTGCCTCGCGGTGCTCGATGGCCATGACGACGCCGTCGTCGGTGACGGCGGTGACGTTGATCTCCGGCGGTAGCGTATCGCGGACGGCATGGAGCGAATGGTACCGCCCGACGGTCGCCGTCTCGCCGAGCCCGGCAAAGAGCGTACTCTGGCGGGCGAGCTTGATCACCGACGGCTTGCCGTGCACCGGGATCGCGAGCTGTCCGAGCGTCGCGCCGAACGCCTCGGCAAGCGCCTGCAGGCCGAGGCAGACGCCGAACACCGGCAGTTCGCGCTTGCGCGCAAGGCCGATGGTCTCGGCGCAATTGAAGTCTGTCGGACTGCCGGGGCCGGGCGACAGAACGACCAGATCCGGTTTGATTTCTTCGAACGCCGCATCGTCGACCGGCGAGCGCAGGGTGACGACCCTGGCGCCGGTCTGGCGGAAGTAGTTGGCGAGCGTGTGGACAAAGGAGTCCTCGTGGTCGACGAGGAGGATGGTGACGCCCTCGCCGACGGGTTTCCGCGCCTCCGCCGTTGCCGCCGTGCCGGCCTTTGCCGCCTCGCGCACGGCCGCGCGCATGGCCTCCGCCTTCAACTCCGTCTCGCGCTCCTCGTCCTCCGGCACGGAATCGTAGAGCAGGGTCGCGCCGGCGCGGATTTCCGCAATGCCGTTCTTGATGCGGATGGTGCGAAGCGTCAGGCCGGTGTTGAGGTCGCCGTTGAAATGCACCATGCCGATGGCGCCGCCATACCAGGAGCGCGGGCTCTTTTCCTGGTTCTCGATGAACTCCATCGCCCAGCGCTTCGGCGCGCCGGTGACGGTGACCGCCCAGGCGTGCGACAGGAACGCATCGAGTGCGTCCATGCCGTCGCGCAGCAGCCCCTCGATATGGTCGACGGTGTGGATGAGGCGCGAATACATCTCGATCTGCCGCCGGCCGATGACCCGCACCGAGCCCGGCACGCAGACCCGGCTCTTGTCGTTGCGGTCGACGTCGGAGCACATCGTCAGCTCCGCCTCGTCCTTGGCCGAGTTGAGGAGCTTGCGGATCTGCGCCTCGTCCTCGATGGCGTCGCGCCCGCGCCGGATCGTGCCGGAGATCGGGCAGGTCTCGACGCGCCGCCCACCGGTAACGCGCACGAACATCTCCGGCGAGGCGCCGACCAGATATTCCGCCGCGCCGAGATTGATGAAGAAGGCGTAAGGGGCCGGGTTGATCTCCGTCAGCCGCCGGGCAATGGCCGACGGCGGCGTCGTGCAGCGCTCGTAGAAGGTCTGGCCGGGCACCACCTCGAAAAGGTCGCCGCGCTGGAAATAGGGAAGGGCGGTGCGGGCAACGTCGGCATATTCGCCGGGCTCGTGGTCGCCGCGCCCCGGATCGCTGTCGTCGATGGCAAACGGCGTCTCGGCGCCGTCGCGGGCCAGCCCCGCCGAGGAGGTGCCGCCATAGGCCACATCGTAGGAGAGGACTGTGGCCCGGCGCCCGTAGTGGTCGACGACCAGCACCTCGTCCGGCAGGTAGAGCACCATGTCGCGCTGGTCGTCCGGCCGCTCCAGCTTCATCGGGATCGGCTCGAACTGGAAGGCCAGGTCGTAGCCGAAGGCGCCGTAGAAGCCGAAATTCTCGTCCTCGTCATTGCCGAAAAGAGCAACGAGTCGGCGCACGACGGAAAAGACGGTCGGCTGGCGCGAGCGGTCTTCTTCGGAAAACCTGCCCTCCGGCGTCTTGATGGTGAGCCGGACGGAGCGCTCGTCGGCGACAAAGTCCGCCGCCTCTGGCATGTCCTTCAACGCCTCGGCGATCGGCGCGATCAGCACCGCGCCGCGGGCGTTGAGCGCCTCGATGGCGACGGTGCGCCCGCTCGTCGTCAGCGCCAGCGGCGGATTGACGAAACCGACGTCCCAGCGCGTGTAGCGGCCGGGATATTCGTAGTTGGACGAAAAAACCGCCCCGCGCATGGTGTCGAGACGGTCGATCCACGCCCGGGTCGCATCCCCATAGGCGATGTCTGCCTGGCTCCGTCGGACGGTGATGCCGCCGGCGGTGGTGAATTCCTTGTCGGATGCGCTCATATCTGGCTCCCATGCCCTTTTTCGGCGGTCGCATCGGCAAATGGCGGGCGACATAACGAAAAGGCCGCCCGGGGGTCCGCGGCGGCCTTTTCGTCAATGCAGAGACAAGACGTGCGTCGGCGCCGCTTTAAAAAGCGCGCCACCACCACATTGCGATCTGCAGGTTCGTCATCATGATTTTCCCATAGCCGACCGCGGCTGGCTTTGCAATCCGCTATCGCGCCGCAAGGGTGCCCCGCGCGCGAACGTAGCAAATCTGTCGCAGCCTCGCGGGGATGGCGCGAAGCGGCAAACCCTCCCTTTCATCGCGGCTTTGGTTTAGATAGATTTCGCACCTGCGAAATGGCATGCCGAACGACAAGAACGCGAGGGCGACGATGACCGATGATCGCGAAAATTGGGACGCCTACATGGAGGCGGCCATCAAGCTCCTTGGCCTGACGGTGCGGCCGGAATGGCGCGAGGCTGTCATTTCCCACCTCATTGTCAATGCCGGGGCCGCAAGCTCCGTTGCCGACTTCAAGGCGCCCGAGACCTGCCTGCCCGCTCCGGAATTCGACCCCCGCAGCACTTCCGCCGATAACAGCCCGAAAAGCTGAACCCGACGAGACCAGCCATGCATATCGATCCGCTCTACGGAACCGTCGAAGAGATCGCCGAGGCCGTGCGCCTCAACGAGGTCAGCGCCGAGGACATGGCGACCCTTGCCCTGCAGGCGGTCGACGCCATCAATCCGCGCCTTGGCGCCTTCACCGACGTCACCACCGACCGGGCGCTGGCCGAGGCGACCGAGATCGACGCCATGCTCGCCCGCGGCGAGCCGCTGCCGCCGCTGGCCGGCGTGCCGGTGGCGGTCAAGAACCTTTATGACGTCGCCGGGGTGACGACCCGCGCCGGCTCCAGGATCAATCGCGACAACCCGCCGGCCGATGCCGATGCGGTGCTGGTCGCGCGCCTGAAGAGGGCCGGGGCGCTCCTCATCGGCACTCTCAACATGGACGAATACGCCTTCGGCTTCACCGGCGAGAACGCCCATGACGGCGCCTGCCGCAATCCGCATGCGACCGAGCACATGTCGGGCGGCTCCTCGGCCGGAGCCGGCGCCTCGATCGCCGCGGCGATGGTCGCGGCAACGCTCGGCACCGACACCAACGGCTCGATTCGGGTGCCGGCCTCGTTCTGCGGCGTCTTCGGGCTGAAGCCGACCTACGGGGCGCTGTCGCGCGCCGGCGTTACGCCGCTGTCGCCCAGCCTCGACCACACCGGCCCGCTCGCCCGCTCGGCCCGCGACCTGGCGCTGCTGTTCGACGTCCTGCGCGATGCGCCGATGACGGCGCCGGGGCCGTCGCCGACCATGCGCGAGTTGGACAAGGGGGCCGACGGCCTCAGGATCGCCGTTGCCGGCGGCTGGTTCCGCGAAAAAGGCTTTCCGGAGGCCCATGCGGCCGTCGAAAAGGTGGCCAAGGCGCTCGATGTGTCCGACGAGGTCGAGCTGCCGGAGGCGGGCCGGGCCCGCGCCGCGGCCTATGTGCTGACGGCGGCCGAGGGCGGCGCCTATCATTTGGAGCGCCTGCGCGAACGGGCGGCCGATTTCGACCCCGACACCCGCGATCGCTTCCTTGCCGGCGCGCTGACGCCGAGCGCCTGGGTCACCGAGGCCCAGCGGTTCAGGCGCTGGTTCCGCGACCGCGTCTCGGCGCTGTTTGCGGCCCACGACATCATCCTTGCCCCGGCAACGCCCTGCCATGCGCCGAAGATCGGCCAGAAGACGTTTGTCCTGGATGGCGAAGAGGTGCCGACCCGGCCGAATATCGGGCTCTACACCCAGCCGATCTCCTTCATCGGCCTGCCGGTGGTCGCCGTGCCGGTGTGGCTCGACGGCGCGCGTCTGCCGATCGGCGTGCAGGTCATCGCCGCCCCCGACCGCGAGGACCTGGCGCTTCGCGTCGCCGCGCAGCTCCAAGAGGACGGCATCGCCAGCGCGCCGGTGGCCTCGATCATCTGACGGCTTGCGGCGAGGGCGCCGATGCGTCCCCGCCGGGGCTTACGGCGTGATCCCGTGACCGACCCCTTGGTGGCAGGCGATGCAGGTCATGCCCGACGCCCGCGCGCCTTCATGGGTGCCGGCGGCGATCTCCGACTGCTTGGCCGCCGCCGCGACCATGGATTCCGGCGTATGGCAGGTCTGGCAGGTAGCGGAGTTGGTTTCCTCCAGCCAGGCCCAGACGGTCTCGGCCATCTCCTGCCTGCGCGCCTGGTACGTTTCTTCGTCGTCGATCGTTCCCCACAGATGGTACCAGACGTCGCGCGCCCCGAACGTTGCCTTCTGCCACACATAGGCCGGCCAAGGATCGCCCTGCAGGTGGCAGTCCTTGCACTGGGCCTGGACGCCCGCGGCATTGGTGAAATGGACGCTCTCCTTGTAGGTGCGTTCCGGCCAGGTCATTTCGTGGCAGACGGTGCAGAACGCGTTGGTGCTGGTCTCATGGATCACCGTGGCGCCCACGCCAGCAAGTGCGAGGCCTCCCACCCCGCCGACGATCAGCGCCACGACGGCGATGACGGCTCCGCGCTTCATTAGAACCCCTCCGATGTTTCGATCTTCGTATAATACGGTCGCTCACATCAGAGATGGGGATGGGTCCCGCTGGTTGCACAGGGCCGGGTGACATTGCGCCGCAAGGAGGTGGGGGGGCTGATGCGGGTTGGCGGCTGCCAACCCGACACGCAATTGCCAGGCCGGCTCCCGAGGCGGGGGTTATTGCCCTTCCCAATACGGTATGCCGGTGATCGGTCGGAAGGCCGTTTCTGGATTGCTTCGCTTCGCTCGCAATTGTGCAAGTTCAGATATTCGCTGATGGGATTGCGGAAAGGAGCGACCCATGCGCGACAACAGCTATGACCGGACGATTGAACGGAACTATGTTCAGAAGTGGCGTTTCCTGATCAGGGAATATGAGGAGGTGAAGGCCGGCCGGTCGTCGGCCTTTGCCACGGTCGGGGCCTTTTACCGCCACCACGGCACCTGCTCGCAGACCTTCCG
>NZ_NPEV01000042.1 GCF_003258835.1 Rhodobium orientis | reverse complement strand
TGGATCTACACCCTCGACATGGACATGATGATCCATGGCGGCAAGCCGCTGCCGGAGGACCTGAAGAAAGAGGCGATGGAGGTCAAGGACATCATGAAGGCGGTGCTGAAGCGCGGCGCGCAAGGCGATTTTTGACCAGAGCCCGCCCGTGATCGGCGGGTGCGGCAATGCCCGCTGGAGGCGGGCAGAGCAGGTGTTCCGGGAAGGGTAACGTGGCCCATATCTATCTCTCCGCTGCGCACATGTCGTCGGGAAAGACCCTGGTCTCCGTCGGGCTCGCCGCCGCCCTCGGGCGCCGCGGCATGGCGGTGCAGCCCTTCAAGAAGGGCCCCGACTACATCGACCCGATGTGGCTGTCGCGCGCCGCCGGACGGCCTTGCTACAATCTCGACTTCAACACCATGGACGCCGATGAGATCCGCAGCCTCTTTGCGGCAAAGATGGACGGCGCCGATATCGGCCTCATCGAGGGCAACAAGGGCCTCTATGACGGCCTCGACGTGGAAGGCGGCGACTGCAACGCCGCCCTCGCCAAGCTGACGGAAAGCCCGGTCGTCCTCGTCCTCAACGTCGAAGGCATCACGCGGGGCGCCGCGCCGCTCGTCCTCGGCTACCAGCAGTTCGACCCGGACGTGAACATCGCCGGCGTCATCCTCAACAGCGTCGTCTCCACCCGCCAGGAGGAAAAGGTCCGCGCGGTGCTGGCGCACTACACCGACGTGCCGGTGATCGGGGCCGTCGGCCGCGATCCGTCCCTCTGCATTGCCGAGCGCCATCTCGGCCTCACCACGCCCGGGGACACCGACCACCGCGACCGCCAGGTCGCGCGCCAGGCCGACGCGATCGCCGCCGGTGTCGACCTCGACACGCTCATCGCGATTGCCGAAACCGCGCCGACGCCCCTAGCCACGCCCGTCGTTCCGGCGCTGACGCGTCCGGACCTGACGGTGGCGATCGCCCGCGATGCCGCCTTCGGCTTCTACTACCAGGACGACCTTGAGGCGTTTGCTGCGGCCGGTGCAAAGCCGGTTTTCTTCGACACCATGCGCGACACCGTCCTGCCGCCGTGCGATGGCCTCTTCATCGGCGGCGGCTTTCCCGAAACCCATATGGCGGAGCTGGAAGACAACCATCGCCTGCGCTGCCATATCGCCCGCGCCATCGCCAATGGCCTGCCGACCTACGCCGAATGCGGCGGCCTCATGTATCTCTGCCGCACGCTGACCTGGCACGGCGCCCGCCATACCATGGTCGGCGCCGTTGCCGCCGATGCGGTGATGCACGAGCGGCCGCAGGGTCGCGGCCTCGTCCGCCTGGAGCCGACCGGCGCCGCGCCCTGGCCGCTGGCGGAGGAGGGGGCGCCGATGCGCGCCCACGAGTTCCACTATGCCGGGCTGGAAAACGTCGGAAGGGATACCGTCTTTGCCTGCCGCGTCGCCCGCGGCCACGGCATCGACGGCGCGAATGACGGCATCGTGCGCGGCAATCTCGTTGCCGGCTTCAGCCACCTGAGATCGACCGCCGCCAACCGCTGGGTCGAGCGCTTCGTCGCCTTCATGCGCGCTTGCAAGGACGCGCGGCAATCCGCCGAGGCGGCTGAGGCGGTCGAGGAGATCGCGTCGTGAGCGGAACCAGCGCCATGGGCTCTCCCTTCGACCTCGCCAATGACGCCGCCTACCGCGCCTGGCGGGACGAGAAGCTTGCAAACTTCCCGAAAAGCGCGGCCGAGCTGATCGTCGAGGTCGGCAATATCGGCGCGGTCACTGCGGCCGAGCGCGCCGCCATCGTCGAACTCAACGCCCGCGCCAACATGGCGATCTATCGCTGCCGGAGCCATTGCGATGACCCGGCGACCGTGCGCCAGCGCCTGCGCGCCTTTGCCGGGATCTTCGGCCTGCGCCATCTGGAGGCCCACCGCTCCATGGACGAGGAGGGGCTGGTGGCGCTGGAGGTGGTGCGCGAGGGCGGTCGCCACGGCTTCATTCCCTATACCGACAAGCCGATCCGCTGGCACACCGACGGCTACTACAATCCGCCCGAGGCGCCGATCCGCGCCATGCTCTTGCATTGCGTGCGCCCGGCGGCGGAGGGCGGCGAGAACGGTCTCTTCGATCCGGAAATCGCCTATATCCGCCTGCGCGACCGCGACCCGGCGCTTGTCAAAGCCCTGATGCATCCGGGTGCCATGGCGATCCCGGAGCATGTGGAGCCGGACGGCAGCACGCGGCCGCGGGCGACGGGTCCGGTCTTTTCCGTCGACCCTGTTACCGACAGGCTGCTGATGCGGTTCACGGAACGCAAGCGCAACATCGACTGGCGCGACGGCGATGAGACGACGGCCGCCGTCGCCGCGCTCCGCGACATTCTGCAAAGCGACGACCCGCTGCTTTTCCGCTATCGCCTCGGGGCGGGCGAAGGCGTCATCTGCAACAACGTTCTCCATGACCGGACCGGCTTCGTCGACGACCACCGGCCGGGCCGGACGAGACTTTACTTTCGTGCACGCTATATCGACCGTATCGAAGTGCGGTCGGCCGCGGCCGCATAGGACTTCGAAAAAATGGCAAATCTCAGCGACCTGATCATCCAGCACCCGGAAGTCACGACGTTCGAGGACCTGAAGAAACTCGTCGTCGAGGCGGCCAAAGGCGGCGAGCGGTTCTTGCATTTCGACGTCAAACCGGACTATCGCGATACGCCCAGGAACTGGGAAATCAAGTTGGAGACCGCCTTCTATTGGGGCGATCGGGTCTAGCACACGGTCCAGGACAGACAGCGTTTTGAGTAGCGAAGACATTACCCAACTGGAAAAGATCGCCGCGCCCTATGGGCGCGAAGTCACCCTGAAGGAAGTCACCTTCGACAGCGGCATGACCCTGCTGCGGGTCACCATCCGCGAGGGCAAGCGCATCACCTCCGTCGACATCGACGCGGAAACGGCCGCGCGCTGGGCGGGAGCCATGCAGGGCTGGGCGGACAAGGCCGAAACGGCCTGACCGAAACACGATGAAGGCGCGGGACCACGCGCCGCAAAGGAGCTTCGACGGATCGATGGAGCAATTGCCGATCTTCCTCGATATTCGCGACAAGCGCGTCGTCGTCGTCGGTGGCGGCACGGCCGCGGCGCGAAAGGCCGACCATGCGCTGCGCGCCGGCGCGCGCGTCACGGTGCTGGCCGACAGCGTCAATGACGACTTCAAGGAATGGGCCGACCACCCGAACCTGACGGTGCTGTCGGAAACGCCCCGCAAGGAGCATTTCCAGGGCGCCATCCTCGCCTATGGCGCGGCGGAGGACCGGGAGATCGACCTCAAGGTCCACGCGCTCGCGCGGGACGCGGGAACCCTCGTCAACATCGTCGACAGCCCCGACTATTGCGACTTCGTCACCCCGGCGATCGTCGACCGCGATCCGCTCCTCATCGCCATTTCCTCCTCCGGCACCTCGCCGATCCTTGCCCGCATCATCAAGGCGCGGCTGGAGACCATGCTGCCGTCCGCCTATGGCCGGCTCGCCCGCTTCGTCGGCGAGCTGCGCGGCCGGGTCATGGAGGCGATCACCGACGGTCCCGCCCGCCGCCGCTTCTGGGAGCGCATCATCGACGGCCCGGTCGCCGACCTGGTGCTGGCCGGGGCGACGGAAAAGGCCGAGGCGACGCTGAACAGCGAGCTTGAGGCGTCGCGCCGGGAGGCGGCGCGCCCGACCGTCGGCGAGGTCTATCTGGTCGGCGCCGGCCCGGGCGATCCGGACCTCCTGACCTTCCGGGCGCTACGCCTCATCCAGCGCGCCGATGTCGTGCTCTACGACCGGCTGATCAGCGACTGCCTGCTCAACCTGGTGCGCCGCGACGCGGAACGCATCTATGTGGGTAAGATGAACCGCGATCACACCATGCCCCAGGAGGACATCTCCGAGCTGATGGTGCGGCTGGCGAAAGAGGGCAAGCGCGTGCTGCGGCTGAAGGGCGGCGATCCCTTCATCTTCGGGCGCGGCGGCGAGGAGATCGAGCGCCTGGCGCATGCCGAGGTCCCGTTCCAGGTGGTGCCCGGCATCACCGCGGCGACCGGCGCCTCGGCCTATGCCGGTATTCCGCTGACCCACCGCGACCATGCCCAGGCCTGCGTCTTCGTCACCGGCCACGGCAAGAACGGCCGCCTCGACCTCGACTGGAAAACGCTGCTGCAACCGGCCCAGACCGTCGTCGTCTATATGGGGCTGTCGATGCTGCCGGAGCTGACCCGCGAGTTCCTTGCCCGCGGTGCCGATCCGAACCTGCCGGTGGCGGTGGTGGAGAATGCCACCCGCCGCAGCCAGCGCGTCGTCACCGGCACCGTCACCGACATCGCCGACAAGGTCGCCGAGGCCGGCATCGAGGCGCCGGCGCTGACCATCCTCGGCACCGTCGTGACCTTGCGCGCCCGGCTCAACTGGTACCACCCGTCCTCCGCCGCCTCCGACGAGGGCGACTGCCTGCACGCCATGCCCTTCGACCCGGTCGAGACCAGCGAATTCGCCTGATCGCGCTTTCCGCCAGAAGAACACAAAAAACGCCGCGGTCCCTTCGGATCGCGGCGTTTTCTTTGTCGGTGAGTGGCCCGGATAAATGGCCGTCAGTATTTGCGGATGATCGGCTCGTCGTCGAGGGCAACGCTCGGCGTCAGGTCGCCGAAGCGGTAGGTCCAGCTTGCGGTGATGTCGAACTGGCTCATCGACAGGTCGACCCCGTGGCCGGCGCCGGCGCCGAAGGGCGGCGGCAGTTCGCGGCCGTGGACCGTGGTCTTCGGCATGAACGCACCGGCCAGCTCGAATGAGTTCCGCTCGTTGATGTCGTATTTCAGACCGCCGGTGATGTGGTGCTGGATGACGCCCGGGGCGAGGATGTTGAACATCGCGTCGCGGCCGTCGATCGGCTGGGTGTTGTAGGCATAGCCAGCGCGCAGGGTGAGTTCCTGCGTCGCGTTCCATTCCACGGCGACCTTGAAGATGTCGACGTCCTCCCAGCCGAAGCCGGCGCCGTTGGAGCCGCCGAGACAGCCCGGCGCGCCGCCGCCCGGCGGGCAGGTCAGGATATTGCGCGACGGATTGGCGATGGCATCGACGCTCGAGTACCAGATCCTCTGGTAGTCGAACATGACGGTGACGTCCGGCGTCGCGTCGAAGGCGACACCAATGGTCGCGCTCGGCGGAATGTCGAACTCGCCGCCATTGGCGAACAGCCCCGAATAATCGTCGAGCTTGGTCATCCACATTGGCGTCTGGCCGGCAATGCCGAGCCGGATGCGATCGGTGACGTCGAACTGCATGCCGCCCCGGAAGCCGCCGCCATAGGACCAGTCGTGCTGGTTGCCGGTAAGGTTGGTCGGGCTGTTGGACGAGCCGGCGAAGGCGCCGAGCCCTTGTGCCTTGAACCACTGGACGGCGAGCATCGGCGTCAGGCCGAAGGAGACCGGACCCATGCGCCGGGCGTAGGTGGCGCCGATCAGCACCTGGCCGAGATTGACGCCGGCCTTGCCGTTACAATAGGTGCCGCGCGCGAACGGCCGCGGCAGGCCGGTTCCCGGGTCGATGCAGGGCCCGGTGGTGAAGTTGCGCGGCATCGCGCTCCAGTCGGTGTTCATGCCGCCATTGCCGATGACCATCAGGCCGATGGCGCTGTCGGCGTCGAGCTTGTAGCTGACCGCCATGTTCGGCATCGGGAAGTATTCGCTGCCGCTGTCGTGCTCGCCGAGCGGCGTGAAGCCGAAGCCGCCGGTGCCCTTGAAGCTGCGGCGCGGGCTGAACAGGGAGAAGGCGAAATCGATCTGGTCGCCGGCATTGACGAGCCCGGCCGGGTTGTTGGCGGGAGCTGTGGCGTCCGCCGAATCGGCGACGCCGGCGCCGGCGAGCGCCTTGGAGCGGGCGCCGTAGCCGTGCTGGAAATAGCCCTCCGTGGCGGCCGCCGGAAGCGCCATCAGCGCCGACGCCGAAACCGCGAGAATGGAGACCGCAAGTGTTCTGGTGTTCATGAATTCCCCCCAAAGGATGCCTGGTTCCGGCAGTGCCCGACCGTTCTGTTCGGCCGGTCTGCCCGCCGGTCCTCTAAGTCGTCCGTCTCGCCACCCGGCAATTCGCGATTTTGGTCTTCGTTCTTTTGCCGCGCCCGACGTTGCGCAAAGGGTTTTTCAACGAAAAACGACGGCCGATCTTAGCAACAGGATCGGCCGTCGTCTGATACATTTCTGCAACATTCGCTAATATTAATATATGCGAATGTGGTTTGGAAAATACCGTAATCGCAGCGTTTTAGACGTGCTTGATCACGAACCGGTAGGTATCGCCGTCCTGCCCGGATTCCAGCAGCTCGTTGCCGGTGGTGCGGCAGAAAGCGGCGAAATCTGCGACCGAGCCAGGGTCGGTCGACAGCACTTCCAGGGTGCCGCCCGACGGCACCGTCTTGATCGCTTTCTTCGCCTTCAGGATCGGCAGCGGGCAATTCAGGCCCTTCGCATCCAGCATTACGTCAGCCATGGGGTCTCCTCTTCCTCACATGCTTCTAGCAGCACCCGCAGCCGTGCCCGACCGCTCGGGCAAAGCGTGGCGCGCGGGGGCCGGCTCCGGGGATCAGATAAACAGGTTTACGTCGGACTTCAGCGCCATGTCGATATAGGTCGCGGCGCCGCCCAGTTCGATGTCGTCGATGAGGTCCTTCTTGGAGTATTCGAAGAGGTCGAGTGTCATCTGGCAGGCGACCATCTTGACGTCGGCTTCCACCGCCATGTCGCGCAGTTCCTCGATCGAGGCGACGCCCTTCTTCTTCGTCATGTTCTTCATCATGGTGCTGGCGAGCGAGGTGACGCCCGGCATCACGCCCATGATGTTGGGCATCGACATGTGGCCGCCCATCATCGGCATTTCCATCGCCGGATTGCCGAGCGGCGAGACCTTCAGGTTGAGGTCCTTCTTCAGGAGCGTCAGGCCGTAGAAGGTGAAGAACATCTGCACGTCGACGCCCATCGCCGC
Source organism: Rhodobium orientis (assembly GCF_003258835.1). Classification (GTDB taxonomy): domain Bacteria; phylum Pseudomonadota; class Alphaproteobacteria; order Rhizobiales; family Rhodobiaceae; genus Rhodobium; species Rhodobium orientis. The sequence goes on along the minus strand of NZ_NPEV01000042.1, from coordinate 43,516 downwards.
GGCCGTCGAGCCGAGGATGAAGGGCGGATAGGCCCAGTCGAGTGTTCCCTTGGTGACGATGATGGTCATCGTCTTGGTATTCGTGCCCTCGGCGTCTTCGGACATGGTGCGATTCTCCCCTTGCTTTCGGCGGCCGTACTGCAGCGCGGGCGGGTCGGCCGCTGTTTCTCTTGGATTTGATCGTCCATTAGCAGTTGTTAAAAAGCGAATGTCAAGATCGGGCTGCTCCGGAGCCGCACCGCATCAACGGTTTATGATCGGACGTTACCAGATTTGCAGTGGTGACGCGAGAAAACGGCCGGCGCCGGCCGCCCGCAAGCGTCCGCAGGGGTGAGGGGCGGGGCCTGCCGGCGGTGCCTTCGGCGTCGGGGAGGGGCAGCCCGCAAGGCGTGCCGGGCACTGCGGTCGCAGCCGGCATCGGCGCCGCGCGACGACGGGCGGCAAGGGGCATGTCGCGGCGGCGATTTCCGGAGTTGACAGGGCGGTTTGACCGCCCTTATATCGCCGCTGTCTTCGCTCCCTGGGCCAAGGCCGGACGAACGTCGCCCCGACGCGGCATCCCGGCCGACGGCGGAGCTGCCGAAACGGGGTTGGCTCGAGACCTCCGGCAGCAACAGGCGGGCGGGCCACCGCCGGCATGGCGGGCGGCAGGGACATGTGGCGGGGTAGCTCAGTTGGTTAGAGCAGCGGAATCATAATCCGCGTGTCGGGGGTTCGAGTCCCTCCCCCGCTACCAAGAAATCCGAAGAGATGACAACGCGCCGGAATTGCGGGCGCCGCCGGGGCGATCGATGGTCCGTCGCCGTGCGGGAATCGATGTCGCTTACTCGATCTTGTCGAGGATCGATGCCGTCTGCAGAAGGTATCGGCCGTTGGTATTGAAGTAGTCGATGCCCGTCAGGTCCTCGATCTTCTTGATCCTGTACCTGAGGGTCGTGATGTGGATGGAGAGCGTTTCGGCGGCCTGCTTCAGGGAGCTCGCGGAGATGCAGACGTCGAGGCTGGTCCACAGATCCGAGCGATGGTCGGCGTCATATCGCTTGATCGGCGAGATGACGTTGCTCTTGATCGCCGTGTGCTCTGCGGTTCCCAGCAGATGGGAGACGGCGCTGACTTCCAGGAAATCGGTTTGGAAGTGAATCCGTTCCTCGGGCGCAAAGATGTGCCCGAAACGAACGGCGGAGCGTGCGCCGAAGAAGCTCTTCGGGATGTCTCCCACCTTCTCGACCGGCGAGCCGCATCCGAGGCAGAATCCGGCGTCGACGCGGGGAGACTCCAGGGCGGCGAGCAGCTTGCGTTTCAGCACGCCCAGTTTCATGTCCTGCTTCAGGGCCAGGAACACGATGTAGCCGTTGGCGAACGAGTGGACGACGCTGCCGCCGAACTCGCGCTTGAAATACGCCTTGAAATGCTCGAAGCGCGAATAGTGGCTGGCATCCAGCGTCGATCCGTTCTGGCGCGTCGCGTCGCGGATCAACAGGATCCTCATCAGGCCGTTGTGGGAAAAGCCGAGGCTTTCCAGGCTCAATTGCAGCCCTTCGGGGTCGTTGATGACGCCATAGAGGATGCGATCGACGGTGATTGCGGAGGCGCGCTGGCCGCTTTCCAGGAGCAGGTAGTCTTCCAGGATCTTGATCGACAGGAACGACACCATTTGCCGGCAAAAGAACATCTCCTCCTCCTCGAGGTCGTGTTCCATCCGCACGATGAAATAGCCCCCGATCCCGTCCTGCAGCATCGCCGGAAAGACCATGCAGCCGGCGCGGGCGTAGGGCCGGTTGGCGTCGCTTTCCGCTTCGAACAGGCGGATGTCTTCCATCAGCCGGGAAATGAGCGCCGGCGAAAACGCATTGTCGCGATCGCTGCTGGCCAGGGTTTCCCCGTTCGACGAGATGCAGATGCAGGCCAGCCGGGTTGAGGCGGAAAACCTCTGGAGGAAGTTGGCAAGGCCCTCGCGCTTGACGATCGCGTCGTAAAGCTCCTCATAGTGCTGGTTGACGCGCAGCAGTATCGAGTATTTGTAATTGACCAGCCGTGTCATAACACAGAATATGACTTCGCGGAATGGCAAATTTACTTTCGAGATGATGAACAGAGGAACGTTGTTTTGGTTGGAAAAGTCGATCAGTTCGCTCGGCAGGACATCCATATAGGGATTGAGCCTGTTGAGCTTGACCACGAGGCCTGAAATACCCTTGGCGGCAAGTTTGCGGAAGGCGTCGACCATGGCCTCGATATTGTTCTTGTAGGCCGACAGCGTCGTCAGAATCATCATGCCCCGGCCGACGTCGCCGTCGGGGAAATCGGGCACCTCCATGACGGAGATGGAGCGAACGTCCCTGGCCACCCCCTCCCGGCCGGCGACCAGTTCGATGTTCTCGGCAAAGATCTCCTCTTTCATGAGATCCGCAATCGCTACGCCCATAAAGGCCTCCGGGGAACAGGGGGTCGTGTCATTGCCGCGCGGGCAACCGCAGCCCGCGGCCACGACCGGGCATCGAGGTCCCTTGCCGGGGACGCGGCGCCCCCTTCGGTGCGGCTCTTGCGAGCGCCGGGGAGAGGGTGCCTGTCTTCACGATTATCATAAGGCGCAATGTCTTATCGCTTTGCAAAGGTCCCGCTGCCTGCCGCATTGCCGGCACGTCCGCCAACGGGACGATGGGGAAAAACCGTGCCGGCCTCTTCGGGCAGAAGAGACCGGCACGGCTTCACGCAGCCCCGCCTTGAAGGGAGGGAGCAGCGGGGGCCGATGCCGGCACTGCGTTCCTGGTGGATGCGGGCTCTTCTGCCGCCCCGGCGGATGTCGCCTGGATGGCCGTCAAGGCGATCGTGTAAACGATGTCGTCGACGAGCGCCCCGCGGGAGAGGTCGTTGACCGGCTTGCGCAGGCCCTGCAGCATCGGGCCGACCGAGACCACATTGGCCGAGCGCTGCACGGCCTTGTAGGTCGTGTTGCCGGTGTTGAGATCAGGAAAGATGAAGACGTTGGCGCGCCCGGCGACGGCCGAGCCGGGGGCCTTCTGGCGGCCGACGCTTTCGACCGAGGCGGCGTCGTACTGGATCGGCCCGTCGATGGCGATATCGGGGCGGCGCTCGCCGACCAGCCGCGTTGCCTCGCGCACCTTGTCGACGTCGGCGCCGCTGCCGGAGGCGCCGGTGGAATAGGAGATCATGGCGACGCGCGGCTCGATGCGGAAGGCGCGGGCGGATTCCGCCGACTCAATGGCGATCTCGGCGAGCTGTTCCGCCGTCGGGTTCGGATTGATGGCGCAGTCGCCATAGACGAAGACCTGATCCGGCATCAGCATGAAGAAGACCGACGAGACGATGGTCGAGCCGGGTCGCGTCTTGATCAGCTGCAGCGCGGGACGGACCGTCGAGGCAGTGGTGTGCACGGCGCCGGAGACGAGGCCGTCGACATCGCCTACCGCCAGCATCATGGTGCCGAGCACCACGCTATCCTCAAGCTGGGCGAGCGCCTGCTGCGGCGTCAGCCCCTTGGATTTGCGCAGCTCCACCATCGGCGCGACGTAGGACCGCCGCACGGCGTCGGGGTCGACGATTTCCACGCTCTCCGGCAGGTCGATGCCGTGCCGCGCGGCGGCGGCCCGGACGACCTTCGGCGCGCCGAGGAGCACGCAACGGGCAATCCCCTTGCGCGCGCAGATCGCGGCGGCGGCCAACGTCCGCGGCTCGTCTCCCTCCGGCAGCACGATGCGCCGGTTGCCCGCCTTCGCGGAGCGGATCAGCTCGGTGCGGAACATCGGCGGGGTCATCGCCTTCGGCTCGGGCAGGAGATCGCGCGCGAGGAAGACGGAGACATCGAGATGATCGGCGAAATGGTCGATCAGCCGTTCCATGCGCGCGTCGTCCCCGGACCGGATCCGCCGGTCGACCGCGCCGAGCCGGCGAACGGCGTCGAAGGTTTCCAGGTCGCTCGACAGCACGCTGAGGCCCTTCAGGCGCGGCGCCAGGAACGCCTCGAGCGCCGGATGGATGCGGGCGCCGCAGGTCAGCAGCAGCCCGGCGATCGGCATGCCGCTCGCTTTGGCGAACGCCGTCGTGACGATCACGTCGGAACGGTCGCCGGGCGTCACCACCAGGGTGTCGGGCTTCAGCCGTTCGACCAGATGTTCGGGGCTGCGCGCGGCAACGACGACGTCGCGTACGCAGGCATCGCGCATGTCGCCCGGCGCCAGCACGGTCAGGCCGAGATCGTCGACGACATCGACGAGGCGCGGCGCGGTGAAGGATGCGTCTTCCGGCACGACGCCCAGCAGCGTCGCGGCGAAATCCGCGTCGCCGATCCGCCCGGCAAGGGCGCCGGCGATCCTTGTCACCACGACGCCCTTCGGCGGGGAGCCTTCCCAGCCGAAGCGGCGGGCGGCATCGGCAATCGTCTCGGCGAGCCCGGAGGCGGTCTCGTCGCGGCTGAGGAGCACCGGAACGACGCTCGCGCGCAGCGACCTGGCGATGATGATGTCGAGTTCGGCGATCAGGGGATGGGCGTCGCTCAGCGCGGCCCCTTCGATGATGACCGCATCCATGCCCTCGGAGGCGGCGAGGACGAGGGAGACGACCTTTTCCAGCAGCGTGTCGATCTCGCCGCCCCGGACCATCGCCTCGGCCTCGGCGAGCGGGATGGCGTCCGGCACGTCGAGCCCGAGGATCCGTCTGGCGAATCCGACGGAGTCATCGGCGTCCTCGCAATGGCCGCGGTGATCGCCGATCGGCTTGACGAAGCCGACCGAGGCTCCGGCCCGCTGGAGCGCTCGTGCCAGGCCGAGGGCCGTGGCCGAGCCGCCGAGGTCGATCGTGGTGGGCGCCACGTAGATCAGGAGTGGGGAATGTCGGATGGTCATTCTGCGGCCTCCGCGAACACGGAAAAGGCGACGGGGGCATTGGAAAAAGCGATAGAGGCAGCGTCGCAGGCGATCATGCGCTCCTCGTCGGTCGGCATGACGAGGGCCGCGGGGCGTCCCGGTCCGCTCACGCAGCCGGCGTTGCCGCCCGTGGTCGCCCGGTTCGCTGCCTCGTCGAGGTTCATGCCGAGAAAGCCGAGGCGGGCAATGACGGAAGCCCTGACGCTTGCGGAATTCTCGCCGATGCCGCCGGTGAAGACCACGGCGTCGAGGCGGGCCAGCGGCATCCTCAGCGCACCGACGGTCCTGGCGATGCGATAGGCGAAGACATCGAGCGCCATGCGCGCGCCGGCGTGCCCTTCGGCGGCGGCGGCTTCCAGCGTCCGGCAGTCGTTCGACAGTTCGGACAGGCCCAGCAGCCCGCTCTCCTTGTTGACCATGGCGTCGAGGGCGTCGACGTCCAGACCGGCGCGGCGGGCGATATAGGTGAGCGCGCCGGCATCGACATCGCCGCAGCGCGTGCCCATCACCAGCCCTTCCACCGGCGTCAGGCCCATGGAGGTATCGACGCTGATGCCGTTGCGGACGGCAGTCGCCGAAGCGCCGTTGCCGAGATGAAGGACGATGAGGCCATGGTCTTTCGGGTCGAGACCCAGGAACTCCACCGCGCGCCCCGCGACGTAGCGGTGGGAGGTGCCATGGAAGCCGTATCGCCGGACGCCTAAATCGCGCCGGAACCGCTGCGGCAGGGCGTAGAGATAGGCCTCTTCGGGAATGGTCTGGTGGAAGGCGGTATCGAAAACGGCGACGTGCCGCGCATCGGGGAGGGCCGCCATCGCGGCCCGGATGCCGACCAGGTTTGCCGGATTGTGGAGCGGCGCGAGCACCGCGCATTCCGCGATGCCGGCCATCACCTCCTCGGTGATCTCGACCGATGTCGTGAAGCGCTCGCCGCCATGGACCACGCGGTGCCCGACCGCGCCGATGCGTGCGCTAAGCCCGTGGTCGGTCAGAAAGGCAAGCAGGGCATCGAATGCCTGCTGGTGTCCTGCGCCGGCGATCGGCGTCGTCCGGCGTGTGCCGTCGATGTGGAACCGGATCGTCGCCTCGTCGGAACCCAGGCGTTCGGCAAGTCCGTCGACGAGAGGAGCGGGCATGGATGTATCGAAGAGGGCGAATTTCAGCGAAGACGAGCCGCAGTTGACGACCAGTGCAAGGGGCGAGCAGTTAGCCACGAAAGTACTCCCGGACGTGTGCCGATGTTGGAAAGACAAAGCCCCGGGGAATTCCCTTTGAGGAGATGTCCCGGAGTTGAGGAAAAGGACCCGGTCTCGACGCAACGACCCGGCCGATAGCCCAAGAAAATCGGCCGACCACTCCCGTTCCACCGGGCGCCTGCCGCAGTGGTTTTCAGCACATCCGAAATCCGTGTCCCGTCAGGCCGGGGCGGATCGAAGCTTCGGGAGGAAGGGCGTTTCTATCGACAGCGCTCTCAAGGGGCAGCCGGGCGGGCCGCCCCCCGAGCGCTCGGCGTCAAAGATCGGACAGGAACTCGTCGAGACAGTCGCAGACGACCTGCGGGTTCTCGACGATCAGGAAATGGCCGTAGTCCTGGACCGGCTTGTAGACCAGCTTCTTCACATTGGTCAGTCGAGCCGTCGTCGTGGCGACCATTTCTTCCGTGACGATGGGATCGTCCACGCCATGGACGATGAGGACCGGGCAGGTGATCGTCGACATCTTGTCGCGAACGTCGAACCCCGTGTACTGCTTCAGGTCCGCATATTTGGTGCTGGAGATTTCCTGGGCGACGCCCAGCATGATGAAGTCGCGCGCTTCCTCGGAACAGGCGCGGCCGATCAGGCATTCCGAATACTCGATCTGCGAGTGCTGGACGCTGACATAGGGGTGGTCGAGCATCTCCAGGATGCGGGCATCGACCGTCGGCGTATAGTCCGCACCTTGCATGGAGAGGATGGCCGAGACCGGATAGTTCTGGGCGATGTAGTAGACGATGTTGCCACCCATCGAACAGCCGATGACGACCGGGTTCTTGGCATCCAGCTCCTGGATGACGTCCCAGACGAAGGCGCCGTATCCCTCAAAGGTGTCGATCGCCTTGTTGTGCGGCAGCGGCCAGCTCTTGCCGTGCGCCGGCATGTCGAACGAGTAGACCTTGTACTTGTCCTCCATGATCTCGAGAATGTCGTGGTACTGACGGTTCTCGCGGCCGGCCGTGTGCAGGCAGATGATCGTGTAGGGGCTGTCCTCGGGACCGTCATTGGTCTCGAAATAGGTCTTGATGCCCTGAACTTTTTTGTAGAATCCGGTGATTGCCATGATCGTGCCTCCTACTTCGTGCCTTCAAGAATTTCGGCGAACACGCGGCAGAGATAGGCCACGGCGTTGAAGTTCTGCCGCGTGCGAAGCGGCGCTCCCATATGGGCGAGGCAGTTAGGGTTCATCTTGTTGGTGGAAACGGTGAGGCTCTTGCGGACAGCGAACTGGTCCCAGTCCTTCTTGGCGCCGGAAACCCCGAGGTCGATGCCGCTGAGCGGGATGCCTTCGGTGACGTCGATGATTTTCCCGTTATGGACGGCGAAGGTGTAGACCTCGTCATCGTATTTCAGGGTGATGTCGCCGGTCAGAACCCGCCCGTAATACTTGTTGGCGAAGGTATCGGCGTCGGGACACCGTTGAGCCTGTCTTTGAGCTTCAACATGACGTCCTGCATCGTTTTTCTCCTGTCGGAACAACTATTCTTGCTCTTTTTGTCCAGGACCCGAAGGCGCCCAAGAACGAGGCAGCTCCGGGTCGAGCCTCCCCCGGGCGTCCCGGGGGAGGGATTTGGTGCCCGACCTAGTCGGCGATTTCCGTCAGTTCCTTACGGGCGGTCTCGACGCCCCAGATATACACGATCGGAACCATCAGGAATCCGCCGATGGCGCAGACCAGTTCGGCTGTCGTCGGGGTGGTGACGTCGGCGATCACGCCGAGCGCCATCATCGAGAACACGGCCGACAGACGCCCGACGCCGATGGACAGGCTGTTGCCGGTGGCCCTGACGTGGGACGGGAAGATCTCGGACGAGTAGGCGATCAGGATCGAGTGCACGCCGAGGCCGATGCCGATGATGGGCGTTGCGATATAGAGCAGCGTGACGTCGGGGGTGGCCGACCTGCTCGAGACGAACATCATCAGGGTGCCGATGAGGATGATGACGGTGAACAGCAGCATGCCGCGACGCCGGCCGATCATGTCGCCGATCTTGCCGGCAAGCGGATAGCCGATGATGGCGACGCCCCACATCAGCATGTTGAGCTTGCCGCGTGCGACCGCGTCCATGCCGAAGTCCTGCGCTGCGCAGACCAGGAACCAGGTGGTGTTGCCCCAGGCCCAGAATGCGCCGATGGAATGCAGCGCCATGCCGACGAAGGTGCTCTTGCGGTATTGCGGCCGGAACAGCTCCCAGGTCGTGATCTTCTTTTCACGCGTGACCGGCGGAACTTCGGCCGCGCCGCCCGTGTTCGGGACCTTCTTGCCGTGGTCGCGCAGCCACAGGTCGCTCTCGCGCAGCCAGAAGATCACCGGAATGCAGATGACGATGCCGATGATGCCCATCTGGCTGAACGTTCTCCACGAAAAGCCCATGGTCATCATGACGGTGAACATCGCCGAGCACAGGAAATAGCCGACGGGGGTACCCATCTGCATCAGGCCCAGGAAGGCGCCGCGGTCCCGTGCCGGGACGACCTCGGAAAGGTGCGACGAGCCGATGCCCCACTGGCAGGTCTGGCCATGGGCGGAGATGAACCGCAGCGGCAGAAGCTGGATGATGCTGGTGGTGAAACCGATCATGCTGTTGAAGATGGTGGCAAAGGCGATGCTCAGGCACATGCCCAGGCGCCGCCCCTTGCGGTCGGCGAGCAACGGCAGCCAGAGCGCGCTGATGAAACCACCGAACGAATAGACGCTGACTACCAGTCCGATCGAGGTCGACGAGTAATTCATCTCCTCCATCATGCCGGACAGCGCCAGGTTGAACGTGTTGCTGAACCCGACGAACGTCCAGCCGAGGAACACGACGATGAAGGTCTTGTAGACGAAAGCCTTATCGATGAATTTCGGCTTGGAGACGTTCGGTGGGTCGGAAATCGCTGCTTGTGTCATCTTGATTCAACTCCCTGATCAGATCGTTCCGTTGGCAGCAAAGTCTTCAATTTCCTTGTCGCTGTAGCCGAGCGCGCGGTAGACCGCGTTGTTGTGCTGGCCGAGCGACGGCGAAGGTCCGCGAACGTGCGGATTGGTCTCGGACATCTTGAAAGGCTGGTTGGTGATCTTGACCTTGCCGATCGTCGGGTGATCGACTTCGGTGAAGACATGGCGGTCGTCGGCCAGGTGCGGGTCCGCCGCCACCTGGGCGATGTTGTAGATCGGCGAGACGGGCATCTTGGCCGCCAGCAGGCGCTCGACCAGGTCGTCGATCGGGATCGTGCTGGTCGCCTCGTCGATCAGCCGGTCGAGTTCCGGCTTGTTCTTGACCCGCTCGTCGTTGTTGGCGAACTCGGGGCGCTGCAGAAGCTCGGGTCGTCCGATGATGTTGCAGAGCTTCTCCCAGGCCACCTCACCCATCGCCAGAAGCGCGACCTCGCCGCCGATGGCGTGGTAGCAGCCGCCGGGAGCGCAGGCCGTGTAGCCGTTGCCCTGGCGCTGGGGGACGACGCCGGTGGTCAGGTAGACCTGGTTGACGCTGGCCATGCCGACGATCGCCGCCTCGACCAGCGAGGCGTCGATAAACTGCCCGCGGCCGGTGGCGTGGCGGTGTTGCAGCGCCGCCAGGATGCCGATGGTGGCGTTCATGCCGGCCATCACGTCGGCGACGGAGGAGCCGCAGCGCACCGGCGGCCGGTCCGGATAGCCGGTGATGCTCATCATGCCGCTGAGCGCCTGGGCGACCGGATCGAAGCCGGCCCGCTGGCTGTAGGGGCCGGTCTGGCCGAAGCCGGACACCGCGGCATAGATCAGGCCGGGATTGATTTCCCGCAGCGTCTCGTAGTCGAAGCCGAGTTTCTTCATGACGCCCGGCCGGAAGTTCTCGACGAGGACGTCGACTTCCTTGATCAGCCGCAGGAAGATGTCCTTGCCCTTCTTCAGGTTGAGGGTGATGCCCTTCTTGCTGCGGTTGAAGTTGACGAAATAGGTGCTCTGGCCGTTCTGCTTGGGCAGGTTGATGCGGGAGTCGTCGCCAACGCCGGGCGTTTCCAGCTTGATGACGTCGGCGCCGAGATCGGCGAGGAGGGCGGTGCATGCCGGCCCCGCCAGAACCCTGCCCATGTCGAGGACCTTCAGCCCCGACAAGGCCGATCCGTTGGTGTATTCCATTGTCTTCTCCTGTGGCTTGCTCAGCCTTTTTCGTTGCCGGCGATGAGAACGGCGCTGAGCTGCGGTGGGCCGCCGAAGGTGTGGGAAAGGCCCCGGGCGGCGCCCTTCAGCTGGCGCTCGGGATTGTCCGTGCGCCCCTGGAGCTGCTTGTAGATTTCGTAGGTCATGCGGATGCCGCTCGCCCCGACCGGATGGCCGAAGCATTTCAGTCCGCCGTCGACATTGACGGGCAGTCCGCCGGTGCGTTCGAAGAAGCCGCTGTCGATGTCGTCACGGGCGCGGCCGCGCGCGCTGAAGCCGAAGTCCTCGTAGATCAGCATCTCCGTAACGGTGAAGCAGTCGTGGACCTCGGCGACGTCGATCTCCTCGCGCGGGTTCTTGATCCCGGCCATCTCGTAGGCCTTGCCCGAGGAGACCTTCAGGGCATCGAAGCTGGTCCAGCCGAAGCCCGGCCGCATGTGCGGCAGGCCGGCGTCCATGGAGATGCCGAAGCCCTTGATCCAGATCGGGTCGTCGCGGAACGAGCGGGCGTTCTCCGCACTCGTGATGATGGCGCAGGCCGCGCCGTCGCTGTTGCCGCAACAGTCGAACAGGCCGAGCGGGGTGGCGATGATCGGCGCCTTCAGCACGTCCTCGACGGTGATCTCCTTGTGGAAATGCGCCTTCGGGGAGAGCATGCCGTTGGCGTGGTTCTTCACCGCGATGTTGGCCAGCAGCCGCTTGCCTTCATCGTAGGAGATGCCGTTCTCCTCGAAATAGCGCGTACCGATCAGGGCGAAGGAGCCGGGCGCCGTGCGGCGGGCTTCCATCACCGTGGAGATGCCGCGTCCGGCGCCGAGCCCGGCAAAGCCGGTGTCCTTCAGCTTTTCCGCGCCGATGGCGAGCACGGTCTTGTAGGCACCGCTGGCCACCGCCATGCACGCCTCGATCAGGGCGATATGGCCGGAACAGCAGTAGTTCTCGTTGCGCAGGATGGGGATGTTCTTCAGCTTCAGCGCGTCGGCGACCGGGGTCGCGGCGAGGGCGCCGGTGGTGCCGTTGGAATAGAACACGGCATCGATCTGGCCGGGTTCGATGCCGGCGTCGGCATAGCCCTCGTAAGCCGCTTCGATGATCAGGTCGGACAGGCCCATGTCCCAGCGCTCGCCGAACTTGGAGCAGCCCATTCCGACGATGGCGACCTTATCCTTCATTGGTTTTCTCCTCGGCTTTGCGCAGCGGCCGAAACTTCCAGTAATAGTTGACGAAATTCCCGAGATTGTGGATCTTGCGTAAGGTAAAGTTGAGTTTTTTACCTACGAAGATCTCTTCGGGATTGAAGTCCGTCATGTTCAGGTAGTATCTGCAGCCGGATTTATCTTCGGCGACTGTCTGGACAACGACGGGATCGTCGCTTCGGCCGGCGAGGCGGTCGACGGAATAGGTGAATATTTCCGGTTCCATGTGGGATCTGGGCGAAACCGTGAACTTGTCCTTCGCACCGCACGAATGGCAGACGCGGTTCACCGGAAAGGCGGCGGTGCCGCATTCCTCGCAGACGCTGCCCTCGAGCCCGAGATAGGTTCCCTGGTCGCGCCAGGTCATGGCGGTCGAGATCGTCAGGCGGAAGGGTTCCCCGGCGGCCGGCTCGATGGTCCCGCGGAAGGAGAGCAGCCTGCCGTATTCGGCAAGCTCGCGCCGGGACGCAAGGAGGTCGCGCATGCGGCTGCGCCGCGGACACCGGCAGATCGCGTCGGTAACGGTCAGCGAGAACACATCGGCGCCATTGCCGTAGTTTGCGACGAGTATCCGGTCGCCGGGGGTGGCGGTCTCCAGGGCAGCGGCCAGGGCGACGAACACCTGTGCGGTGCCCGAGCAGCCGATTTCCAGCATCAAGGGGTCCTGGACCTGCTCCGGAGAAAAGCCGAGCTTTTTGGAAACCGCGAGATATTCCCGCAGATCCGATGTCGAGATCACCAGGCGCGTGTAGTCGGGAGCGCTGGTGCGGGTCTCTTTCAGGAAGGAGGCCACCGCGGCCTGCATGGCCGATTTGTAGCCGCAATCGGTGACGAAGCGCGGCTCGGCCGTATTGATGTTGCGCTCGCCCGCATTGCGCCAGACGTCGACGATTTCGCGGGTGTTGCCCGACATGTGATCGATCACGGCGATCGGGTTCTCGTCGCCGATCGTCACCGCGGCGGCGGCATCGCCGAACAGTTGTTCCTGCGGCGACTTGGGCGCGGCGTCGCGGCAGTCGGCGGCGACGACGACGGTATTGGTGCCGGGCCGGGCGATGGCCGCATCGAGGGCCATGCGCAGGGCCCCGGTGCCGGCCTTCAACGAACTGGCGATGTCCGTGGTGAACACCGTCTCGGGAAGGTTGCACGCTGTGGCAACGATCGCGGCGTGGGACTTCTCGGCGTAGGGCGCCGTTGTCGAGGCGAAATACAGCGCCTGGATACCGCCGCCCAATGCGTCGGCGCCGGCGTCCCTGATTGCCTCGACCGCCATCGTGACGGCATCTTCATCGACATTGGCGACACTGCGGCAGCCCTTGAGCCCGCGTGCCCCCCATGCGGCGGCGATCGTATTCCGCTGCATGTAGTAATAGGGGATATGTACGCCGATCGACGTAATTCCTATTGGTTGCATTGCCACTTGCTTCCTTGGCTCTACTGTTTTGTTTTTCCTTCTCTATCTTCACCAAATACAAGCCAGGGCACCGTTTCCACAATTCGCAGATCGATAATGAAAGGAGCCAATTTTCCTATGAAAGGAGGGGTGTTTTGTGCAGCGCAGCAATGTCGTGACTCATCCGTGCCGCAAAATGTGTTTGACAGGACGTTTCTGCGACACCACGCCGCAACGTTTTTACTTGACCATAATTTTGGGATTACTTTTCCGGGCGCCGGTACAAAGACAACGGGGCGCGCTGCCTTTCGGCGGCGCGCCCCATCGAATGGTGCACAGTCGGGCTGCCGGCGGCTGCCGCCGGCCCGCGTCGGCCTTAGCCGATCTTGACGCGGTATTTCTCGATTTTGTCCCAATCCAGCTCGACGCCGAGGCCGGGGCCTTCGGGGAGCTGGGTATGGCCGTTCTTGATGACCAGCGGGCTCTTGATGATGGAGTCGGCGACGCAGTCGAGATAACAGGCGACCTCGCAGGGCAGGCTGATCTGCCGGAACGCGGCGGCGAACTGGACGCAGGCCGCGGCCCCGTAGTCGCATTCGGCCTGCAGGCACACCTGGACCGGCAGGTTGCCGGCCTCCGCCAGGTGCACGATCTTGCGCGATTTGGTGAAGCCGGTGCGCGGGATCTTGATGCCGATCTCGCGGACTGCGCCGAGCTGTAGCTGATGGTAGACAGCCTCGACCGTGAAGCTCGATTCATCGGTCAGGATCGGGATATTCGTCCGCGCGGCCAGATCGAGGCGGCCGGCATCGTCGGACGCCCGGATCGGTTCCTCCAGGCTGTCGATGACGCCTTCGAGCGCCTTCATGACGCGGATCGCGTCCTGGCGGCCGTAGTCCATGTTGGCATCGATATAGAGCCGCGCATTCGGGGCCTCCGCCCGCATCTCCTTCAACAGCGCGATGTCGTTGTCCGGATCGGGTCCGCCCTTGACCTTGAAGCAGATGAACCCTTCGCCGGTCAGGCGTTTGAGCTCCGCGATCGCCTGTTCGTTCGACACCAGCGGGATCTGCCAGGAGACCGGAACATCCGTGCGATAGGGGCCGCCGAGGAGCTGCGCCGCCGAGACGCCGAGCAGCCGGGCATTGAGGTCCCACAGGGCGACGTCGATCGCGCCCTTGGCCGCCGGGTTCCACTGCAGGCGCTCCATCTTTTCCCAGATGCGCTCAAGGTTGAGCGAATCCTCGCCGATCAGCGGCGGGATCAGATGCTTGGTCAGCGCGTAGTACATGCCTTCCTGGGTCTCGCCATAGATCATCGGGCGCGGGATCGCCTCGGCATGGCCGCAGGTGCCGTCCTCCGCTTCGATGCGCACGATGAGGTGATCGGAAGCGGTGAGAACGCCTGCGGCCCACTTCACCACATGCTTGTAGGGAACGCTGAACGGCGTGACCGTGATCGATTTGATTTTCATGGAACTTCTCCTGTTGCACGGAGGAAAGGACAGTCGGGGACTGTTGGAGGGATTCCGGGCGCACCTAGCCTGTGCGCCGACTGCGCCCGGAAACGGATCGAGAGGAGGGGGCGGCGCCTTCAGGCGCCGGCGGTGTTCGGTGACGCGATCAGGCCAGGGTCTTCCCCGCGGTTTCCTTGCCCCAGAGGGCGACGGGGATTGCCAGCCAGCCGAACAGTGTTGAGTAGAAGAGGGCCGTGCTGACGCTGGAATAGTCGGCGATCACGCCCATGACGGTGGGGCAGAGGATGGCGGCGACCTTGCCGCTCGCGACCGAGAAGCCGAGCCCCATCGACCGGTTCTTGGAGGAAAAGATCTCGCTCGTGTAGGTGATCAGCGGCGTGTTGGTGGATTGGGCAAAGCCCAGCAGGATTGCCAGTCCGAACACGGCCATCATCGACGGCGCGTCCATCCAGCGCAGAACGTTGAGGCCGACCACCGCCGTCATGCCGAGCATCAGGCAGACGATGATGCACCAGCGGCGGCCGATGCGGTCCTGCAGCCATCCGGACAGCAGATAGCCGACCGTCGCAACCGCGTAGATGATGATGAAGACGCTGCCGATCTGCCCCGAGGTCGCCCCGAAGTCGCTGACCAGCGCCGAGGGCAGCCAGATCGTCGCGCCCCAGCCATAGACGCCGAGCGTGATATGCAGCACCGAGGCGACGATCGTCGCCTTGCGGTCTTCCGGCGTCGCAAACAGCGCCGACAAGCCTTCGCGCGTCCGCCACACCTTCGTCGCGTCCGCGTCCGAGGCGTTCTTGCGATCCACCCAGGTCTGGCTCTCCTTGAACCGGCTGACGACGGGAATGATGATCAGCGCCGGCAGCACGAGTGCGAAATAGCAGGCGCGCCAGCCGAGCCCGAGGGCTGCGACGGTGGCGAAGATGACGCTGGCGAGGAAATAGCCGAGCGGATAGCCGGATTGCATGATGCCCATCCAGAATCCGCGCTTCTTCGGCGGCACGACCTCGGCCAGATAGGTGGCGCCGATGGGCCATTCGCCGCCGGTCCCGATGCCGGTCAGGAAACGCGCGATGCCGACGGTCATGGCGCTGCCGGCAAGGCCGATTGCTCCGGTGAAGACGGAGTACATGCCGACGCAGGTGATCATGCCCCAGCGGCGGCCGTATTTTTCGCCGATGATGGGAAGGGTGAACGAGCCCAGCGTCGCGCCGGCAAGGAACATCGTGCCGATCAGCCCGATCGCGGATTGCGACAGGTGAAACTCTTCCCGGATGAGCGGCATGGTCAGGGAGAAGATGGTGCCGTCGGCAGCGTCGAAAATCCAGGCGATGCAAACAACAATCAGGATCAGCCAGGAATCCCTGGTCATCCTGTCTTCAGAGGTAACGGCAGCCAGACGTACTTTCGGTTTAGGTCTTTCTTGGTCGCATGCTACGGTCATTGCCAGCCCCGTATTGGCAGAAGATTGTTCTTTTTGTTCGGAACCTCTGGTGGCTGTTTTCTTGTTTGGCGGATAGCGATTTTTGGAAGATGCGTTTAGCACGGTTTGCAAATTTATTGTGTCACGATGAATAGTATAAAGATGCGTCACATTCGCCGCTATCCGCAGAACGAGGACGTCCCGGTCCCAACCTTGCTCCGAAAGGAGGAATTCGGTGCCACGTCGGGAATCGAATTGAGCCGATTATTCTCCAAATTGGCCGTTTCAAAATGGCATTGCGATCCGGATTCTGGTGCCGGGAAAAACAACCACCGGTCTTTGCTCCGAAAAGGGCATATTTAAACTGTTGAATGGCAAGTACTGGGCCTGGGCCCATGCGTCCTCCGCCGGCGGCAGGCGCATGCGTCAACCGCCCCCGCCGGGGCACGGTGTCATGTACAGCGGTCGGCCGACCCGAGGTGCGGGTTGCGATATCGGTCGGACTGGCGGCGAGGCAGGGAGATCGGCACGTCGGGGTGCCGGCTGCAGCGCGGGAGACGCGGTCTTCTCCGTCACCACCTACTCCGGCGACACGCCGCTGAACGACCTGTCCAGCGCCTCGGCGACGGGCTCCACGTCGTCCATGGACAGGCACAGCGGCGGTACCATGCGCAGGATGTTCTTGAAGTTGCCCGATTTCGACATGATGAGGCCGTTGTCGCGGGTCCGCTCGAACACCTTCGCGGTGGCCTCCGGCGCAGGCTCCCGGGTCTGGCGGTCCTTGACCAGTTCGATCGCCATCATGAAGCCGCGGCCGCGCACGTCGCCGATGACCTGGTAGCGCTGCTTCAGGCTTTCCAGGTGCTCCATCAGCGCTGCGCCGACGGTGCGGGCGTTCTCGATCAGGTTCTCGTCCCTGATCACCTGCAAGACGGCGCGGCCGGCGGCACAGGCGACCGGGTTGGCGCCATAGGTGTGGAACAGGAATTTCTCGCGCATCGCTTCCGCGACATGGCGCTTCATGACGACGGCGCCGAGCGGGATGCCGTTGCCGATGCCCTTGGCCATGACGACGATATCGGGGACGACGCCGTGGCGCTCGAACCCCCACATGGCCTCGCCCGTCTTGCCGAAGCCGGACTGCACCTCATCGACGATGCACAGGCCCCCGGCCGCGCGCACGCGCTCGAAGGCACCCTTCAGATAGCCGTCCGGCATGACGACGATGCCGCCATAGCCCTGCACCGGCTCGATGATCATGCCGGCAAGCGCCCCGCTCGTGGTGTAGGCGATGGTGCGGTCGATCTCCTCCAGATAGGGCTCGGTGCCCGCCCCGAAGATGCCGCGATACTGGTTCGGCTCGGCAACGAAGCTGATGTTCGAAAGCTGACCGATATTGTGCCGGAAGTTGCGCACGCCGGTGACGCCCTGCGCCCCGTAGGTGGCGCCGTGATAGGAATTGCGCAGCGCCAGCATGTCGGAATTGCCGGTGGCCGATCGCGCCAGCATGATGGCGAGGTCGATGGCCTCGGTGCCGGAATTGGTGAAGTGGACGACCCAGTCCTCGCCCGCCGGCATGGTGGCGGCGAGTTCTTCGGCGAAATGCGCCGGCACCGGATGATGGAACATGGTCGTGCAGTGCGTCAGCCGGTCGACCTGGTCCTTGACCGCGGCGGTCACCGCCGGATGCGCGTGGCCGACGCTGATGCACAGGTTCATTCCGAGGAGGTCGATCAGCCGGTTGCCGTCCTCGTCCCAGACATACTGGCCCTTGCCTTGCCGGATGACGAGCGGCGTCTCATAGGGAACGAAGGCGCGCTGCGTCGCCGCGAAATAGCGGTCGCGCCTGTCAAGGATTGCCTCCCGGGACCAGTCCGTCTCAAGGCCCGATGCCGCCGTGGTCTCTGTCGCCTTGTCCATTGATCGTCTCCCTTCGAGCGTGGCTCTCACGACAATGCGGGCAGCCGGGGGAGAGGAAAAGGGACAGGTGATCGGTTTCTGAGGGACAGATGGCGAAGGCTGTGCCAGTCTCGGTGCGACGCAAGGAGGCGAGCGACATGGACATCCTGACGTCACGGATCTTCGAGCTGCCGCAGAACCCCGGACTGAGGCTGCGCGACCGGATCTGCGAACAGGTCAGCGCGGCGATCTCGCGCGGCGCCTTGCCGCCGGGGTTTCGCATGCCCTCCTGCCGGGCGCTGGCCGGCCAGCTTCAGGTCTCGCGCAACACGGTGTTCGCGGCCTATTCGCGGCTCGTCGATCTCGGGCTGCTGGAGGCGAAGGATCGCTCGGGCTATGTGGTGAGCGCCGCCGCGCTGCCGGTCGTCCCGGCGGACCGGGGCGGCGCTGCGCCGGACACCGAGACCGTCGACTTCGGCCCGCATGCGCCGTCGTCGCTGAAGCGGGTCGACCATCCGGCCGACTGGGCCGACTATCCCTATCCGTTCATCTACAATCAGACCGATCCGGCGCTGTTCCCGATCGATGCCTGGCGCGAGTGCTCCCGCCAGGCGCTGAAGCGGTCCACCCTGACGGAATGGACGGGGGAGTACATCGCCGGCGACAGCCCCCACCTGCTGCAGCAGCTCCGCCAGCGGCTGCTCCACTATCGCGGCGTCCTTGCCGGCGATGACGAGATCATGGTGACCCTCGGTGCCCAGAACGCGCTGGCGATCATGGGGCTCCTGTTCGCCCGCAAGGCGGGGCCGATCGCGGTGGAGGACCCCGGATACCCGGACGCCCGCAACGCCTTCACGCTCACCGGCAACGGGGTGGCCGGCGTTGCCGTCGACGACAATGGGCTGGTGCCGGAACACATCCCGCCAGCCTGCAAGCTGGTCTATACGACGCCCAGCCACCAGTTCCCTACCTCTGTCACCATGACGATGGCGCGCCGGGAAGACCTCGTCGCCCGCGCCGATCGCGACGATTTCTTCATCCTGGAAGATGACTACGAGGCGGAGATGCATGGCGGGGCGGATGCCTCGCCGACGCTCCGGGCGCTCGACCGCAACGGCCGGGTCATCTATGTCGGCAGCCTGTCGAAGACCCTGTCGCCGGGGCTCCGGATCGGCTTCATCGTGGCCAGCCGACAGATCATTGCGGAAGCTCGGGCGATCCGCACCATGCTGCTCAGGCATCCGCCGACGATCCTGCAGGAAACGACCGCGCTATTCCTCGGCCTCGGCTATTACGACCGGCACCTGCGCACGCTGGTGCGCCGCCACGGCGAGCGCTGGCGGCGCATGAAGGCGGCGATCGACACCAGGCTTTCGGCATTCTCCGTCAGGCACTCCGTCGGCGGGACCTCGTTCTGGCTGACGGGGCCGGAAGGCTTCGACGCCACCGCGTTCAGCGCATCGCTCAGAGAGGAGGGCGTCATCGTCGATGCGGGTGCGACGTTCTTCATGGCGCGCGCGCCGAAAAATTCCTTCCGCCTCGGCTTTGCCTATGTGCCGGAGGAGCGCATGGAGCGCGGCGTCGATCTCATCGCCGAGGCCGCTGCCCGTCATGGTGTTCCGGCATCGTTGCGTCCGCCCGGCGCCAGTTGACGTCGGCGATGCCGATCACATTGAAAAAGTACATCTCTGCATCTTGACCGGGCGAACGGGTCGCATATCGAGCCGCTTCCGGCCGTCGGGTCTTGCCGGCGGCACGGTTTTCGGACGGCGACTCAGAACGGCATCGGGTGTTGCCGGTGGACCGCCTTGATGTCGTCCATCACCTCGTCGGAGAGCGTCAGGTCGGCCGCACCGAGTGCGGTCTCCAGTTGCGGGATCGAGGTGGCGCCGAAGATGACGGAGCCCATGAATGGGCGCGTCAGGCAGAAGGCGAGCGCCATCTGCGCCGGATCGAGGCCGTGCTTCCTGGCGATCTCCAGATAGGCGTCGTGGGCCGGCCAGATCGTCGGAACGAGGCGCCCGTTGATGGTCGCGTTGAGGGACCGCCGCGAACCCTCCGGCGTTGTGTCGCCGGCATATTTGCCCGAAAGGATGCCGCAGGCGAGCGGCGAATAGGCGAGGAGGTCGACGTCTTCGGCGCAAGCGAGCTCGCCGAGGTCGAGGTCGAAGATACGGCACATCAGCGAGTATTCGTTCTGGATCGTCGCCACCCGCGGCAGGCCCTCGCGCTCGGAAATCTCCAGGAACTGGCGCGTGCCCCAGGCGGTCTCGTTGGAAAGGCCGACATGGCGGATCTTGCCGGCCTCGACCTGGCGCTGCAGTTCGCCGAGCGTGTCGGCAATGTCCTGGCGCACGACGGCGGGGTCGATGCCGGTGGGGTCGTAGTCCCAGTATTTGCGGAAATGGTAGCTGCCGCGGTTCGGCCAGTGGAGCTGGTAGAGGTCGACATAGTCGGTCCTCAGCCGCTTCAGCGAGGCATCGAGCGCCTCGCGGATCGCCTGCGGCGTGATCGGCGCACCGCCGCGCGCCCGCGAGGAGCCCTCGCCGGTGATCTTGGTGGCCAGCACCACGTCGCCGCGCCGGCCGGATTTTTCGATCCAGGTGCCGATATAGTCCTCGGTCTTGCCGGGATAGTCGGACGGGCCGGGATTGGCCGGGTACATTTCGGCCGTGTCGATGAAGTTGATGCCGGCATCGAGCGCGCGGTCGATCTGGGCGTGGCCCTCGGCTTCGGTGTTCTGGGAGCCCCAGGTCATGGAGCCGAGGCAGAGGGTGGAGACGCGAAGCTCCGTGCGTCCGAGCGTGGTGTAGTCCATGGAGCTCTCCTTGGAATGCGGGAACGGCCGTGACGCCGGCAAGGGAGAAAGGAGTGCCGGCCCGGTCGAAAGGAAGGGGTTACCCGCTTTTTAGTGCAGGAGAGCGAAAAGGGTAAGGGCTTTGGCCTATTCCGGGTCGCCGGCGGTGAGATAATCCCACAGGCGTTCAAAGATCATGCCGGCGTCCGTCGCCCTCAGCCTGGCCTCGTCGGCATCGAGCAGGGGCGCGGTCTCGGCAAGGCCGGTGCGGAGCGCCTCAAGCTCCACCCGGCAGGCGTCCTCCAGGTAAAAGGCAAGGCCGACAGCCTTCTGCAATGTCTCGCCGGCCGTCACCGCTCCGTTGCCGCGCATCATAACGGCCCGGCCGCTGCCGAGGGCGGCCACGACGCCGGCAGCCTTGTCGTCGTCGCGCACGAGCTGCGGATCGTCCCACAGCGCCGGCGCCGGCGCGAAATAGGCGCCGAAACCGTGCCGGGGTTTCGGCGTCAGGCCGAGGGCGGCGAGCGCCATCATTTGCGGGGACATGAACCGCACGACGCCGCCGACCTCCGGGCGCGTCCGATAGATGCGCTGGTGGATGCGCACCTCGCCGAGGATGCCGTCCGGCAGCGGACCCTCAACCGGCACCACCTGACACGCCTCGCCCGGCTCGGTCAGCCCCGGCGGTTTCGACGGCGTGACCAGGAACCGGTCGGCATCGATCCGTGCCGAGCAATGGCCATAGGCGTGGACGAGGCCGTGGCGGCCGAGCGCGCGGGCGGCCTTGCGCACGGCCACGGAAAGGGCGGGATCGATATCGCTCATGGACATACCGGGAGGGGAGGGAAAGAGAAAATCCGGCGGCACGGATGCCGCCGGACGGGATTGCCAAGGCCGGTCGGCGCCTACATGGCCGCCGCTTCGGCCTCAAGCTCCTTCAGGAGCGGCGCGCGCTCGCGCCATTCGGCGTACCAGGCGTCGATCGCCTCGCCGAAGAAGGTGCGGTCGACGGTGATCACCGGCACCTTGCTGGTCTGCAGCTTGGCGAGATAGTCCGCATCGATGCTCTCATAGGCGGCGACGAGGCTGTCGAGGCGGGCAGCCATCGCCTCGGCGATCAGCTTCTTGTCTTCGTCGCTGACCTCACGCCACTTGCGGGCCGAGCCGACGGCGACCATCGGGAACATCATGTGGTTGGATTCGATGATCGTGCCGGCATGGGCGTAGTATTTGGAATTCCAGGTGCCCTCGAAGTCGATCTGCATGCCGTCGATCTGGCCGTTGGCGAAGGCGTCGTAGAGCGCCGGCAGCGGCATCGGCGTCGGTGCGGCGCCGACCTTGACCCAGAAATCGAGCTCCGGCTTGAACGGCACGGTGCGGATCTTCTTGCCGGCAAGCTGTGCGCCCGACGTGATCTCGCCGCGCATGACGATCTGGCGCAGGCCCGCCATGCCGTAGCCGAAGCCGACGAGGCCGAGCTTGGAGACCGACTTCAGGAGTTTTTGGGCCGTCGGGCCGGAGAGAAGCTTGCGCGCCGCCGGCACGTCCTTGGCGATATAGGGGGCAAGGAAGATGCCGTAGTCGTCGCGCCGGTTGGCGAATTCGCCGAGCGTCAGGAAGGCGAAATCGAGCGCCCCGGTCTGGAGCTGCTGCAGCATCTCCGACTCCGAGCCGAGCTGGCCACTCGGAAAGACGGTGAGGTTGATGCGCCCGTCGCTCTTGGCCTTGAGGTCCTCGGCCAGCGCGGTCGCGGTCTTGGTCCATTGGTGCGGTGGCGGCGTGATGAGACCGATGCGGTAGTCGTCGGCCGCGGCAAGGCTCGGGGCGGCGAGGATGCCGAGGGCGAGAAGGGCGGCGGCGGGTCTGAAGTGCATGTCTTCCTCCGTGTGTTTTTGTGTTCGTTCGATGCTTGCGTTTGCTGGCGGTCAGATCAGGGACATGAGACCGGGGAACAGGACGAGGAGCACGATCACCGCGGCGGCAGCGGCCAGGAACGGCGCGACCAGGAGCGCGATCCGTTCCGCCTTGATGCCGCTCATCAACGCGGCGGTGAACAGCCCGGTTCCGACCGGCGGCGTTAGCAGCCCGGCGGCAAGGTTGAGGCAGATGATGACGCCGAAATGGGTGGCGTTGATCTGGTAGACGTCGGTGGCGACCGGCAGCAACACCGGCACGATCAGGATCAGCGCCGGGATCGGGTCGATGATCATGCCGACCAGAAGCAGCAACAGGTTCAGCACCAGCAGGAAGACGATCGGCGAGGTCGTCAGGTCCTGCAGCCAGTCGGCGACCAGCGTCGGGATGTTCTCAAAGGTGATCACCCAGGAAAAGACGCCGGCCGCGGCAATGACGAAGAGCACGACGGCCGAACTGCGCGCGGCGCGCACGAAGGCCGGGCCGAGATGGGAGATCTCCAGCTCCCGGTAGACGAACTTGCCGATCAGGATCGAGACGATCGCCGCCATGGCGGCCGCCTCCGTCGGCGTCGCCAGTCCGCCGAGGATCGAGCCGACGATGGTGATCGGGATGAGGGCTGCCGGCAGCGCATCGGCGACGGCCTTGAGGCGGGCGTTCCACGACATCTTCTCGTTGGTCGGAAAGCCGTGGATGCGGCCGAGGACGGCGATAACGACGAGGAAGGCGGCGGCCAGCAGCAGGCCCGGCACGATGCCGGCGATGAACAAATCGCCGATGGAGATCTGGGCGATGACGCCATAGACGATGAACAGCATCGACGGCGGGATGATCGGCGCCAGCATGCCGGCGGCGGCCGTGATCGACATGGAGACGTCGCGCGGATAGCCGGCCCGGTCCATCTCCGGCACGGCGAGCCGGCTCATGACGACGATCTGGGCAACCGTCGAGCCGAGGATCGATGCCATCATCACATTGGCGGCAAGGTTGACGTAGGCGAGACCGCCGCGCACCTGGCCCATCATCGCCATTGCAAGGGTCATCAGCCGCCGGCCGATGCCGCCCTCGTTCATCAGTTCGCCGAGCAGGATGAACAGCGGCAGGGCAAGCAGCCCGTAACTCTCCAGGCCGCCGAAGAACTGCGAGGGATAGGACTGGAAGAGGACGGTGTTGCCGCTGACGGCCACGTAGATCAGCGCGGAGGCCGCGAGCACGAAGGCGATCGGCACGCCGGTGAGCAGGAGCGCGAAAAAGGAAAGACCGACCGCCACGGCGCTACTCCCAGCCGCCGAGGCGCCCGAGGCTCACGGCGATGTTGCTGAGGCTGTGGACGATGGTGGTGAGGCAGAAGATCGGCAGGATCAGCCAGAACCAGAATTTCGGCACGCCGAGGGTGACCGTCGGCTCCTGGTAGATGAAGTTGAAGTCGATGAGGCTGAAGGCTTCCAGGTTCTCCGCGAAAAGCGCCGTCACCGGATCGAACCAGCGCCAGATCAGCACCAGGAGGGTGAGGATGAAGGCGAGCAGCAAGAGGTCGACGGTCAGCGCCAGCCACGCCTTCGGCCGCGACGGCAGGGCGTCGGAGACGAGGGTTACCGCGATGTGGCCGCGGTGATGAATGGCAAGCGAGGCGCCGACGAAGGCCATCCACACCATGGCGAAGACGGCAAGCTCGTCGACCCACAGGATCGGGACGGAGAGGGCGCGGGTGACGACGTTGAGGAGCAGCAGGAGGAAGGTGAAGGCGGCGAGCGATCCGGCGACGATGGCCTCGCCGCGGGCGAGGATGCCGCTGACCCGGCCGATCCATCCAGCGCGGGCGGCAAGGGACGACGGGTCGGTGTCGTGGTGCTCCGCGGCCTTGACGGCTCTGTCGTTTGCGGCCGACGCCATGTCGTCCTCCCTGGTGATGGCCCCTTTTGCGAAAGGCTCTTAATATCGATAAAAATATGCTTTATATATAATTTATTCCATGTCAACCGACGCGAGGAAAAAATATCGTCAAAATGAAAAATATCGTTATTTTTGACGCGCGAATTGCGACAGGAGCGGGACCGGCATCGATCCGGCCGCACGACGCCGGCCCCGCGATCGGCGCCGGCGGCAATGCGCGCAAGCGGGCTACTTGCGGAACTCGGCGATGTCCGGCTTGGCGCCGAACAGGCAGAAGGACTCGTCCTCAAGGGCGAACTGGCGCGGCCGGTAGTTGGCCTCGTCCTCGATGATCATCCGGTCGCTGGTGGAGAACTCGAAGGTGTTGCCGTCATGGCCCTCGAAATAGAGGAAGTAGCCGCCCGAAGTGGCGTGGCGCCCAGGTCCGAAGACGATCCGCACCTGCTTGTCCTGCAAGTAGTAGGCGGCTTTCAGGAGGTCGTCGATGGTGTCGACCTGGTGGTTGATGTGCTGGATGCCGGGGCCCTTGGTCGGGAACAGGGCGATCTGGTGGTGCCGGGCATTGACGCGCATCAGCGGGGCCGGGCCGATCCAGTCGGAGATCCGGGCGTTGAAATGGCTCAGCCAGAAGGCCTGGTCGCGCTTGGGGTCGGTGGTGTTGAGGCCGACATGGCCGAAGCCGGTAATGCCGGTCGGCCGGTTCGGATGGTAGGGCCGGTTGGCGTCGAACGGACGGGCGAGAAGCTCCACCCGGTTGCCGGTCGGATCGATGAACCAGCCGAATTCGTGGGTGAAGCGGACGGCGGCTTCCTCGTCGCTGCCGCGCCCGCATGCGACGCCGGCGGCCTCCAGCTCGGCCAGTGCGTCGTCGAGCCCGTCCCAGCGCTTCAGCTCGAAGGCAATGGTGCTGTCCTTCTTCTCGCCCTTGAAGAAGGCGACCGAATGGTGCCGCTTGTCGGAGCGCAGATAGACGTGATCGTCGGTCCGAAGCACGCATTGCAGGCCGAGGATCTCGGTGCCGAAATGCTGGGCTCCGTCGAGGTCGTCGGTACCGAGCCGGACGTTGTAGATGTCGCGAAGGTCGATCATGGGCTCTCCCCCTTTGGTGTCGCACCGCCGGGGCATGCCGGCGGCGGCGTCCCGTTGGCCGGGACGCGCTCCTGTTGGCGTTAAGAATTACTCGCAGCTCGGACCGGCGTCAACAAAAATATCGATAAAAAATAGAATTACCGATAATTTGCCAAATTCGAGCAGTCATGCATTTTGTTGAGAAACAGGGGGAGTCCGAGTCGGCCCATGACGCTGATCGAACAAGTCTACGAGTCCATCCGCGAGGCCATCGTGCTCGGGCGCTATGCGCCGGAGTCGCGGCTGAAGGCCCAGCATATCAAGGACGACTACGGCGTCAGCGGCACCATCATCCGCGAGGCGCTGAACCGGCTGATTTCCGACGGGCTGGTGATCGCCAATGACCGCCGCGGCTTTTCCGTGGCGCCGTTTTCCGCTGAGGATCTCGCCGACATCATCCAGGCGCGGCTGTTGATCGAGGTGGATGTGGTGCGCCAGTCGGTGGAGGCCGGCGACGATGACTGGGAGATGGCGCTGGTCGGCGCCTATCACGGCCTCGACAAGCAGGAGCAGGCGGTCGACATCGAGAACGAGGCGAGCCTCAGGGCCCTGGAAACGGCGAACCGCGCCTTCCACGACCAGCTCGGCGCCGCCTGTCCGTCGGCGACGCTGCGCGCGTTCTACAACCAGCTTTTTACGCGTCATTACCGCTACCGGCGGGTGGCGCTGCGCGAGCAGGCAATCCTGACCGCGGCCCGCGAGGACCACAAGACCCTGCTCGACGCCGCGCTGAAGCGCGACGCCGCCCGGGCAACGGAAATCACCCGCACCCATATCCTGAGGACGCAAAAGTTCTCGGACCGCCTGATCAGCGCCTTCGCCAAGACGCCAACGGAATGAGGGCAGCGGGAGCGGCGGGAATGCCCCCGCCCCTTGGTTGGCGCCCCTTGTCTAGCTCGCCATCTTCTCGACCAGCGGCCGGAGCTGCAGGCCGTAGAGCATTTCCAGGTAGCGCCGCGTCTCGACCCGCTCCAGGTCGGTGACGTAGCGCCAGAAACCGTAGATCCGCGACAGCGTCATCAGCCGTTCCGCATAGCGGCTCCAAGTGTAGCGCTCTTCGACGCGCTTCAGGGCCTGGTCGGAGATCGTCGTCCAGCGCGACGGGTCCTTCTTGCAGGCGGCAAAGAAGCTGGCCATCTTTTCCGCCGCCTCGTCGCCATGGTTCGGGTTGATGTGGAAGCCCGACTTGCCGTCGACGATGATCTCCAGGGGGCCGCCGAAGCACGTGGCGAAGGTCGGCAGGCCGGTGCTCATCGCCTCGATCACCGTCAGGCCGAACGCCTCGAACAGGGCCGGCTGCACGAACGCGCCCTTGCGGTCGGCGACGAACCGGTAGAGCTCGCCGGAGAACTGCTTTTCCAGATGCATGCCGAGCCAGCGGACCTGGTCATTGAGACCGTACTCGTCCATGATCCGGTGCATCTCGTGGATCTGCTCGCCCTCTTCCTGGTCGCCGGACTTGGCCGGATCGACATGGCCGGAGACGAGCACGAGATTGCATTCCTCACGCAGTTTCTCGGACTCGCCGAACCACCGCGCGAGCCCGGTGATGTTCTTGATGCGGTCCATGCGCGCCATGGAGAACAGCAGCGGCTTGTCCGGATGGGCGAACTTGCCGCGGATGTCGCCGCCCGGATCGCGCGTGAAGACCAGTTCCTCGATTTCCGATTCCAGGTGCGGCAGGCGCCGGTCCGTGTCGCTCGGCGGGAAGTAGACGTTGGAGTCCGCGCCCGGCGAGACGATGTTGAATTTCGGATCGAACACGTCGACGCCGTGCACCACCCGGTAGAGCCCCGGCATCGTGAAGGCACCGTGCGACTCGTACTGGCCGACGCTGTCCGGCGTGCCGGCGATCTCCTGGAAGCTCGACGTGATGATGAAGTCGGCGGCGTTCATGGCGATGATATCCGCCGTGAACTGGCAACTGAAATGGTAGTGGTCGTCGTTCTCGTGCCAGAACAGGTCCGAGTAGAGGTACTTCGTCTTTTCCAGCGCGTGGGCGATGTTGCACTGGGTCACCTTCAGCCGCTGCGACAACAGCGTGGCGACCAGGTTGCCGTCCGAA
Organism: Rhodobium orientis; assembly: GCF_003258835.1. Classification (GTDB taxonomy): domain Bacteria; phylum Pseudomonadota; class Alphaproteobacteria; order Rhizobiales; family Rhodobiaceae; genus Rhodobium; species Rhodobium orientis. Next base: position 16,066 of record NZ_NPEV01000042.1, on the reverse strand, counting down.
TAGTTGCCGATGATGAGGTCCGGCCGGCTGTTGAGCTCGGCCAGCACCTCGCGCTCCACGTCGAAGGAGAAGCGCTCCAGATACGGCCAGATCTCGAACCGCGATATCCAGTGCGGATGCACGGTGCCGTCGGCATTGTGGAACGGCACGCGCAGGATGGTGGCGCTGTGGGTGCCGACGATCGGCTCCAGGCGCTGGTCGGAGCTGGTGCCGTCGGCCTCCGGAATGAGCCGGGTGACGACGACGATGCGCGGCTCGATGTCGAGGCCCTGGCGCGCCAGCCGGTCGCGCATTTCCCGCTCCAGCGCCCGCACCTGGTCGAGGATGTAGACGATCTGGCCGCCGGTGTCGGGCCGTCCGAGAACGTTGGCCTGGCCGAACCAGCCATGCGGCGACAGGATCACCACCGAGAACATCATCGGCACGCTGGCCAGGAACTGCTCCAGCATCCGCGGCGAGGGCGCCTCCAGGATGTCGAGCAGGTTCTGCATCATCTCCGCGATGAGTTCGGCGTTGCGGCCCCAGCCGACCTCGAAGCCGAGGGGGTGGAGCTTGACCGCAAGGTCGGTCCATTCCGTCTCCGGCTCCTCGCGGGAGAGGATTTCCAGCGCCCGGCGCAGCGCGTCGCGCAGGCCCGCAACGTCGCTGATCCGGTCGTTGAGCATGAGCTGCTGGCCGAGATAGCGGTGCACCCGCAGGAATTCCAGAAGCTTGCGGTCGCCGTCGCCATGGCCGTCGAACAGGAGGCTGGAAAGCCGCCGGTTGAGGAATTCGACGCCGGAACCGATGGAGCGCGATTCCCGCATCTTGAAGAACTCGCGGGTGAACGGCTCGAAGTCGATTTCCAGCGTCCAGTCGTTCTCGACCGGCCCGGTGCCGAGCGCCAGCTTTTCCATGCATTGCAGGTACGTGTCGGTCGACACCTCTTCGACGTCGAGCGTGTCGAGGTGGATGCGCACATAGGCCCAGCGCGCGATCCGCACCCTCAGCGACAGGTAGAACCAGTCGCCGTCTCGGGCCGCTTCCTGGGCCTTTTCAAGCGTCTTGACCAGCACCGTGTCCTGCATCGGGATGCCGTCCTGCGTGTCCTCTTCGGGGATCGACCGCAACGCATCGAGCAGGTCGCTGCGCAGCATGAAGCGGCGGTCGAGAGAGGTGATGTGGTGAAGAACCATGTGCGTTGCCGGCCTGTGTTCTTCGACAAAGGCCTTGAGGTCTTCGACCACGCCGTTTTGGATGCTCATGTCCGCTCCCGTTCTATGGACCAGAGATTGATTGGAAGGACCGCGACCGCGGTGCCGTGTGCCGTGCGGCCGGAAGGGCCGAAACCTGCATACGACGGAATGTCTCATCCCTTACATAGGGAAGGGCGGTGCGGTTGTCGAATGCCGCCCGGAAGGGGCGGCGGCGCTCGCCCGGACTGGCCGGATGGCCCGGCCGCAAGCAAGCTGTTGGAGGGGACGTCAGGCCATCCCGGCCGTCCCGGCGGATTGCGGACCGACGGCAAGGACGCCGCTGCGCGGGGACAGGCGCCTGCCGCTCAGGTCTCCGCGCTTTCCGTTTCCTTTTCCTCCGGCTCCGGTGCCCGGCACTCGCCGAAGAAATCGTAGTGGTCGATGGCTTCCAGGATGCCGCGGGCGAAGGGCTGGGTGGCGAAATAGATCCGCTCCAGGTCGACGAGCTGCGACAGCTCCTCGTCGTGGCGGTTGGCGACCACGGCGGCCAGCGTATTGCCGCGCATCATGTCCTCGTCGGCGCCGGAGCCGCCGGCGACCAGCGTCTGGTCGATCGGGATGCCCCAGCGGTCGGTGACGTAGCGCACGGCCAGGCCCTTGGTGGCCCGGATCGGCAGGATGTCGAGGAACTGGCCGAAGGACAGCATGATGTTCACCGCCATTTCCTCGCGGTGCATCAGGCTGTTCAGTTCGTCCATCGAGGGCGCGATGCTGGGGTCGTAATAGTAGCTGATCTTGAACCAGCTCTGTTCCGCGGGCGGCTGCAGTTCCAGGCCCGGCGTGTCGGCAAGCAGCTTGCGCACCTTGCGCGGCATCCAGTGGTGGTCGATGTGGCGCGCCCAGGCAACATCCGCCGTCAGGTCCGGCGCATAGTGGATCTGGGTGCCGCCGGAGGTGATCAGCACGTCCGGTTCGGGGATCTTGTTGCGCCGCAGCGCCCTCAGCGCGCTGTCGAGCCGGCGGCCTGTGGCAATCCCGAAGCTCGCCGTCGACCGGTTGCGCCGCATCCGTTCGACGAACTCCGGCAGCGAGTCCGGATCGCCGAGAAGGTTCTGGTCGAGATCGGTGAAGATCGCCCGGTCGCGGTAGACGGAGTCCTTGCGGCGCAGTTCCGGGCGGAACAACAGGCCCGAGCGGTCGATGACCGGCACCGCCTCGTCGAGATAGGTCCGCGAATGGGCCTCCCAGGAATAGTGGGTCCTGACGCCCTTGACGCCGTTCCTGGCGTAGGTCTCCCAGACGTCGTCGTCTTCCAGCACCTTGCGGATCGCCTCGGTGATCGCATCGGTGTCCAGAACGTCGACGAGGAGGCCGTTGTCGCAATTGCCGACGATATCGCGCGGGCCGCCGTCTTCCGTCGCCACGATCGGAATGCCGCTCGCCGCCGCCTCGATCAGGGTCAGGCCGAAGGGCTCGGTCAGCGCCGGATTGACGAAGACGCCCTTGCGGGCCGAGGCCAGCCGGTAGATCTCCGGCACGTCGTCGGCCTTGTGGTGCTTGGGATAGGAGACCTTGCCGTAGAGGTCGTAGCGGTCGAACAGCAAGAGCAGATCGGTCAGCACCTCCTGCGCGCCGTCGTCCATGTCGGCGATGTCGTCGCGGTTGCCGGCGACGATCACCAGATTGGCGAGATCCTGCAGTTCCGGGCTCTCGCCATAGGCGGTAACGAGGCCGGAGATATTCTTGCGGGCATCGGGCCGGGACAGGGCCAGGATGAAGGGCTTGTCCGGCTCGTTCAGGAACCGGTCGATCTCCGCCGCGATCGGGGCCTTTCGCGGATCGCCCTCGGCCTCGGAGGGCGGATAGAAGCGGTTGAGGTCGGCGCCGGGCGGGATCACCCGCATCTGCTCCGGCTGGTAGTGATCGTAGAGCGCGTACTGCTCCTCGATCTCCTGGTGGGTGCTGGTGATCACCCGCTCGGCCGTCGCCAGCGTGTTTTCCTCCGCCTCGATCCGCCGGCTCATATTGTACCGGGCCTCGATCTGCTCGCGCGTCAGGCCGGTCGCCAAAAGCCGGCGCCGCTTGACCCGGCCGAGCGAATGCCCGGTGTGGATCAGCGGCACGCCGAGAATATGCGCCAGCCTTGTGCCGACATAGCCGGCATCGGCATAGTGGCTGTGCAGGAGATCGGGCGTGCGCCCCTCGGCGCGGAAATGGGCGAGGGCGTTGTCGACGAAATTGTCGAGGTGGTCCCAGAGGTGTTCCTTGTAGAGATACTCCTCCGACGGTCCGGCATCGATCCTGACGATGCGCACATTGTCGGCGATCTGTTCGGTCGGCTCGCCATATTCGGGGTCGACGGCGGGGTCCGCCACGCGGCGGGTGAAGAGGTCGACCTTGCCGACTTCCTTCATGCGGCCGAGGGCCTCGACGAGCTCGACGACATAGGTCGTCTGGCCGCCGGTGTCGGCGTCGCGTCCCAGTTCAAGATTTTGGCCGCGGATCAGTCCGTGAACGCTCAAATGAACGAGGTACAAGTCCCCTTCCTTGATGTTTACCACGACTGATCAAGCTCCTTCTTGTCTTTGGCCCGAGGGCGACGCACTGGGGCCCGAGGGCGACGCACTGGCGACTTTTCTGGCAAGCCGGCGACCGGATCGTCCCTCTATGATACAGGATTCTTGGCACCCGGTATAAAGCCTCGGCTGGCGTTTTGTCACGGTGTGCCGGGGAATCGCAGGGAAATCGCGGTCCCGGAAAGGCGGTAACGCCCACAGGAAGAAATGTTGCAGCGCCCGTTCGGTTCCGTCACGTGCGGCAAATTTTTTTGCACCGCAGCGCAATGCCGCCGGACCTAAAAATCGTATTGACTGGGGCCGTGTTTGGTTTAGTGAGCATTTCGGATCTTGGTCGCTGAGGCCAGGAGGTCGGCTCGCGAAGAAGTGGGCACCGGACCCGCAGTTTTCTGCGGCAACGGCAAGCGGCGGGCGCCCTCGCAACCTCCATCAAGACATCCGTATCAGGGTGTTTTCTGGAGCCGCTTATCCCATGTCGAACGCAAATTCCCGCTTGCCGCGGGCGCCACTGCCCGTGCCGCAACGCACTCTCGGTCCCGTCGCCGATCTGGAAGCCCATCTGCCGGAGGAATGGTGGCGGCGCCTGTTCAACGCGCTTTACATCAAGACCGACGGCGACGTGGTGGAGAACACGGAAAATACCCGCCGCGAGGTGGATTTTCTCCTGAAGGCCGCCGACGTCACCCCGGAAAGCCGCATCCTCGACCTGTGCTGCGGCCAGGGGCGGCATTCGCTGGAGCTGGTGCGCCGCGGCTTCCGCCACGTCACCGGCCTCGACCGCTCGCGCTACCTGGTCCGGCTGGCGCGGAAACGCGCCGCCGCCGAGGGTCTTTCCGCCACCTTCCGCGAGGGCGATGCCCGCAATCCTCGGCTCACCGCCGACAGCTTCGACTGCATCACCATCCTCGGCAATTCCTTCGGCTATTTCTCCAGCCAGGACGACGATGCCAAGGTGTTGAGGAGCGCCGGCAAGCTTTTGAAGCCGTCCGGAACGCTCTATCTCGACCTGTCCGACGGCGACTGGATCAAGACCCACTACGAGCCGCGCTCCTGGGAATGGATCGACGGCCACCATTTCGTCTGCCGCGAGCGCTCGCTCTCCTCCGACGGCAACCGGCTGATCTCGCGCGAGGTCATCGTCCATGACGAACTCGGCGTTCTCGCCGACCAGTTCTATGCCGAGCGCCTCTACACCCGCGAGACGCTGACGGCCCTCATGGAAGCCTGCGGCTACCGCGATATCCGCTACCACGGCCAGATGGAATCGCTGTCCGACCGCGACCAGGACCTCGGCATGATGGCGCGGCGCATGGTGCTGACCGCGCTGGCGCCGGTGAAGGCCAAAAAGACCCGCAAGCCGCGCGCCACGCTCGATGTGACGGTGCTCCTCGGCGACCCGCGCCTGCCCGATGCGGTCAAGCGCGACGGCCATTTCAACGACGAGGACATGGAGACCATCCGGCTCCTGAAGGAGGCGCTTGTCGACATCGGCCGGTTCAACGTGCGCTACCTCGACAACCACGCGACGCTGGAACGGGACCTCTCGGACCTCTCCACCGACCTCGTCCTCAATCTCTGCGACGAGGGCTTCAACAACGATCCCTTCAAGGAGCTGCACGTCCCGGCGTTGCTGGAGATGGTCGGCCTGCCCTATACCGGCGCGCCGCCGCGCTGCCTTGCCAACTGCTACGACAAGGGGCTGGTGCGCGCCGTCGCGACCCAGCTCGACGTTCCGGTGCCGCTCGAAACCTATATCCGCCCCGGCGACCAGGGCGCGACGATGCCGTCCGTCTTTCCGGCGCTCCTGAAGCCAAATTTCGGCGACAGCAGCGAGGGCATCACCCGCGACGCGGTCGTCACCAACCAGCAGGAACTGCTCGCCTATCTCGATGGCCTGAGGGCGCTGTTTCCCGACAATCCGGTGCTGGTGCAGGAGTTTCTGTCCGGCGGCGAATACAGCGTCGGCCTGATCGGCAATCCGGACCGGGGCCTGCGCGCCCTGCCGCTGCTGGAGGTCGACTATTCCGGCCTCGATCCGGAGCTGCCGCAGATCCTCTGTTACGAATCCAAATGGCACCCGGAGAGCCCCTACTGGACGCGCATCAGATATCGCGAGGCAACGCTCGCCGACCAGGAGCAGGCGATGCTGATCGACCACTCCATGCGCCTGTTCGAGCGTCTCGGCTGCCGCGACTACGCCCGCTTCGACTTCCGCGCCGATGCGGCCGGCACCATCAAGCTGCTTGAGGTCAACCCGAACCCCGGCTGGTGCTGGGACGGCAAGCAGAACCTGATGGCCGGCTTCGCCGGCATGTCCTATGCGGATCTTCTGGAAGCGATCATCGGCGCCGCCGAGGAGCGGCTCGGCCTCAATGGCCGGCGCCGGTCCGACAAGGCGGGCGCGGCGGCGCGGGCGCAGACCTAGTTCTGCGCCAGCTTCTGCAGCTTCGGCTGGACGATGAAGTCGGTGCCGCGGCCGGTTTCCCGGCCGATGCCGTCGTCGGTGATGACGAGCGACGAGCCGGGCATCAGCAGTTCGGAGATGCGGGTGCGCAAGTCCTGCGGGATGTCGATCCGGTCGAGCGCCTCGCGCGGGCTGCTGATATGGCTTCCCGCGACCGTCAGCGCCATCCAGGAAACGTTCGTCTCGCCCGGCTCGAAGTCGGCGATCGAAAAGACGTGGGTGCCGAGCGGCGCTTCCACGTCGCGGATCTGTACCGGTGCATCGAACAGCGGCTTGCGGTTCTGGCGCACATAGAGGTGGCCCTTGATCTCCGGCCGGCCGACCGCCTTGTGCAGCGCGGCGACGAGTTCGTCCGTGACCATGCCGGTCGGCGCGGCGCCGGTGGCGCGCTGGAACGACTGGATCGCGCCGCCCGTATTGCCGCCGAGATAGCCGTCGATCTCGCCCGGATCGTGGCCGAGCTCCTTCAGCATCGACTGGATGTCCATCATCCGCTGGCGCCCGGTGCGCCGGGTGACGAGGATCCGGAGCGGCTGGGTCGAGCGGTTCTGGTAGCGGGCCATGCGGTCGACGAGATATTCGAAGTCGGCGAGCGCGACATGCGGCGGCACAGCCTCCGCATCGCCCGGCTCCTCATGGGAGGAGACGACGGCATCCGGCGCCAAGGGCTGGAACAGGCGGGCGTCGTGGATCGACGTCAGCCGCGCCGGCTCGGCGGTCAGAATGACGTCGGCCCCGACCTCGGTCATGCCGAACAGCTTCTGGGCGAAGGGCTTCGGCAGCCGGATGCAGCCATGGGAGGCCGGATAATTCGGCACGTGGCCGGCATGGAGCGCGATGCCAGACCAGGTGATGCGCTGCATGAAGGGCATCGGCGCGCCGCTATAGATGTTGGAGCGGTGCCATTTGCGCTTTTCCAGGATGCTGTAGACGCCGACGGGTGTCGCATGGCCGGGCTTTCCCGACGAGATTCGCGAGGAGGTGACGAGCTTCAGGCCGCGATAGACGTCGACCCGCTGTTCGGAGCGCGAGATGACGAGGCGCAGACGCCCGGCTTCGGCGACGTCGCCGGCATCCTTGGCCTTTTCCGCAGAAAGGGCGGGGCCGGATGCCACCAGCGCCGTTGCGGCAACGCAAAGGGCCGGAAGGAGGGGAGAATACCGCAGGTGCCGTCGGGTCATGATCGAATCCGCTCGTGTTGCGCTCAGGTCGTTGCCATCGGGCGTTTTGGTGTTTCGTCGCTTGGGATAGCCGTACAACCGAATTACCACGGTATTCAGTGCCGCATATCACACAAAAGATTTATTTGCGCCGCATTTGCGCAATGATATGGCCCTGAAACCTAACGGAAAAGGGCAGCATTGCAGCTTTCCGGGCACACTGTTGCAGAAAAACCTTAAAGAACCTCGACGGCCGGTGCCGTGTCCTAATTCCGGCACACGGTATGGCGAGGCGGGTTTGCCCCTTGTCTCCCCGCCCGTTCCTGTTATTCCCGACGACGTGCGGCCGATGCCGCGACCAACCGCAGGAAGTCCCATGGGAGAAATCATCGCCGCCGCCGCCGCAGAGTTGCCGGCCTGGGCCGAAGGCACCGTAAACCTTGCCTCGCCGCGCCTCGGCAGTGAGGCCGTCGCCTGCTCCGACGATTCCTTCGCCGCCATGGGCCGCATGCTCGGCGATGCCGCCCCGGTCTTCAAACCGGACGTCTACGACGATTTCGGCAAATGGATGGATGGCTGGGAGACCAAGCGCCGCCGCGACACCGGCCATGACTGGTGCGTGGTGAAGCTCGGCGCGCGGGGCATCATCCGCGGCGTCGACATCGACACCTCCCACTTCACCGGCAACTATCCGCCGGCCGCCTCGCTCTGGGCATCGGACGCTGAGACCGCGCCGGAGGACGACGCCGGCTGGACGGAGATTCTCTCTTCCACGCCGCTGGGTCCCTCGGCGCATCACTTTGCCGAGGTCGCAGAGGCCGGCCCCTGGCGCTGGCTGCGGCTCAACATCTTCCCGGACGGCGGCATCGCGCGCCTGCGCGTCTACGGCAATGTGGTCGCCGACTGGCCGGGAAACGGAACGGTCGAGCTTTCGGCGCTGAACAACGGCGGGCGCATCGTTGCTTACAACGACGCCCATTTCGGCAACGTCCAGGCGATCCTGACGGAGGGCCGCGGCGTCGACATGGGCGACGGCTGGGAGACGCGGCGGAGGCGCGCGCCCGGCAATGACTGGATCATCGTCGAACTCGGCGCCGCCGGCGTCGTCGAAAAGATCGAGGTCGACACCGCCCATTTCCGCGGCAACTATCCGGATCGCTGCTCGCTGCAGGCGATCCTGGCCGGTGCCCACGACGATGCGGCGATCACCGTCCAGTCCGTCAACTGGTCGCTCCTGATGGGCGAGAAGAAGCTTCAGGCCGACACCGTCCACACCTTCGAGGCCGCGGACCTCGCCGACCTCGGCCCCGTCAGCCACGTCAAGCTCAACATCTTTCCCGACGGCGGCATCAGCCGGCTGCGCATCTTCGGGAAGAAGGCATGAGGGACCTCGTCCCCGAACCGCTGACTTTTGATGCCTTCGCGCCCTTCGGCACGGTGATCGAGACGGCCGGCGCGACATCATTCCAGATCAACGAAGGCTTCGCCACCCGCTATCACGCCGTCGCCGCCGCCGATCCGGGCGAGGGCGGCACGGCGATCCTCTCCATCTTTCGCGGCCGCCGCCGGCCCGACCCGATCCGCATCGCCATGCTGGAACGCCATCCGCTGGCCAGCCAGGCCTTCATGCCGCTCAGCGCCAACGACTGGCTCGTCGTCGTCGCCGCGGAGCCGCGCACCGACGCCCTCCGCTGCTTCCGGGCGAGCGGCCACCAGGGCGTTCAGTATGCCAAGGGCGTCTGGCACCACCCGCTGCTGGTTCTCGCCGCCGAGCAGGATTTTCTGGTCGTCGACCGCGACGGTCCGGGCGCGAATCTTGAGGAACGCTCGCTGGACGCGGAGGCGTTCGTGCGGCTTTAGCCGCGGCTTCGTAGGCACGTGTTAGATGCCTTCGCCTGCCGCCCACTCAGCCGTCACCCCGGGTGAGCGCAGCGAGGCCCGGGGTCCAATGCCCCTGTCCACACGGTATGCCCTCAGCGAGCCGAGAGTCCGCGTCTGGATTGCTTCGCTTGCGCTCGCAATGACGGGAATTGGCTATTTTCTCAAGAATTTCAACGTCATCGCGAGGAGCCGAAGGCGACGCGGCGATCCAGAAAGCGGTCGCTGCGGGCGACCGCGTCGATAGGAGCATTGGGTACCAGGCCTCCGCTTCGCTCCGCCCGGCATGACGGAAGAGGGGACGGCGAACCACCACTATCCCATCAGCCGCGCCACACGGGTCCTGGCTGTCTCAAGAACCCGCCCGAGCTCCACCCCCGTCAGCACGCCGCCGCTGACCACCGGCCGGCCCTCCACAAAAAGATCGCGCACGGCAAACGGGCCGCAAAGCACCAGCGCGGCGACTGGGTCCCACGCTCCCGCCGCGGTGAGCCCTGAGACGTTCCAGACCGCGATGTCCGCGCGCTTGCCGACTTCGATAGACCCGCAATCGTGTCGCCCGAGCACCCTCGCCCCGCCAAGCGTCGCGATCTCCAGCGCCTCGCGGGCGCTCATAGCATCGGCACCGTTCTTCACCCGCTGCAGCAGCAGAGCCTGGCGCGCCTCCGACAGCATGTGGCCGCTGTCGTTGCTGGCCGAGCCGTCGACGCCGAGCCCGACCTTGACGCCGGCATCGCGCATCTGCCGCACCGGGGCGATACCGGAGCCGAGCCGGCAGTTGGAGCAGGGGCAATGGGCGACGCCGGTGCCGGAGCGGGCGAAAAGGTCGATCTCCGCCCGGTCCAGCTTCACGCAGTGGGCGTGCCAGACGTCGTCGCCGGTCCAGCCGAGGCTTTCGGCATAGTCGCCCGGCCGGCAGCCGAATTTTTCCAGCGAGTAGTCGATGTCCTCGTCGTTCTCGGCGAGGTGAGTGTGGAGCATCACGCCCTTTTGGCGGGCAAGCCCCGCCGTCTCCTTCATGAGGCCGGTCGAGACGGAAAACGGCGAGCAGGGCGCCAGCGCCACCCGCACCATGGCGCCGTCGCCGGCATCGTGGAGCGCGTCGACGACCCGCTCGCAATCTTTCAGGATATCCGGCTCGGCCTCCACCAGTCGGTCCGGCGGCAGGCCGCCCGAACTCTCGCCGACGCTCATGGAGCCGCGGGTGGCGTGGAACCTGACGCCGATGCTTTCCGCCGCCGCGACCGTATCCTCAAGCTTCGCCCCGTTCGGGAAGATGTACTGGTGGTCGGAGCTCATGGTGCAGCCGGAAAGGGCAAGCTCGGCAAGTCCGACCTGCGCGGAGACGAAAAAATCCTCCGGCGTCATCTTGAGGAAGATCGGATAGAGCGTCTTCAGCCAGCCGAAAAGGAGCGCGTCCTGGCCGCCCGGCACGGCGCGCACCAGCGTCTGGAACAGATGGTGGTGGGTGTTGACGAGCCCCGGCGTGACGACGCAGCCGGACGCGTCTAAGACCTCGTCGACGGCCTCGGCCGCGACGTCCGTGCCGACGGCGACAATGATCCCGTCCTCCATCAGCACGCTGCCGCCGGCAATCTCGCGGCGCTCGGCGTCCATGGTGACGACGATTTCGGCGTTTTCGATGAGGGTTCGCGTCACCGGCATCTCCGGGGGAAGGGAAAAACGACCGCGGGCGCGGCTGGCACAAAGTCCGAGTGTGCGTTGCAGGCGCCCAAGGCGCAAGCGGCCTTTGCCGGGCGTGCCCGGCCCGATTGCCGTTTCCCTTTGCCTGCTCAAAATATGGACTTGCCAGAAACAAAGCCGCTGGACGACAGTGGGTTGCATGCGGAGAAACGAAAGGGTGCACATGGCGCACGGAGGAGGCTGTCTGAACGGCGCGGGAGCCGCCGACCGATGACCGCCATCCGCCGCGACATTCGTTTCCTTCTCAATGACGACGAGATCCGCCTTGAAGCGGTCGGGCCGAACGACACGTTGCTCGACCACATCCGGCTCGCCCGCCGCCTTACCGGCACCAAGGAGGGCTGCGCGGAGGGCGACTGCGGCGCCTGCACCGTGCTGATCGGCCGCCTGACGGAAAAGGGCCTACGCTACGAGCCGGTCAACGCCTGCATCCGCTTGCTCGCCTCCGTCGACCGCTGTCATGTGGTGACGGTGGAGCGCCTCGCCGGCCCCCATGGCCTCCATCCGGTGCAGCAGGCGATGGTCGCGGAACACGCCAGCCAGTGCGGCTTCTGCACCCCCGGCATCGTCATGTCGCTCTATGCCCTCTGGCTCTCGGTGCCGGAACCGGGTGAGGCGGAGATCGAAACGGCGCTGCAGGGCAATCTCTGCCGCTGCACCGGCTACCAGCCCATCGTCGACGCGGCCAGGGCCGCCTGTGCCCTCGGCAATCCGGCCGAGGATTTTTTGGTCACCGGGCGCGAGGCAATTGCCGCAAAGCTCACGTCCTTCGACGGTGCGCGGGTCGAGGTCGAGAAAGACGGCGCCCGCGCCTTCCTGCCGGCCGACCTCGAAGACTTCGCCGAACTGCGCGCGGATATGCCCGAGGCAACCATCGTTGCCGGCGCCACCGATGTCGGCCTCTGGGTCACCAAGGAGATGCGCGACATCTCGCCTGCGATCTTCGTCGGCCATCTCACGGAGCTGAAGGAGATCGCGGAGGACGAGGCGGGCCTCACTCTCGGTGCAGCCGTCACCTACTCCGAGGCCGCAGCTTCGATCAGGCGCATGTTCCCGCACCTTTCCGAATTCTGGCCGCGCATCGGCGGCTGGCAGGTCCGCAACATGGGGACGGTCGGCGGCAACATCGCCAACGGCTCGCCCATCGGCGACACTCCGCCGGTCTTGATCGCCCTCGGCGCACGGGTGATCCTGCGCCACCGCGAGGAGCGGCGGATTCTTGAGCTGGAAGACTTCTTCCTCGACTACGGCAGGCAGGACAGAAAACCCGGCGATTTCCTGGAAGCGATCCACATCCCCCGGCCGGCCCCGGACACCCTCAACGCCGCCTACAAGATTTCCAAGCGCCGCGACGAGGACATCTCCGCCGTCTGCGGTGCGTTTGCGCTAAGGCTCGACGGCGACACGGTCGCATCCGTCCGCATCGCCTTCGGCGGCATGGCGGCAACCCCGAAGCGCGCGAGGGGCGTCGAAGCGGCCCTTCAAGGAAAACCCTGGACCGAGGAGACAGTCGCCGCAGCGGCAAGCGCCTTCGCCGGGGATTTCTCCCCGATCGGCGACTGGCGCGCCTCCGCCGACTATCGTGCCCTCATCGCCCGCAACCTGCTCCTGCGCTTCTTCTACGAGACCTCGGACATCGGCGAGCCGGTCCGCCTCTCCGCCATGCCCGTTCCGGAGGCCGCCGGATGGACCTAAAAATCCGCGGCAGCGTCCATACGCCGGAAAAGCATGATTCCGCCGAAAAGCACGTCACCGGCCGGGCCGACTACGCCGACGACATCGCCGCGCCCGAAGGAACGCTGCACGCCGCCCTCGGCCTTTCCGGCGTTGCCCGTGGCCGGATAAAAAGCCTCGATCTCTCCGAGGTCGAAGCCTTCCCCGGCGTCGTCGGCGTCCTGACGGCGCGCGACATTCCGGGCGTCAACGACGTTTCCTCCACCGGCCGCCATGACGATCCGGTGTTCGCAGAGGAGGAAATCGCGTTCCACGGCCAGCCGGTCTTCGCCGTAATCGCCGAGACGCGGGATGCCGCGCGGCGGGCGGCCAAGAAGGCGCGCATCGACGTCGAGGAACTGCCCCACGTCATCGACGTCGCCGAGGCCATCGAGGCCGGCTATCCGAACGTCACCGAGCCGCTGACGCTTCAGCGCGGCGATGTCGGTCCGGCGCTCGAAGCGGCACCGCACAGATTGGCGGGAACCCTGCGGGTCGGCGGCCAGGACCACTTTTACCTCGAAAGCCACATTGCGCTCGCCATTCCCGGCGAGGATGACGAGGTGACGGTGGTCTCCTCCACCCAGCACCCGAGCGAGGTCCAGCACATGGTCGCCCATGTGCTCGGCGTGCCGTCGAACGCGGTGACGGTCGCCGTGCGCCGCATGGGCGGCGGCTTCGGCGGCAAGGAGACGCAGTCCTCGCTGTTCGCCGCCGTCGCTGCAGTGGCGGCAAAGAGATACGGCCGGGCGGTGAAGCTGCGGCCCGACCGCGACGAGGACATGATCGCCACCGGCAAGCGCCACGATTTCCTGATCGACTACGAGGTCGGCTTCGGCGACGACGGCCGGGTGCTGGCGATGAGCGGCGACTTCGCCGCCCGCTGCGGGTTTTCCGCCGACCTCTCCGGGCCGGTGACGGACCGGGCGCTGTTCCATGCCGACAACGCCTATTACTACCCGACTGTGCGCCTCGTCTCCCGGCCGCTGAAGACCGACACGGTCTCCAACACCGCATTCCGCGGCTTCGGTGGGCCGCAGGGCGTGATCGCGGCCGAACGGATCATGGAGGAGATCGCCTACGCGCTGGGCAAAGACCCGCTGGAGGTCAGGAAGGCCAATTTCTACGGCACCGGCGAACGCGACGTGACGCCCTACCACCAGACCGTCACCGACAGCATTCTGGAGCGCATCGTCGGTGAACTGGAGGAGGATGCCGACTATGCGGCCCGCCGCGAGGCGGTCCTTGTCCACAACGCAAGCCACCGGATCGTCAAGAAGGGCATCGCCCTGACGCCCGTAAAATTCGGCATTTCCTTCACGGCCACCTGGTTCAACCAGGCCGGCGCGCTGGTCCATGTCTACAATGACGGCTCCATCCACCTGAACCATGGCGGCACGGAGATGGGCCAGGGCCTTTTCGTCAAGGTCGCCCAGGTCGTCGCCGACTGCTTCCAGGTCGACCTTGACAAGGTGAAGATCACCGGGACGACGACGGCGAAGGTCCCTAACACCTCGGCAACGGCGGCCTCCTCCGGCACCGACCTAAATGCGATGGCGGCAAAGGCGGCGGCCGAGGAAATCAAGGAGCGGCTCGTCGCCTTCGCGGTGGAGGCCTTCGACGTGCCGCCGGAACAGGTTGCTTTCGAGCCGAATACGGTCCGCGTCGGCAACACGCGCTTTCCGTTCCCGGAGTTCATCAAGAAGGCCTATCTGGGCCGGGTGCACCTGTCGGCCGCCGGCTTCTACAAGACGCCGGACATCCACTGGGACCGGGCGGCGGGAAAGGGACGGCCGTTCTACTATTTCGCCTATGGCGCCGCCGTTTCCGAAGTCAGCGTCGATACGCTCACCGGCGAATACCGCGTCGACCGGGTCGACATCCTCCACGACGTCGGCCGCTCGCTCAATCCGGCGATCGACCGGGGCCAGGTCGAGGGCGCGTTCGTCCAGGGCATGGGCTGGCTGACGACGGAGGAGCTGTGGTGGGACGAAAAGGGCCGGCTGAGGACTCACGCCCCGTCGACCTACAAGATCCCGCTCGCCTCCGACCGGCCGCGCGTCTTCAACGTGCGGCTTGCCGACTGGTCGGAAAACCGCGAGCCGACCATTCGCCGTTCCAAGGCCGTCGGCGAGCCGCCCTTCATGCTGGCGATCTCCGTGCTGGAAGCGTTGTCGATGGCGGTCGCCTCGACAGCAGACTACTGCGTCTGCCCGCGGCTCGACGCACCGGCGACGCCGGAACGGGTGCTGATGGCCATCGAGCGGCTCAAGGGAGAGGGGCAAAAAGAATGATCGTCTCTCCCGCTGCGCTCGATGCCTTCCTCGCCGCCAACGACAAGGCCGCGCTGGTGCGGCTTGCCGCGGCGAAGGGCTCGACGCCCCGCGCGGCCGGCACCTGGATGCTGGTCTCGCATGACGCCATGCTCGGCACCATCGGCGGTGGCCAGATGGAGTTCTTGGCAATCGACGCGGCGCGCAAGCTGCTTGCGGAAAAGGGCTCGGAAACGCCGGTCCTCGACCTGGCGCTCGGCCCGGAGATCGGCCAGTGCTGCGGCGGAAAGGTGACGCTGCATGTCTCGCTGCTCGGCGCCGATGACGAAGCCGCGATCCGCGCCGAAGTCGCGACGAATGCCGACGCCCTGCCGTCGGTTTTTGTGTTCGGTGCCGGCCATGTGGGCCGCGCCCTGGTGAAGGCGCTGGCGCTGCTGCCCGTCCGCGCCGTCCTCGTTGACAGCCGCCAGGAAGAACTGGACCGCACCGGGCCCGACGCTGAGAAACGATTGACGGCACTGCCGGAAGAGGTCGTGCGGGCGGCCCGCGCCGGCAGCGCCTTTGTCGTCATGACCCACGAGCATTCGCTCGATTTCCTCATCGTCCGCGAGACACTCCTTCGCGGCGATGCCGCCTATGTCGGCATGATCGGCTCGAAAACGAAGCGGGCGAGTTTCGAGCGTTACTGCGCGAGGCAGGATTCGGCCGTCGATGCTGCCCGCCTCGTCTGTCCCATCGGCGCCCAGGGCAGCCGGGACAAGAGACCTGAGGTCATCGCCGCCTTCGTCGCGGCGGAGGTGATTGCGACGCTGCCCGCGGAGGCGGGAACGGTCGTGTCGGAGGCTTCTACAGACGCCTGACCGCGCTGCGCCGCCGCATGGATTGCCGCGTCGGCCTTACGGCCTCCTCGCAATTGTGCAAGTTCAGATATTCGCTGATGGGATTGCGGAAAGGAGCGACCCATGCGCGACAACAGCTATGACCGGACGATTGAACGGAACTATGTTCAGAAGTGGCGTTTCCTGATCAGGGAGTATGAGGAGGTGAAGGCCGGCCGGTCGTCGGCCTTTGCCACGGTCGGGGCCTTTTACCGCCACCACGGCACCTGCTCGCAGACCTTCCG
>NZ_NPEV01000041.1 GCF_003258835.1 Rhodobium orientis | reverse complement strand
CCAAACCTTGCGACCCGCCGCGCCACCTCGCGGCGGGCTCGCGTCCGGGCGCCTCACCGTCACCACGAAGCGCCCTGTCCGACCGATCTTTGCAACGACAGGAAAGGCGAGGCTATGCAGATCAAGGGACCAGGCACCGGACTGCTGATGGGAGCGCTGAGCCTTCTCAGTGCCGGGGCAGTCGCGGCGGCGGAGACCGCCGGCGCCACCACCGAATTCACCGCCGATGCGGTCATCACCATGCCCCAGCGCGGCGTCCAGAGCGGCACGCTCTACGTCTCCGACGATGGCGTGCGGATGGACTCGCTCCACCAGGGCCGACGGGTGATCGAAATCCGCCTGCCCAAGGAGGGCATCGCCCGCATCGTCTTTCCCGACGAGCGCACCTACATGGAAATGACGCTGCCGCCGTCCGGCGCCGGCGCATCGATGGGCCCGCAGACCGTTCCTTGCGAGCCGTCCGACGATGTCGGCTGCGAGAAGGTCGCCACCGAACAGCTCGGCGGCACCGAGGTCGAGGTCTGGGAGGTGACGCCCAAGGGCGCGCCGAAGCCGATCCGCATCTGGTGGGACGCCAATCGCAAGATGCCGATGCGCCAGGCCATGCCCGACGGCTCGGTCATGCAGGCCGCGCTCCAGAACAAGGAGGATTTCGGCGGCCGCACGGTGGAGCGCTGGGAGATCTCGTTCCGCTCGCCGGACGGGCGCTATGTCACCGGCACGATCCTCTACGATCCGGAATACGCCCTCAGCGTCTATGAGAACATGCCGGGCGGCATGGTCCGCGAGCTGCGCAACATCCGCCCCGGCAAGCCCGATACAGCCCTGTTCGAGGTGCCGGCCGGTTTCAACAAGATCGAGCCGCCGACCCCGCCGCAGGGCCAGATGCCGCAAGGCCAACGGATGCAGCAGCCCCCGGCAGGGTATGGCCAGCCCCCGGCAGGATATGGTCAGCCCCCGGCGGGATACGGCCAGCCGCCGGCAGGCTACGGACAACCGCCGCAGATGCCGGCGCAATAACGAGACACTGTGTCGGGCTTTCCCCCCGCGAAAGCCCGGCATGAGCCCGCGCGCGTGGCGGCATCCGGGGGGAAGGCCACCGCAAACGCGGGTCAAAGCCGGCGCGATCTCACCCGTCGCGCCGGCATTTCTTTTCGGCCTCAGGCTTTTGTGGAGCGATGGCGCGCCAGCGTCAGCGGCGTGCGCGATTTCGGCACCTTGCGGATGAAATTGTTGCGGGCGACGTGGTAGCTCGGATCGAAGCCGTAGAAGTTCAGCTTCATCTTCTCGATCTCTTCGGCCCGGTAATCGGCAAGCGGCCTGTCCGCCTCATCGCGCGCCCGTGACATACGCTTGTCCCAGATGCGCTGGGCAAGGCCGGGCGTTGCCGCCAGCGCCGTCGCCTCCTGCAGGATTTCATCGTCAAGCGCGACCGGATCCCCGGTCAATGCCTTGTCGACGAGCCCAAGCCGCACCGCCTCGGCAACGCCCATGGGAAGCCGCGCCGCCGCGATCCGCTCCGCATTCTCCGCGCCGACCCGCTTCGGCAACAGATAGGTCCAGTATTCGGAACCGTAGAGGTTGCCCATGTCCTTGTAGTGGGGATTGAGGACGACGCCGGAGCGCGCCCAGACCTCGTCGGCGGCAAGCGCCATAAAGACGCCGCCGGCCCCGGCATTGCCGCGAACGGCCGATATCACCAGCCGGTCCGTGGTGGTGACGATCGCCCGGCAGAGGTCATCCATCGCCTCGATATTGGCGAGCGACTCGTCGGCCGGACTGTCCGCTGCCTCGATGACGCCGAGATGGAGCCCGTTCGACCAGGTGTCCGGCCCGCCGGTCAAGACCAGGACCTTGGTCGGGCGGGACAACGCCTCGATATAGGCATCCTTGAGCCGCCGGCACTGATCGGTCGACATCGCCCCGTTGTAGAAGGAAAATTCCAGGAACCCGACGTCGCCCGCCTCGGTGTAGGAAATCTCGCGATAGCCGTCCGGCACCTCCGGGAGCTGCGCCGCCCGCGCGCCGAGCACCCGCACCGCCGGCAGCTTCAGGGAGCCGTCTGCCGTCGCCCTCAGATGCCCGATCCAGATCGCGCCAGTGCGCGTTGCCCGAGCGATGGCATTGCCGGAGCGGGCGATCAGCGCGCCCGGCTCGCCGGTCAGCCCTTCGGCCGGATGGACGTCGTAGTGGTAGAAGGGCGTTCCCTCGATGTCGTCGAGCAGGCCCGGCGATCCGTCGGCGGAGCGGATCTTGCGCAGCACCCTGAGAGTGGAATCCCGCTGCCAGTCGATGGTCCGGTCGCCCTGGCGGCAGAGCGGGTTGGCGACGCCCGTCACCTCCCAGTCGCTGCCGCGCGAGCGCCGCTCCGGCGAAAAGTCGCCGACGGCGATCATCGCCAGCGCTTCCATCACCGCCTCGACGGCTGCCTCGGTCACCTCATTGCGGTAGAGGCTCGACTTGGCCGCCGGCCGCATGGCGAATTCGCGCCAGGTCCAGACCGGTCCGGCGTCCAGCTCGGCCTCGGCCTGCAGGATCGTCACACCCCAGAGCTTCTCCCGCCTCAGAATCGCCCAGTCGAGGGCCGAGGGGCCGCGGTCGCCGCGCACGCCCGGATGGACGATGAGGCACGGCACGGCGGTAAAGACGTCCTCCGGGATCGCCCGCTTCAGGAACGGCGCCAGCACCACATCGGGCTTGAAGAGGGCGACCGCCTCACGGGTCACCGCATCGTTGATGTCGAACTCGACCGAAACCTCCATGCCGTGCTCTGAAAGTTCCACGAAGAGCCGCTGGGCAAGGCTGTTAAAGCTGTGGACAAGGAACAGAACGCGCATGCGGCGAGGGAACTCCGGGGCGGGAGACATTCCCGCAACGTGATCGGCGACAGGCCTTCTGCTCTTCGCACCACGTTCCGCCGGCTTTTGCAACCGCGGGCGAGCCGGAGCCCTCAGCAGATGCGCGGAAGCTGGTCGCCGGAGAGCCAATCGACGATGCGCCCGCCGCCGAAGGCGGTGGTGAGCTGGACGAAGCGGTTGTCGTCGGCGACGACCTCGCCGATCGGCGCAGCGTCGAGCCCGAGCGGATGCGCCCTCATGGCCGTAAGCACCGCCTCGGCATGGTCCGGCGCAACGACGGCAACGAGCTTTCCCTCATTGGCCACATAGAGCGGATCGAGGCCGAGGAACTCGCAGGCCGCATGGACCTGGGGCCGCACCGGGATCGCCGCCTCCTCAAGCTTGAATCCGACGCCGGAAGACGCCGCCACCTCGTTGAGGGTCGCCGCAAGTCCGCCCCGGGTCGGATCGCGCATCAGCCGGAGACCCGGACCGCCGGCGGCAACCATCGCCGCGACGAGTCCGTGGAGCGCAGCGGAATCCGACAGGATTTCGGTGTCGAAGGTCAGGTTCTCCCGCTTCGACATGACGGCAATGCCGTGGTCGCCGATGGTGCCGGACAACAGCACCTTGTCGCCCGGCCGCGCCGCATCGGCGGAAAGGTTGAGCCCCTCCGGCACGACGCCGACGCCGGTGGTCGAAATGAAAACGCCGTCGGCCTTGCCCCGCTCCACCACCTTGGTGTCGCCGGTAACGATCTTGACCCTGGCATCGCGCGCCGCCGCCGCCATCGAGCCGACGATCCGAGAAAGGTCGGAGAGCGCAAAGCCTTCCTCGATGATGAAGCTCGCCGAGAGATAGAGCGGCCTGGCGCCTGCCATTGCCACGTCGTTGATCGTGCCGTGGACGGAAAGCGAGCCGATGTCGCCGCCGGG
This sequence comes from Rhodobium orientis, assembly GCF_003258835.1. Lineage (GTDB taxonomy): Bacteria > Pseudomonadota > Alphaproteobacteria > Rhizobiales > Rhodobiaceae > Rhodobium > Rhodobium orientis. The sequence goes on along the minus strand of NZ_NPEV01000041.1, from coordinate 50,194 downwards.
AAAGAACAGCGGCGAGACCACATAGCCGTCGGTCGTCATCACCATCCGGCCTTCAGAGACGTCGAAGGCGGCCTGGTCGTTGCCGGCGGAAAGCATGTCGTTGTCGAAGGCGGCAACGAAGAGGTCGGCGACAAGCTGGGCCATCGCCCGCCCGCCGGCGCCGTGCGAGAGGTCGACCCGGCCGTTTTTGATATCGAGCTTGCGCCGAAAGGGCTTTTCCGGGCGGTTCATGAGGCCCTCTTGACCCGCGAAGCGGCGCGGAACCGGCCATAGGTCCAGTGCGCCGCGCAGGCGCCCTCCGAGGAGACCATGCAGGAGCCCATCGGCGTTTCCGGCGTGCAGACCGTGCCGAAGAGCTTGCATTCGGCCGGCTCCTTGACGCCGCGCAGGATCGCCCCGCACTCGCAGGCCGGATTGTCGTCGGCCGGGATGTATTGAAGATCGAACCGCGCCTCGGCATCGAACGCGGCGTATTTGGCTTTGAGCTTCAGGGCGCTGTAGGGCACCTCGCCGAGCCCGCGCCACTCGAACGAGCGGCGCAGCTCGAAGACCTCGGCGACCTCGGCCTTGGCGACCGCATTGCCCTCGGCGGTCACGGCACGGGTGTATTCGTTCTCCACCTCGTGCCGGTCCTCGTTCACCTGGTCGATGAGCATGGCGACGGCCTGCAGCACGTCGAGCGGCTCGAAGCCGGCGATCACCACCGGCTTTTGAAACTCCTCGGCAAAAAACGCGTAGGGCTCGGTGCCGATGACGGTGGAGACGTGCGCCGGGCCGACGAAGCCGTCGATCTGCACGGTTCCGAGATCGCGCACATCCGGGCTTTCCAGGATGTTCTGGATCGCCGACGGCGTCAGCACATGGTTGCAGAAGACGGTGAAGTTGTTGAGGCCCTTCTTCTCGGCCAGCTTGATGGCGACCGCCGTCGGCGGCGTCGTCGTCTCGAAGCCGATGGCAAAGAACACCACCTCGCGCGCCGGCTCCGCTTCGGCGATCCTCAGCGCATCGAGCGTGGAATAGACCATGCGGATGTCGGCACCTTCCGCTTTGGCTTTCATCAGGCTGGTGCCGTTCGAGCCCGGCACCCGCATCAAGTCGCCATAGGTGCAGAGCGTAACGCTGGGGTTCCGGGCGAGCCGGATGGCGGTGTCGATGCGCCCGACCGGCAACACGCAGACCGGGCAGCCGGGGCCGTGGACCATGCGGACGTTCGCCGGCAAAAGGTCCTCCACCCCGTAGCGCGAGATGGCGTGGGTGTGGCCGCCGCAGAATTCCATGAAGGCGTACTCCCGGTCCGGCCGCACCGATGCGGCGATCCGGGAGGCCAGCTTCTTTGCCAGCTCACCGTCGCGATATTCGTCGACGAATTTCATGCGCTGAAGGCTTTCATTGCGCCGCGTCCGAGGTCAGCCCCGCCTCGGCGAACAGCGCCAGGGTCTTTTCCGCCTCGGCCTTGTCGAGCTTCGACAGCGCATAGCCCACATGGAGGATGACGTAGTCGCCGACCACCACATCCGGCACCAGTGCGATGGAAATCTCCTTGCCGACGCCGTCGAGGCTGACGCGCGCCATGTCGTCGCCAAGGAGCTCGGTGACTTCCGCCGGAAGCGCCAGGCACATGAAACGGTCCTTTCCGAAAAGCCTATTCGGCGGCCTTCGCCACACCCACAAGACGCGCCGTGATCCAGTCAGTGAGCGCGCGAAGCCCCTCGCCCGTGCGCGCCGAGACTTCCACGACCTCGATCCGCGGATTGACCTTGCGAGCGTAGTCGACGGCCCTTGCCACGTCGAAATCGACGTGCGGCAGCAGGTCGGTCTTGTTGATCACCATCAGGTCGGAGACCGCGAACATATCCGGATACTTGATCGGCTTGTCCTCGCCCTCGGTGACGGAGAGGATCACCACCTTGTGCGCCTCGCCGAGGTCGAAGCCGGCCGGGCAGACGAGGTTGCCGACATTCTCGATGAAGAGCACACCCCCCGGGGTGAGCGGCATGTCGTCGAGCGCGTGGCCGACCATATGGGCATCGAGATGGCAGCCCTTGCCGGTGTTGACCTGCACGGCCGCAACGCCGGTCTCGCGGATCCGGTCGGCGTCGTTGGAGGTCTGCTGGTCGCCCTCGATGACGGCGATCGGCAGCTTTTCCTTCAGGTCCTCGATCGCGCGGACAAGCAACGTCGTCTTGCCGGCGCCGGGCGAGGAGACGAGGTTGAGGACCAGCGTGCGGGTGCGGGCGAAATAGCGCCGGTTGTCGGCCGCATAGGCATCGTTCTTGGCGAAGATGTCCTGCTCGATCCTGACGATCCGCTCCTGGGAGAGCCCCGCGACATGGACGCCCGCCGGTCCGGCGCCGAAATCGATGGTGCCGTCGGCGCCATGGGAATGGGCGTGGGAATGGTCGTGACCGTGCTCATGGTCGTGGTGGTGGTGATGCCCATGGTCGTGATCGTGTTGATGATCATGGGCGTGGTCATGGCTGTGCTCGCCCTCCTTGCCGGGCTTGTCCGGGTTACCGCATCCGCAGACCGTACACATCACGCCACCTCCAGTTCCTTGAGCTTCAGTTCCTCGCCGCTCGTCGGCTGCAATTGGTGCCCGCCGCAATGGGGGCAGGGATCGTATCGCTCCGCGATCGGCACCGATTTGGCGCAGTCGAGGCACCAGGCCTTTGCCGGAATGCGCACGATATCGAGTTCCGCGCCCTCCGCCACCGTGCCGCCGGCAACGGCGGAAAAGCAGAATTCCATCGCCTCCGGCGAGACATGCGACAGCGCGCCGATCTCCAGCCGCACCACCGTCACCCGGTCAAAGCCCTCCCGCCGCGCCGTCTCGGCGACGATCTCCATCAGGCTCGCGGTCAGGGACATCTCATGCATGTCGCGGCTCATATGACGATACGAGTATATAAGCAAAACGCCTTCCCGTTTAGAGTGGCTTTGCGGATTTTTTCCCGCAAAGCGACCGGGTAAAAGCGCCGCATCGGGAATGTTGCGGAGGCCCGCCGCCTTGGCGTCGACCCATTCCGGCGCTAGAAAGGCACCCATGCTCCGCCGCGTTATGTCCCTCATTCTGAGTTTTGCGCTCGTCTTCAGCGCCGCCGGCCATCTTGCCATGGCCAGCAGGGCGAACATTGCAGCGCCTGCAAGCCACGCGGCCATGCACCATGCTCCCGACGCAGATGCTCTCGGCGCCATCTCCGGCGACCGGATGACCGGCCCGACCGTCACGGCGGCCGATCCCTGGAACTGCTGCCAGCCGTCGCCCGCCGCCCATGCCTGCGCGGTCGATGCCGGCATCCCCCTTCCCGCGGCCACCATGCCTCGGCTTTGCGCCGGCACCCCTGCCTATGCCCGGGCCGACGACCAGGCCTTCGGACGCGCCCCGGCGATACCGCTGAAGCCGCCACGCGCCGCCTGAGCGCGACACCGAAGACGATTCCAAACCAATTCCAATGACCTCTGAGGCTGGCCCACGATACGGCCGCCCAATCGCGCGACGCGCCCGAAGGCCGAAGCAAGGCCCGGGCATCCGCGCCAAGGATCTGAAACCATGAACGCACATCTCACCCCCCGCCTTTCCGCAACGACCCGCCGCAGCGTCCTCGGGGCTGCCGTTGCCGGCGTCCTGTTCGCCCTCCCGGTCGCCTCGACGGCCGCCGAGATGCCGGAAATGCATGTCTACAAGTCGCCGACCTGCGGCTGCTGCCACCTCTGGGTCGACATCATGAAGGAGGCCGGCTTCAACGTCACCGCGACCGACACCGACGACATCATGGCGCCGAAAGAGCAGGTCGGCGTGCCGGACGAACTCACCTCCTGCCACACGGCGATGGTCGACGGCTATGTCATCGAGGGCCATGTGCCGGTGCCGGCGATCCGCAAGCTGCTCTCGGAGCGCCCGAAGGTGCGCGGCATTGCCGTGCCCGGCATGCCCTACGGCTCGCCGGGGATGGGCGACGACCCGGATGCTCGTTATGATGTCGTCACATTCGGCGGCGGTAGCGAGTCCAAGGTGTTCTATAGTGTCGGAAAATAGGAACGGACGGCTGCGCCTCGGCGCGGCCGGAATGGTCCTGGTGGCCGTCGCCCTCGCGGCGGCGGCCATCGTCTCGGACGATCCGCCCTCCCTCGCCCATTCCGAGGCCAAGGGCATCGTCAAGGAGCGCATGGACGTGATGCAGGAACTGAAGGACACCATGAAGAGGGTGACCCCGATGTTCAAGGGCGAGGTCCCCTACGAAAAGGCCGTCGTGAAGGCCGCGGGCAAGCATATCCATGCCCATGCGGGCGCGGATATGACGGCGCTCTTTCCCAAGGACAGCCTGCAGCACCCCTCCGATGCGCTGCCGGTGATCTGGGAGGATTGGCCGGATTTCACCTCGCGCGCCAAGGACCTGAAGAGCCTCGGCAAGGAGCTGGCAAAGAACGCCGGCAAGGGCGCGCCGGAGGGCATCCGCCTGTCGGCCGAGGTCGCCAGGGTCGTCCCGGCGGCGGATACTTTCAAGAAGATCGCCAAGACCTGCAACGCCTGCCATGAAACCTACCGCAAACCGTGGTAGCAACGGCTGACGTACCGTTTCGGCCGGCGCTCCCGCCGGCCCCTTCCAGCCACAGCCGGGTTCCATGACCTACAAGCACCTCAAGGCCGCCGTCTTCGACTGGGCCGGCACCATGGTCGACTTCGGATCGAGCGCACCGATGGGCGCCTTCGTCGACGTCTTTTCCGAGTTCGGCGTACCGATCTCCATCGCCGACGCGCGAAAGCCCATGGGCCTGCCGAAGCTCGACCACATCAGGGCGCTCGGCGCCATGCCGCACATTGCCGATGCCTGGCGCGAGGCCCATGGCGGCGCGCCCTTCGACGAGGCGGCCGCGAACGAGGTCTACAAACTCTACGTGCCGCGGGTGAGCGCCGTCGTGCCGGACTATGCCGACCTCATCCCCGGCGCGGCGGAGACAGTCGCCGCCCTTCGCGCGGGCGGCCTGAAGATCGGCTCGACCACCGGCTACACCCGCTCCGTCATGGAGGGGGTGCTGCCGCGCGCAGCAGATCAGGGATATGCCCCCGACAACCTCGTCTGCGCCGACGACGTGCCGGAAGGCCGGCCGACGCCGCTGATGATGTATCGCTGCTTTCTGGATCTCTGCGTCTGGCCGGCCGCCTCCGTCGTCAAGGTCGACGACACCGCGCCCGGCATCACGGAGGGCCGCGCCGCCGGCTCCTGGACCGTCGGTGTCGCGCTCTCCGGCAACGAGGCCGGGCTGTCGGCGGAGGAATATGGCGCCCTCAGAGATAGCGACCGCCAGGCCTTGCGCGAGAAGGCCGGCAGTGTGCTCGCCGATGCCGACTACGTCATCGACACCGTCGCCGACCTGATGCCCGTGATGGACGAGATCGAACAGCGCATGGCGTCCGGTGAGCGGCCGAGGATTTCCTGACCCTCAATCGGCGTAGTGCACGGTTACAGAGGTCGGGGCGGACAGCACCGCGCGTACCGGCGCTTCGGACCAGTCCGTTCCCGCCATCGCCCGCTCCAGGGCGTGCTTTTTCTCTTCCCCGGCAATCAGCACATGGAGATTGGCCGCTGCGCGCAGCACCCTTACCGTCAGGGTGATGCGCGGCTCGCCGGCGCCGTCCGCACGCATCGACATCAAAATGGCGTCCGTTTCCGGATCGAGCGCCTCTTTCAGCCGGTCGGCACCGGGAAACAGCGAGGCGGTGTGCATGTCCGCCCCCATGCCGAGGACGCAGACATCGAGCGGCAGAGCGGCGGAAACATCGCTCGACAGTTCCGCGACCGCCGCCTCAGGGGTCTCGACGTCGGCAAAGAGCGGCACCAGCGCGGCGCACGCCGCCCGGTCGCGAAAGAGCGTTTCTTTCAGGAGCCGCGTGTTGGAGCGCTCCGAGGTCGGCGGCACGAAGCGCTCATCGGTGAGCATGACGTCGATGCGCGCCCAGTCGAGATCGACGCCGGAGAGCGCCGTCAGGAACGGCCCCGGCGTGGTGCCGCCGGGAACGGCAAGGCTCGCACGACCCTTGTCCTCCAATGCGGCGGCGAGTTCTCTGGCGACCGTCTCGGCAAGGCCCGCCATTTCGGCCGCCCGGTCCGGATAGGGGACGACCCGCACGCTCATGCGTCGGGCTCGGTCTCGATCTCGCGCCATTCCCGCCCGTCGCGGTGCATCAGCGCCAGCGCTGCCTCCGGCCCGGAGCCGAGCGCGTCATAGGGCTGCGGGCGTTCGCCGCTTTCCTGCCAGGCGGCGATCACCGGATCGACCCAGGCCCAGGCCGCCTCCGCCTCGTCACCGCGCATGAACAGGGTCTGGTCGCCACGGATGACGTCCATGATCAGCCGCTCATAGGCGTTGCCGAGGACGCCCGTCCGTCCGCCCAGCGTTTCCGCAAAGCTCATGTCGAGGGGCACGCGCAGGAACCGCATGCCGCCGGAGCCCGGCTCCTTGATGGTCATCATCAGGGTGATGCCCTCGCCCGGCTGCAGGCGCAGGATCAGCGCGTTGCCCTCGGCCGGCCGCGACTGCTCGAAGATGTTGTGCGGCGGCTCCTTGAACTTGATCATGATCTCCGAGACGTGCGCCCTGAGCCGCTTGCCGGTGCGCAGATAGAAGGGCACGCCCGACCAGCGCCAGTTGGAGATCGCCGCCTTCAGCGCGACGGCGCTTTCCGTCATGCTGTCCGGGTTTTCCGCTTCCTCGCGATAGCTCCCGCCGCCATTGCCGGCCCGGTACTGGCCGCGCACGGTGTTGCGGATGTCGAGCGGATCGAGCGCCTTGATCACCTTCAGCTTTTCGTCGCGCACCGAATCCGCGTCGAACCGCGCCGGTGGTTCCATGGCGATCAGGCACATCACCTGCATCATGTGGTTCTGCACCATGTCGCGCATGGCGCCGGCATGGTCGTAGTAGCCGCCGCGCCCGGCAATGCCGAGGGTCTCGGCGACCGTGATCTGCACATGGTCGATGTGCTGGGAATTCCAGAGCGGCTCGAAGAGCGCATTGGCAAAACGCAGGGCCATCAGGTTCTGCACCGTCTCTTTCCCGAGATAATGGTCGATCCGGTAGATCTGGCACTCGTCGAAGCAGCTCTTGAGCCGGGCGTTGAGGTCCTTTGCCGATTGCAGGTCGTGCCCGAAGGGCTTTTCCAGGACGATCCGGCTGCCCTCTGTGGCGATCCCCGACTTGCCCAGGCGCACCGAGATCTCGGCGAACAGGGACGGGGCGACGGAAAGATAGAAGGCGCGGACCGGGTTCGGCCGCTCATTGAGCAGGTCCTTCAGCTCCTGCCAGCCATCCTCGCCGAGCACGTCGAGCTTCACATAGTGGAAGCAGTCGAGGAAATCCTTGACGCACTGGTCATCGCACCGCCCCTTCGGAAGGTGCTTGTCGAGCGCTTCGGCCATCTCAGCGTGAAACTGCTCCTTCGACTTCTCGCCGCGGGCAACGCCGATGATCCGCGTTTCCTTGGGGATCTGGCCGATGGAAAAGCGGTGGCAGAGAGCCGGCAGGATCTTGCGGTGGGCAAGGTCGCCAGTGATGCCGAAAACGACGAGGTCGAACGCCTCGACGGGGTTGATGTTCAAAGACATGGGCGGTGGGGTCCTTGGGAAGACGGCAAGAAACGCCTGCCAAGAGGCAGGCGTCAGACCCAGAACCTGTGGTGCCGGGACCCGAACGTCAATGGCGGACGCAAAACGGGACCGCAGAAGGACCCGTTCCGCGCCGCATTTCGCCCCGGCGTCAGACCGTTTTCGCGATCGCCTCTGCCGCCGCCGCGAAGTCGCCGACGCCCATTTCGAGGCCGGGGACGGACGCCGCATCGCCGAGAAGGAAGGCATCCGGCCGCATCGCCGAACGCCGTGTCTCCGCCGCGACCGGGCACCAGCCGTCCGCACCGGCAAGTCCGGAGACCCGGGCGATGCGCCCGGCCGCCTGGGCCGGGATGAAGTTGATGACGTCACCATGGACGGTGCCATTGGTGCCAATCAGCCGGCGCCTCTCCCGGTCGACGGCGACGACGCGCCGGAAGGCAGTGGCATCCAGATGGTCGAACCGGTCGCCGAATCGCGCTGCCAAGGCCGCCACGCGCGCGCGCCGCGCCGGCGTTGCGTCAGATTCGTCGACCATCACCACCCGCGCCTTCGGTTTGTCCTCGGCAAGGTAGGTCGCGATCTCGCCTGCCCGCCGATAGGGACCCTCGGGGAACCGCATGCGCCCGGCGGGAACGCGGATGACGACCGTGCCGCCGTCCGCCATCGCCCGCACCTGGGCGGCCAGTTCCGCCGCGCCCTGGCGGTCGGTCCAACCGTGCGGAAAGGCGATGCTTGCGGCCCGGTCGTAACCCTCGATGCCCTCCTCGCGCATGGAAATGCCCGGCGCCAACACGACCCGGTCGAAGGAAAACGCCCGGCCGCTCAGCGCCTCGGCGCGCCTGCCCCCCCAGTCGATGCCGCGGATGTCGTCGATGGCGAGCTCGATGCCGTTGGCGGCAAGCGCTGCAAAATCGCCGCCCTGGCGCGACGCGGAGACGAAGGAGCGGTAGGCGCCGGGCGCCAACCGCTTCGGATCGCGCTCGATCATGACGACCGAGGCCGAGGGTTCTGCCGCCCTGATCGCCGTTGCCGCGGCAACACCGCCCGGCCCGCCGCCGATGACGAGGACGCGGGCGCCGCTCCCGAGGCGGGAGACGAAAGGAGCCGCCGCAAGGGCGCCGACCGCAGCCGCGCCCGTGACGAGGAAATGCCGCCTGGAAAGTTTCACCATCGCGCTACACCGTTCTGCCAAGAACCTCTAGGTCCGCCTTTGACTTCGCCCGTTCCGGCGCCGCTCCCTTCAGCAATGCCGCCATCCAGTTGGTCTGGGTTTTTTCGCGGCGTTTTTTCATCATCGCCTCGGCGATCTTGTCGCGCACCTCGGCAAAAGGCACCTGCCCCGCCGGATGCACGATCTCGCAATAGACGATGTGGAACCCGGCCTCCGTCTCCACCACATCGCCGACGCTGCCCTCGGCAAGCGCGAACAGCACCCGGTCGATCTCCGGATAGAGCTTTCCGGCGGGCACCCGGCCGAGCCGCCCGCCTTCCAGCGCGCTCGGGCATTCGGAGTGGCGAAGGGCAAGGTCGGCGAACCGCGCGCCGAGGTCCTCCGGCGTCACGCCGGAAAGATCGACCTTCAGCGCGTCGATCCGCGCCCGCGCGGCAGCACGACGGTTTTCGGGAATGTCGTCGTTGATGGTGACGAGGATGTGCCGGACGGTGCGGGTCTCCGGCGCCTGGAACTTCATCGGATGGGCGTCGTACCAGGCGCGGATCTCGGCCTCGCTCGCTTCCGGTGTCATCGACGCAACCTTTTCAAGGACGGTCTCCACCATCAGTTCTCGCTCAAGGGCAGTGCGAAGGTCGGCCGGCGTCAGGCCGTTGGCAGCAAGGTCGGCGGCCAAGGCCTCCGGGCTTTCGTAGCGGGCTGCCACTTCCTCGCAGGTCTGGGTCAGCGAACGCTCCGGGATGACGACTCCGGCCGCCTCGGCGCTTTCCAGCACCAGCGCCTCCACGCGCATGGCGTGGCGCGCATCGGCATCGGCGCGGCGTTGTTCGGCGCCGTCGAGCTGATCGTAGCGCTTGCCGTAGCGGGCGAGCGCGGCGCGCATCAGGTGGTGAGCCAGGACGCCCGTCATTCCGCCCCCTCTTCGACCGTCTCGTCGTCCGGCGCAGTCTCCTCGCCCGGCGCGGCCGCCAGCGCCGTTTCCGGCACCTGCAGCGTGCGTCCGCGGAACCGCACATGATAGGCAACGCCCCCCGGCGCATCGCGCACCACCTTCAGGATCTCGCCCGGATCGCCCTTGGCGGCGACCACATCGCCGTTGATGCCGAGGGTGATAGAAGCGACGACCTTGTCGCCGAACTCGAAAAGGCTCGGCACCCACGGCTCCTCGCCGCCGATCAGTTCCCGGTCACGGCAGCCGACAAGCTTATCGCTGTCGGTGAAGTGGACGGTGTAGATGACCTGGTCCTGCAGGAAGGTGCCGATATCGCGCACGACCCCGGTCGAGCCGCGACGCACCAAGAGCGCGCCGGTCGCCTCGCCCGGAAAGGTGCCGTCGTTACGCAGATTGCGCACGACCCGGACTTCATCGCCATAATCGAAACGGGGCGGCTCCATGGACAAAACCTATTTCAAGAGGGTGTCGAGCGGCACGAAGACCGGCTTGGGATCCTGGGCGTTGAAGACCTTGAAGACCTTTTCCGTCCGCGCATCGGAGGCAACGAAGTCCTGATAGGCCGTGGTCAGGTGGCGAGTGTAGTAGCCAATCCAGCCTTCCTCGCCGCTCGGACCTTCCTTGTCGGCCTCCAGATAGTCGTGGAACCGCTGCAGGATGTGCAGCCGATTGACGAAAACCACCTGCGAATCGTAGGGAACCTCGAAGAAATCGAGGAAATCCTCCGCGCTGGAGAGATCTTCGAGTTCGGCTTCCAGTTCGTCGTTTCTCAACGGTCCGTCCTCTCTCGGTCGGGGGTGTCGATGGTCTCGCGGGCAAGCTCAAGCAGTCCGGCGCCGCCGATGCGGTCGGCAACGTCCAGCCGGCAAAGGGTTTCAAGCGGTGCGATCGCCTCTTCCATACGGCCCAGCCGCATCAGGAGATAGCCGGCCCCCTTCAGCGCCCAGAGATAGAACCTCAGCAGCGCCATGTTGGCGGCGCCGGCCCGGTCGATGTCGGCTGCCGTCAGCGCCCGCCAGTCGCCGGGAACGTTGAGGCGACGGCCGGCGGCCTGCATGGCGAGGTCGGCGATCTCAAGGGTCGCCGCATAGTCGTGGCGGAAATAGTAGAAGCGGTAGATGGCGACGATGACGGTGAGATCATCCGGCGCGCGGTGAAGCGCCTCTTTCAGGAGCGCCTCGGCCACGTCGGGCTCGACGCCTGAGCGCGCCTCTTCCAGAAGCGCGGCGATCTCCGGCGCCACGGGCTCGTCGAAATAAAGCTCCGTCCCGGACATGTCGAGGAGGTCGACTGTCGGCGCCTCGCTGCGCATAGCGGCAGTCTCAGCCATGGGACGCCTCCCGCACCGGAGGTTCGCAGACGTCATGGGCCGTGCAATCGTCGCACTCGTCAGCATCGGCCTTCTTGCCGAGTTGGCCTTCCAGTTCGTCGATCCGCTTGACGAGGCAGGAGATGGCCTCGGCCACCGGGTCGGGAATGAGGTGGTGGTTGAGGTCGATGCCGTGCGGATTGAAATAGGCGACCTTCTTGGACTTCCTCACCACGCGCCCGGGAACGCCGACGACGGTCGAGCCCGACGGCACGTTGGAGACGACCACCGAATTCGCCCCGACCTTGGAATTGCAGCCGATGCGGATGGCGCCCAGCACCTTGGCGCCGGCCCCGACGACGACGTTGTCTTCCAGCGTTGGGTGCCGCTTGCCCTTGTTCCAGGTCGTCCCGCCGAGCGTCACGCCGTGATAGAGCGTGACGCCATCGCCGATTTCCGCCGTCTCGCCGATGACGACGCCGGCGCCGTGGTCGATGAAGAATTTCTTGCCGATGGTTGCGCCCGGATGGATGTCCACATTGGTGAGGAGCCGGCCGACCCAGGAGATGAAGCGGCCGAGGAACCGGTGGCCCCGCTTCCACAGGCGATGGGCGATGCGGTGCCAGATGAGGGCATGGACGCCCGGATAGGTGGCCATGACCTCAAGCGTGGAGCGCGCGGCCGGGTCGCGTTCGAAAACGCAGGAAATGTCCTCCCGGATGTCGCGCCAAAGGCCCATGCCGTTATCCGATCTCCACGGTGATGTCGCGGCTCGCGTCGCGGTGCATGTCGAGAAGGTCGAGCGGCGTCGGCGAGCGCTTGCGCGTCTCCGCAAAGGTGCGGATGCGGGCGAGCACCGTCTCCGCCTCGTCCCGGGTCAGCGGCACGCCGAGCCCGTCGAAGGCATGCTGGACGGCCCGGGTGCCGGAATGCTTGCCGAGCACGACCTCGTGGCAGCGGCCGATCTCCGCCGGATCGAGGCCCTGGTAGTTGAGCGGGTTTTTCAGAAGCCCATCCACATGGATGCCGGCCTCATGGGTGTAGACCGCCGTACCGATGATCGACTTCTGCAAGGGCACCGGCCGGCCCGAGGCCTCAGCGACCAGATCGGAGAGCGCGGAGAAGTCGGCGAGCGTCACGCCCGTGTCGCGCTGGTAAAGGTGTTTCATCCCCATGACGAACTCTTCCAGCGGCGCGTTGCCGGCGCGCTCGCCAAGCCCGTTGACCGTGGTGTTGACATGGGTCGCGCCGTGCTGGGCCGCGGCCAGCGAGTTCGCCGTCGCCAGCCCGAAATCGTCATGGGCGTGCATTTCCAGTTCGAGATCGGTGGCAGCCCGCAGGCGCTGGAAGATGGCGGCGGTGGCGAAGGGCTCCAGGATGCCGACAGTGTCGGCGAAGCGGAACCGGCGGGCGCCGGCCTTGGCGGCCGCGTCCAGCACCTGAAGCAGGAACTCGATATCGGCGCGGGACGAATCCTCGCCGCCGATGCAGACCTCGAAACCGGCGTCGAGCGCCTTCGGCACCATGTCGGCGATGCGCGCCAGCACCTCGTCGCGGTCGCGGCCGAGCTTGTGGCGGATCTGCTGGTCGGAGACCGGGATGGAGAGGTCGATGATGGAAACGCCGAGACCCTCGGCGGCGGCGAGATCGGCCGGCGCCATCCGGCACCAGACGAGGAGATCGGCAGAAAGGCCGAGATCGGCGATCGCCCGAATGGTCTCGCGTTCCGCCGGGCCCATCGCGGGAATGCCGACTTCCAGCTCCGGCACGCCGAGCCGGTCGAGCCTTGTGGCGATTTCCAGCTTTTCCTCCGCGGAAAAGGCAACGCCCGCGGTCTGCTCGCCGTCGCGCAGCGTGGTGTCGTCGATGATCACGGGCGCATGATCCATCACCGCATCCTCACGAATAGGCCGGCGCGAAGGCGGCTTCCGGGTTCTCCACCGGGCCGTCAGCACCCCAATAGGGCGAGAGTTTCCTGAGCTGGGCGACGATCGGCGGGATCGCCTCGATGACCCGATCGATCTCGGCCTCCGTGTTGTGCCGCGACAGCGAGAAGCGGATCGAGCCGTGGGCGGCCGTATAGGGGATGTCCATCGCCCGCATCACATGGGACGGCTCCAACGAGCCGGAGGTGCAGGCCGAGCCGGAGGACGCCGCGATGCCGAGCTTGTTCATCAGCATCAGGATCGCCTCGCCCTCTATGAACTCAAAGGCGATGTTGCAGGTGTTCGGCAGCCGGTGGTCCGGATCGCCGGTGACGAAGCAATGCGGCACGGCGGAAAGGATCCCCTCCTCCAGCCGGTCGCGCAGATCGCGCACCCGCGTCTGCTCCTCCTCCATGTGCTGAAGCGCCAGTTCCGCGGCCTTGCCGAGGCCGACGATGAAGGCCGAGTTCTCCGTGCCGGCACGCCGGCCGCGCTCCTGGTGGCCGCCGCGCAGCATCGGCCGGAAGCGGACGCCGCGGCGCAGGTAAAGAACGCCGATGCCCTTCGGGGCGTGCAGCTTGTGGCCGGAGATCGACAGCATGCTGATCGCGGTCCTCTTCAGGTCGATCGGCACCTTGCCAACGGCCTGCACGGCGTCGGTGTGGAACATGACGCCGGCATCGAAGGCCATCTCGGCCATCTTCTTGACCGGGAAAAGGGTGCCGGTCTCGTTGTTCGCCCACATGATGGAGGCGATGGCGACCTTGTCGGACAAGAGAGCCTGGTATTCGCGAAGGTCGAGCCGGCCCTTCATGTCCACCTTCAGGTAGTGGACGATGTAGCCGTCCTTTTCCAGGTGCTCGCAGAGCGCCAGCACCGCCGGATGCTCGACATTCGTGGTGATGATCTCGCGTCGGTTCGGCTGCGCCCTGAGCGCCGACAGGATTGCCGTGGAGTCCGATTCCGTGCCGCAGGAGGTGAAGATGATCTCGCTGTCATGGGCGGCGCCGATCAGCTCCTGGATCTGCCCCCGCGCCGTCTTCAGCGCGTGGCCGACCCGGTTGCCGAACTGATGCATGGACGACGGATTGCCGAACTGCTCGGTGAAATAGGGCAGCATCGCCGTCACCACCTCGTCGTCGACGCGGGTGGTCGCGTTGTTGTCGAGATAGATACCGTCCATCGTCGTCCCCATGGTCATATGCGCGGTCATGACTGCACCAGCTCGCCGAGCGGCACCATCGCCGGCTTCTTCGCCGGGCCCTTGGCAAGCTGGCTCGCCGGAATGACGCGGATGAACTCGCCGAGTTCCTCCACCAGCTTTTCCTGGATGCCGTTGAGGGTGACCGAGGCGAGCTGGCAGTTGATGCAGGCGCCCTTCATGTTGACGTAGACCTTGTCCTCCATGACCTCGACCAGCTCCACGTCGCCCGCATCGGCCTGCAGCATGGGGCGCAGGCTCTCGATCACCTCATCGATCTTCTTGATGCGCTGGACGCCGGTCATGCCGGCAACGAGAGCCGCTGGCGTCGCTTCCACGACGGGCTTGGGCGCGGCTTCCGGATCGAAGGTCGCGCCGGCCTCGGCCAGCACCTTGGCAAGGATCTCCTCGATGCCCTCATGGCAGGAGGCGCAGCCGCCGCCGGCCTTGGTGTAGTGGGCGACCTCCTCGACCGTCGTCAGCCCGTTGGCGCGCACGGTCTCCTCGATGAGGACGGCATCGACGGCAAAGCACTTGCAGATCAGCGCGCCTTCCTCGTGGTCGTCCTTCCACTCCTCGCCCTTGTAGTCGGCAACGGCCGCCTGCAACGCTTCCCGGCCCATCACCGAGCAGTGCATCTTTTCCGGCGGCAGGCCGTCGAGATAGTCGGCGATGTCCTGGTTGGAGACCTTCAAGGCCTCTTCCAGGGTCATGCCCTTGATGATTTCCGTCAGCGCCGAAGAGGACGCGATCGCCGAGCCGCAGCCGAAGGTCTGGAAGCCGGCATCCTCGATCACCTCGGTGTCGGGATTGACCTTCAGCGTCAGGCGCAGCGCGTCGCCGCAGGACAGCGAGCCGACGTCGCCGGTGGCGTTGGCGCCATCGATCGCGCCGGCATTGCGCGGGTTGTAGAAGTGTTCCTTGACGGTCTCGGAATAGTCCCACATGGCGTCGTCTCGCTGTTGCTGAAGGAGGGGATGCTCTAGGCGGCGAAGCTCTTGCCGCAGGCGCATTTGGACGCCGCGTTCGGATTGTCGAAGGTGAAGCCGGAGCCTTCCAGGCTTTCGACGAAATCGATGGTCGTGCCGGAGAGGATTTCCACGCTCAGCGGATCGACATAGACCTTGGTGCCGTTGCAATCGACGACCTGGTCGTCGGCGGCCGGCGTCTCGACCAGCGCCATGCCGTATTGCAGGCCCGAGCAGCCGCCCGAATTGACCGCGATCTTCAGGCCGGTCAGCGGTTGGTCGGCGGAGGCGATCAGCCGGTCGATGGTCTCGCGGGCCTTGTCGGTCAGGGTCAGCATGGGCTCGGTCCTCATCCCGTGGAGTGATGTCGGGAGAAGATCAGCAAGAGCCGTGCCAGCCGTTTAAGGCTTTCTTAAAGCGTTGAAACTGCGGGATTTCAGCGAATTTCGCATCGCCGGGCCGTTGTCGCCTTTACGACAATTCAGCGAACCGGCATATGTCGCTGCTGCGACAAGCGGGCGCAGTTCGTCCGCCCGCCGTCGTTTTCCCTACACATCCTTCGCCAGCGCCGCACTCTTGATCAGCGCATGGACGAGGTCGCCGACCTCGAGCCCGAGCGTGTCCCAGGACTTCCGGGTGATGCGGGCAAGCAGCGGTGCGCCGCGCCCGCCCGGGCCGATCTTCAAGAACACCGTCATCTGGAAGTCGCCCATCGGCTGCACATCGGTGATGCGCGCGACCGGGCCGTTGAGGATGCTGGAGCCGCCGCTCGCCCGCGACCGGGTGAGGCCAACATCGGACGCGGCGACGCGCAGCCGCCGGACCGAGCCGACCGGGCCGAGATTGCCGGGAATGAGGAACTCCGCGCCGGAGACCATCAGCGTGGAAAGCCCGTAGACCTCGTCGATGTCGGTGACCTTGCCGGTGAGAACCGCCGTCGCCTCCGGCATGCGGGCGAGCGGCAGGCTCGGGTCGGCAAGGAGTTCGTCGATCGGCTCGTTGGCGCGAACGAGGCCCTTGTCCATCAGCACCATGCGGTCGGCGAGCCGTTCGGCTTCCAGGAGGTCGTGGGTCACGAACAGCACCGGGATCGCCAGCTCCTCGTGGAGGCGCTCCAGATAGGGCAGGATCTCGTTTTTCGCGAACCGGTCGAGGGCGGCGAGCGGCTCGTCCATCAGGAGGATTTCCGGCGTCGCCAGGATCGCCCGGCCGATCGCCACGCGCTGACGCTCGCCGCCGGAAAGCCTGAGCGGCGAGCGGCCCATAAGGTCGGTGAGGCCGAGGAGCCGCACCACCTCGTCGAGGTCGAGCCCGGCGCGGGTCGCCCGCGTCCGCCGCTTGCCGAAGAGAAGGTTCTCGCGCACCGACAGATGCGCAAAAAGGCTCGCCTCCTGGAAGACATAGCCGATCGGCCGCTTGTGGGTCGGAACGAAGGTTTTGTCGTCCTGCCAGAGCGCCCCGTTGACGACGAGGCGGCCCTCCTCCATCCGCTCCAGCCCGGCCATGCAGCGAAGGATCGTCGTCTTGCCGCAGCCGGAGGGCCCGAAGAGCGCCGTCATGCCGCGCGCGGGAAAGGAAAAGGCAACGTCGAGGTCGAACGCGCCCCTGCGTCCCCGGAATCTTGCTTCGATTTCCGGCGGCGTATCGGTATCGGACAAGCTCATGTCAGCCGGTTCCGCAGCCGCCGTTCGGTCACCATCATGACGAGGATGACGAGGAAGGAAAACACCAGCATGCCGGCCGACAGGATATGCGCCTTGCCCCATTCCAGCGTCTCCACATAGTCGTAGATGGCGATGGAGAGCACCTTGGTCTCGCCGGGAATATTGCCGCCGATCATGAGGACGACGCCAAACTCGCCGACCGTATGGGCAAAGCCGAGGACGGCTCCTGTCAAGAGCCCCGGCCGGGCGAGCGGCAGGGCGACGGTGAAGAAGCTGTCGAGCGGCGAGGCCCTCAGCGTCGCCGCCACTTCCAGCGGCCGGTCGCCGAACGCCTCAAAGGCGTTGCGCACCGGCTGGACGACGAAGGGCAGCGAATAGATCACCGAGGCAACGACTAGGCCGGCGAAGGTGAAGGGCAGCGTATGGCCAAAGATCGCGGCCGCGCCCTGGCCCAGCGGGCTCGACGGGGCGAGCGCGATGAGCAGGTAGAAGCCGAGCACGGTCGGAGGCAGCACCAGCGGCAGCGAGACCACCGCGCCGACCGCCTCCTTCCACCAGGCCGTGGAGCGGGCGAGCCACCAAGCGATCGGCGTGCCGACGACGAGAAGCACCGCCGTGGTGATCGTCGCCAGCTTTACCGTCAGGATGACCGCTTCCCACATTGGATGCCCGCTCCGTTTTGCCTGTCCCGCCTATGGTTATTCCACGCCGTAGCCATACCCTTCAATGATGGCGGCCGCGGACGATCCCTTAAGGAAGGATAGGAAGGCCGCGGCCGCCTCGCTGTCGGCACCGGTCTTGAGAAGCACGGCGTCCTGGCGGATCGGCTTGTAAAGGTCCCCCGGAACCGCCCAGCGGGACCCGTCATCGTTGCCGGCGATCTGGGAGAGCGCGACGAAGCCGAGCTGGGCGTTGCCGGTGGCGACGAACTGGAAGGTCTGGCCGATATTCTCGCCAAAGACGAGCCGGCTCTCGACCGTATCGTAGAGACCGAGCCCCTTCAGCGCTTCCACGGCCGCAGTTCCATAGGGCGCGGTCTTGGGATTGGCGACGGCAAGCCGGGTGAAGCCGTCGCCTTCCAGCACTTTGCCGCCGTCGTCGACGAGGTCCGGATCAAGGCTGTAGAGCACGATCTTGCCGACGGCGTAGGTGAAGCGGCTGCCGTCGACGGCGAGGCCCTCCTTCTCGGTCTTTTCCGGCCGCGCCTGGTCGGCGGCGAGGAACACTTCGAACGGCGCGCCATTGGCGATCTGGGTGTAGAGCTTGCCGGTGGAGCCGAAGGAGAGCACGGCGTCGTGGCCGGTCTCGGACTTGAACGCCGCGCCGATATCCTTGGCGGCGGCCGTGAAGTTGGCCGCAACGGCGACCTTGACCTCGCCGGCAAGCGCCGGGGCGGAGATGCCGGCCACGAGGGCGGCAAGAAGGGTGGCCCGGCCGAAGCGGGCGGTCGATTTCAAAAACATGAGAAACTCCTGTGGTTGGGTTGGGCGACGCGACACTCGACGGACCGTTGGGAGGACGGATCAGTCGACGCCGAGAATGATGTGGGAGGCCTTGATGAGGGCGCAGGCGCGCTCGCCCGGCTGGAATTCCAGGTCCTCCGCGCTCGCCTTGGTGACGATGGCGACGAGCGTCTTGCCGGCGCCGATGTCGATGACGACCTCGGTGTTGACCGCGCCGGGGGTGACCGCGGCGACGGTGCCGCAGATGCGGTTGCGGGCCGAGGTCCTGGCGGTCTCGTCCGCGCGCATCAGGATCGGCGTCGAAGCCTTGATCAGCGCGAACACCTCGCGGCCCGGATGGATGCCGAGCGAGATGGCGCTCTGGTTGGTGATGATCGCCGTCAGCGTCGTCTCCTCGGAAATGTCGAGCGAGATCTCCGAATTTACGGCGCCGGCCTGCACATGGCTGACGATGCCGTAATAGGTGTTCCGGGCGCTGGTCTTCATGGCGAAACTCCACAAAAGGGGACTGAGGCCGCCGTCGGCAGTGCCGGAAAGCGCGGCGTCGAGGTCGGCAAGGACGGTACCCAGCCGTTCGGTCAGAAGCTTGTGGGCGGCAATCGCGCGCCGCCCCTCCCGCGTGACCTCGGCACCGCCGCCGTGCCGGCCGCCGGGGCGGGCAACGACGAGCGGCTTTGAGAACAGGTTGTTGAGGGCATTGACCGCGTCCCAGGCGCCCTTGTAGCTGAGCCCCTGGTCGCGGGCGGCGGCCGAGATCGACCCCAGCCGATCGATGGCGTCGATCAGCCGGAACCGGTCTTCGCCGGCGCGGTGCCCCTCGGCATCGAGGAAAGACAGGACAGGTGTGAGAACGTTCGTGTCGGTGGTCATGGCGTTATTTACTTCGACTGCATAACGGTTGGCATGTCAACACCTGACCGGAATGCAGCCTTTGTGCCAATTGGGAAAATGACCGGATTTCCGGGAATTCCCACCGATTCAGAGTGTCAGTAAGATGACCGGAAACACCGTGGTGTCGCGGCCGTCACCCGAATCTTTGTCGCAAAGCTGACAAGATTGTCCGGCTGGGCCGTCAGCCGATCAGCGCCTCGTAGGCGTCGCGCAGGAGCTGCAGCTCGACCGGCGGCAGGCTGCGCGCCTCGGTCAGCTCGATGAATTTGCCGCCCCAGTCGTCGGTCATCTCGAACGGCGGATCGATAGCGGTGAAGCGGGCGAGGTGGACGGCAATCTGGCCACCGTCGGCATCGACGGTGGCGGCAAAGCCGGGCTCGGCGGCAAGATCGGCGGTATCGAGGCCGAGGCGCTCGGCGGCGGCAGTCACGATCGTTCCGGGAAACGCCACCACGCCGCCGCCGTGCATCGCCATCGCGGCCCCCTCCGGCAAGGGAGAGAAGCCGCAGATGCTGCCGGTGTCGTGCAGGAAGAAGCGGATCCGCGCGCTGGTCGGCTGCTTGTGGATGAGGATCACCCGGTTCGCCTGGAACGGATCTGCCGCCATGGTCAGCCCCAGCCCTCGGTCGCGACCTGAAGCCGGGCGACGGGCGCGCCGGCAAGCAGGTGCTCCTCGAAGATCGCGGCGATATCCTCCGGCTCCCGGACGTTGCGGTATTTCACCCCGTCCGGATAGACGACGACGGTCGGGCCTTCGGCGCAGGGACCGCCGAGGCAGCCGCTGTTGGTCACCTGCACCCGGCCTTCGAGCGCCCGCGCCTTCACCTCGGCGAGAAACAGCATGAAGGTGTCCTCCGCCTTGTTCTCCGCGCAGCTTCCGAACGGATGGCCGGGCTCGCGCGACTGGGCGCAGACGAAGACGTGCTTTTCCGGTTTCGGAAGCATGACAGAAATTCCTTGAGGTGTGAGGGTTCGCTCGGCCGGAGGGGCCGAGCTCAGGCCGCGACAGCGGCGGCCGATCCGTGGGTGAAACAGTTCTTCGGGCATATCCGCGAGCAGGCCTCGCAGCCGATGCAGTCGAGCCGGTTCTTCAGCGACATCACCATCGAGGTGTCGTCGGAAAAGCCGTCATCGTCATCGTCGTCATCGCCGAACGGATCGTCGTCGTCATCCTCGTCGTCATCGGCAAGGCCGAGGCTTTCGCGCTCCACCAGTTCCAAGACGTCGCGGGCGCAGACCCTGAAGCAGCGGCCGCAGCCGATGCAATTCTTGGGGTCGAGTTCCAGGACGAACTGCGGCACCCATTCGATGCCGCCGAGCGTCAGGCCGGTAATTGCAGTCATGTCATCAAATCCCTCAGCTCGCGGTCGCGCCTTCGGCGTCCTGCAACGCGGCTTCCGCCTCCGCCCATTCCTTGCACGCCGCATAGGTCTCCTCGGCCACCCGCGGCAGTTCCTCATAGGCCGCCGGCAGCCGGTCCTCGACCAGGTCGTGCAGCTCCATGGCCTTTTCGCCGGCGATCCGCTTGGCCCTCTTGGAAGCCTTGCGCAGCGCCTTCAGCGCCTCCTCGTCCATATCCAGATCTCCCTCACGGAATTACAGCTTGGCGACGTCGCGATGCTCTTCGATGAGCGCGACCGCCTTGGCGACGATCTTCGTCGCCTCCTCGCACATGGCGTCCAGCGACTTGAAGCCGAAGCGGTGGACGTCGCGCAGGTTCCTGTCGACGACGATCAGCCGGCCGACGGCGATGATCGCGCGCCCGAAGCCCTCATGGGTGAGGTTGACCATGGGCACAGCCATCAGGCCGGTTTCGGCCTCGATGGAGGCCGACAGCGCGTTGTACCAGGCCTTCACACGGGCCAGCACCAGCTCGTCCGGATCGCCGATCACCGGCACCTCGCGCTTGCGCTCCTTGGTCATCACGAAGGGATCGAGGATCTCGTGGTCGCCGGCATTGTCCCAGGTGCCGTAGCTGTCGACGGCGCGCATCTGGCGCAGCATTTCGGTCGCAAACGGCGTCGCCAGCGACGGATCGTCCGGCGTCACCACCATCTCCATGAAATCGTTCATCGAAGTCTCCCCGTTGTGGCGGCGCCGGGCGCTATTCGCTCCAGCCTTCCGCCTCCATGTCGTCGAACCGGTTCGGATCGCGCTCCTCGGAAAGGGCGCGCACGATCCACAGCGCCGGCCCCTCGCGCAGCTCCTGCTGCAACTGGGCAAGCTGCGCCTTGATCGGCGTGCCGGGCGCCACCTTCAGCGGCTGCACCCCGACCTTCTTCAGTTGCGCGATCGCCGAGGCGCCGACCGCCTGGCAGTAGACCGCCGCGCAGCCGGTGAGCGCCGCGATGCGCGCGGCCAGCTTGTCCTCGTTGCCGTCCTGGCTGGCTGCCTCAAAGGCGATGGCCTCGGCAATCCGCGCCTCGTCCATGGTCACGTGGTAGACGGCGAACCTGACGGCCGAGCCGAAATGCTGATCCACATGGGTCTGGTCGGTGGTGGCGAATGCCACCTTCAGGGCCTTTTCCATGAAGCCGTCCCCGTCGAAATCTTCCACCAGCGTCAATCTGCGGGCGAGCCGCGCGCCTGCCATGGTCACAGTCCTTCTGCCACTGAGCTGGCCGCATCGTCGGCGCCGTCCTGCGCATAGATCGAGCGATAGGGGGCGATGGTCGCCGGCTCCGCCTCGATCATCAGGTTGCCGAGATCGAACAGCACCTGCCGGCTGCCGCGATAGCCGACGGAAACCTTCGCCGGCGCGCCCATGCGGTCGAATTGCGGAAAGCCCGCCCGGTGCAGCGGCACGCCCAGCCGTTCGGCCGTCGCCGCGCAGTGCGCGTTGCCGATGACGAGGTCGACGCCGGCCGCGCGCGACAGCTTTTCAAGGTCTTCCAGGTCGCCGATCTTGACCGCCTCAGACGGCACGGACTTCAGCACCGGCGCGTTCGACGGCGCGACCGCAACGGCAAGCTCGGCACCCATGCCGGTAACGAGATCGCCATAGGCCTTCAAAAGGTCCGGATCGGCGGCAACGGCCATCTTCACCATGCCAAGATGGAAATGGGCGTCGAGCATGGCGTCCTGGAGTTGAGAGCGCTGGCGGGAAAGCCGCGCCGGCACATCGCGTCCGGAGACCCGGCGCAGGGCATCGACGAAGGCGTCGACCGCATCGAGGCCCATCAGATGCGCGAAGCGATGCTCCGGAACGCCGGTGCGCTGCGCCAAAAGGTCGGCGGCATGGGAAAGGCTCTGACCGATGACCAGCGTCGCGCGGGCCTCGTGGAGGCGGGCGAATTCGGCGATGTCCGTGCCGCCGGTCGTCAGCGGCGAAAAATCCGCATCGGCGAGGTGGCCGTCGAGGCTGCCGGAAAGGTCGGGCAGGACGACGGGGGCCAGGCCGAACGCCTCGACGATCTCCTTGACCTCTTCGATGTCGCCCGGCGACAGCGCGCCGTTGACGAGGACGGTGACGCGGTCCGATGCCGGATCGCCGCCCTTTGTCTCGGCCTCCGGCACCAGCTTGTCGATCATCGCGGCGACGGCCTTGGCGAATCCGGCTTCCAGCGAGCCGGCATAGTCCGGCGTCTCCACCGCGACGATGGCCGTGCCGTCGTGCTCCGGGTGCTTCTTGCGAAAGACGTTGACGGAACCGGCGGTGTCGGAGCCTTCGGTTTCGGCAAGGCCCGTCGTCGGCAGGCCGATCAGCGCCGGGGCGTTCTTGCCGCAGATGGTGGCAAGGCCGTCGATGACGTTCGTATCGGCGCCCATGACGGTCGACACCTGGTCCATCGCCGTGGTCTGCAGGGGCACGGGCTCGCGGAAATGGCCGATCAGGAAAATCTTGCCATAGGCGGTGCAGCCCTGCGCCCCGTGCAGCATCGCGATGGTGTCCTTGATGCCGAGGAAGGCGAGCGCGGCGCCCATGGTCTGGCTTGCCTTCAGGGGGCTGACGGCAAGCGCCTTGTTGCGTTTGACGATCTCGGCCATCCGCCCTACTCCGCTGCTGCCGCGGCGACCGCCGCGTTCCAGGGCGCCGGCCGGCGCACCGCCTCCCAGATCGGGCTTTCGATGGTCTGGGCGAGTTGCCGGGCAAAGGTGATCATGCCCTCATAGCCCGCATAAGGGTGCTCGCGCTCCTGGTTGATGTGCAGGAACGGCAGCCTTGCCTTGAGTGCGGTATACATGTTGCGGCCACCGGCAATGAGCACGTCGGTATTGGTCTCATGGACCATGTCGATGAGGGCGCGCGCGCCCTGGCTCTCGTCGAGCATGCGCGTGTTCTCGCCCATCAGCTCGCGGATTTTCGCCTTGTCGTCTTCGGTCGACTTACGGGTCGAGGTGGCGACCACCTCCATGCCGAGGTCCTGCAAGGCCGAGACGATGGACCACGCCTTGACGCCGCCCGTGTAGAGCAGCGCCCTCTTGCCGGAGAGCCGGCTGCGCCAGGGCTTCAGCGCCTCATGTACACGAGCTTCCTCGCGGGCGATCAACGCCTCGGTGCGGGCGGTCAGATCGTCGTCGCCGATCAGGGCGGCGATGTCGCGCAGCGCCTGGCTCATGTCGCGCACGCCGTAGAACGAGCCCTCGAACCAGGGCGTTCCGTACTGGTCCTTGAGCTTGCGGGCGACGTTGATGAGCGCCTTGGCGCAGACCATCATGTTGACTTCGGACCGGTGCATGGTCTGCACCTCGCGGAACCGCGTGTCGCCGGAGAGCGAGCCGAGCACCCTGATCCCGAGTTCGTCGAACAGCGGCGTGACGTGCCAGAGCTCGCCGGCGATGTTGTATTCGCCGATCAGCGAGATGTCGTGGACGGTGACGCCCGGGCGCTCAAGGTGCTCGGCCACCGGATCCGGCTCGCGGGTGCCGATGACGTATTTGACCATCGCCTCGCCGGCGATGCGGTTGCCGAGGTTCTTGGTACCGTAGAAGCCGGCCGCATCGACCGGGACGACCGGCGTCCCCCACTTTTCCGTCGCCGCCTTGCAGATGGCCTCGATGTCGTCGCCGATCAGCGCCGGAATGCAGGTGTTGTAGACGAAGACGGCGGCCGGGGCCTGGCTGTCGATCGCCTGCTTGATGGAATGGAACAGGCGCTTTTCGCCGCGCCCCATGATGACGTCCTGTTCGCTGAGGTCCGTCGTCAGGCCGAGCTTGTAGATCTTGGCGCCGGAGGATTTCGAGCCGCGATTGTCCCAGGCGTTGCCGGCGCAGGCGATCGAGCCATGGACGATATGGGCGACGTCGGCAACCGGCAGCAGCGCGATCTGCGCGCCGTCGAAGCAGCAGCCGCCGGATGCGCCGCCGGGCGTCGGCCGCGTGCAGCCGGACTTCGCTTTGGTGTTGTGCTCGCAGGCGGGCTCGTTGAGGAGTTCCGCAATGTCTTTTTGTTTCATCCGCCACAAACCCCGCTGTCATGGAACGCTCAAATAAACAACAGCAAGCGACATGCCAGTTGGTTGCGGCTTGATTTTATTCGATCTTTTGCATGGAAGCGGTGTCGCAAACCCGACAATGGCGGGGGCTTTGTCCGGTAAACACAGGCGTTTCGGGATCAGATGCCAGTGAAGAGGAGATCAAGGGCCGCAATGATCGCGTCGCGCTCCCCGGCCAGCGAGGAGATCCTCTCGCCGACGGCCCGGCGCGGAACGCCGGCCAGTTCGCCCGTCGACAGGATGAAGCGCTCACCCTCGACTTCAAACACCGGATGTAGCTTGGTCACGGGTCGGAATGCGCCCTCCGCAAGCAGCGGCGCAACGACGACGGTCGCTAGCGGATCGAGCAGGTCCGATTGGAGTATGACGAGATAGGGGACGCGAGCGCGCATCGCCGGATTGGGATTCCGGCAGACGTCAAACTGGCGCACTAGAAGCCTCTAATTCCGTCGCTGAAGACGCCGTCGCGCTCCACGGCCTCGGCATAGCTGTCGAACGCGGCACGGTTCTCGGTCCGCCAGCGCTCGGCCCGAACCTCGCGGACCTCGTCGCGCAGGGCACTTTCCAGGACCTGCGACAGGATGATGCCAAGCCCCTTCGCCTCGTCGAGGAGGGCGGCATCGATGCTGAGATTGGCGGCGCGTTTCATGGACAGCATCCAAGACAATTGATGCGCATATAATATGCGTATACTGCTTGCGCGTCAATTCTCGGATCGCCTGATTTACCTCACTTCCGCCGTCGCTCAAAAGCTGTAGGGCTTGTGCATCCAGCCTTCCAGGACGGCGATATCGCATTCCGGCAGGTAGCGGTAGTTGTGCTTCACGTCGGTAAAGACCGCCGGCGGGATCGCGGTCAGGGCCTTCTTCAGGAGCACCATCGCGAAATACCAGGCCATCGGGAACCCGGCCGTCTTGTCGTAGTCGGTCAGGTAGTCGGCGAGCGGCCGGCCGCTGAGGGTGCCGATGCCCTCCTTGGGGATTGTGAGCGTGTCGATCGGCAGCGGCGTCGCCTCCACCTTCTGCTCGCCGAAGCGATCCTGGAACGGTAAGAGGCGCAGCACGAAGTGGTCGCAGAACCGCGTCGTATTGCCGGCGCTGGAGCGGTCCCACTCCTCCAGGAAGCGGATGTAGCGAAGGTCCGAGCCGCCCGAAGTGACGTGTTCGGCGACGAGATCGGCAACGTCCGTGATCGCCCGGAAGATGTAGCGCGACGGCGCCAGCACCATCGGCTCCAGCCTGGCGCCGAAGGCGCCCGGCGGGTCGAGCAGGTCCTCGATGTCGTCCGGCACCTCGTCGTCGACGAACAGCGGCCGGTCGACCACCTCGACGATCTCCTCGACCTCGAGCTGGACGAAGTTCGGCGCCCGGTCGCCCATCGGCGCGACGAAATAGTGGGTCCGCCCGTCGTAACGGGTGGTGAGATAGCCGGCATCGGCAAAGCGCTCATAGAGCGCAAACATGTCGTGCTCGCACTCGGTCTCGGCCCATTGCCTCAGATTGAAGGCGATCCGGTCGCCGTCCTCGTCGACAACGCCGCCGATGCGGTGCCAGCCGGTGCGGGTCAGCGCCAGGTGGAAGTTGAGATCGGGAAGAAGCTGGACGACGCCTGCCATCAGGCCGGCATGGTCGGGATCCGGCGGCGTCGTACCGCACAGATCGTCGAGATAGACTTCGGACGGCTCCAGATCGATCATCCCAAACCTTTGTCCTAACTGTCCCATTCCTCGACTTCCGCGATCACGAGCCCGGTCGCGCTTTCCGGGCTGCTGGTGAACGAGATGCAGCCTCCGCTGCCGGTGACGAGATAAAGGTTGAAGCCGTCGGCCTCGCGCACCGGCCGGGCGGCGTTGACGTCGTCGTCGGAGCAGAAGGTGAAGTGGTGGTCCGGCCAGCGTTGGCGCAGGGAGGCAACGGTCGCGTCCCCCGGCCCCTCCTCGGCGACGACGGAGGCGATCGCATCGATCTCGGCGTCGGCGATCATTGCTCGGCCGCCTCGCGGAACGGATCGAGAGTGGTCGCTTCCCGGCCCATCGCCCGCGCCAGCCAGGGCGGCGGCGTGCCGGCGAGCACCTTCTGCAGGTCGGCGACCACGTCGCGCGCCTTGGCGCCGGCCGCATGCTTCACCGGATGGATGTTGGCGCGCACCACTTTGGCCGCTGCCGGTCCGCCGATGGAGACCACATGCAGCACCTGGCAGTCGGAAATCAGCTCGGTGCGCCAGGTGTTCTTGTCCTCGGCATCGGTGCCCCCATCGGTCGCGCGGATGTCGATCAGGCGAACCTCCTCCGGCGAGACCTGGTAGACGAGGAACCGGGTGCAGGAGCCGAAATGGCCGTCGAGATCCTCGCCCCGGTTGGAGGCGCAGGCGACCCGCAGCGAGCCGGGCATGTCGCCGTCCGCATAAGGCGCGATCGCGGGCGTTGCCTCGTCCTCGGGCAGGTCCTTGCCGCGCAGGAACGACAGCGCCGCCTTTAGGTCGTCGGCGGCGACCGGCAGAAGCGTCTCGCCGCCGGCCTGGCGGAACGCCTTCATGCCGAGATTGTTGAGCTTGTCGGCCGTCAGCGGCAGGCCGACCGCGTCGACGACGATGCCGATCAGCGTCCCCGCATCGATGCCGGGAAGGCTGCGCGCGGCAAGGCCGATGCGCAGGGCGAGTTCGCGGGATAGCGGGGCGTCGGACATCGGCCGCGTCTCCTTGGCACGAAGAGGGGATAAGGATCGTATGGAACGCAGGCTGAGGAAACCGGACCGGTGGTCGCGGCACGGCGAGCCGGAACATGACTGTCCGCCTGCCGTGCCGTCGTCCCCCCGGTTCCCTCCGTCGAGCAGTGTTACGCCGGGACGATGCAGTCGTCTTCCATGCACAGCTCCAGGCAGCGCGGGTTGTCGTGCTCGCCCTCGCATTCGGTGCATTTTTCGGCGTCGATGGCGTAAACGCCCTTGCGCGGGAAAATCGCGCTGGTCGGGCAATCGGGTTCGCAATCGCCGCAGGCGGTGCACACGTCGGCAACAATCATCATGGCCATGATCGGAACTCCCTCAACTGGGGTCAGGCGCGGTTGAAGCGCAAGGTGGTTGGAAAGTCGGGCCGCGGGCTGATCGGTTCGATGAAATATCTCGACCCGTCCGACAGCTCGATGGTGCCGCCCCAGGCGTCGTCGGTGTCGGTTTCCACCGAAACCACCGTTTCCTCCAGGTCTTTCTTGGCGACGTAGAACAGGAGCTGTCCGTCGTCGCTTCGTCTCAGCATTACGTTGGGCATGAACGCCTCCTCAAAAAACGCCTCGGGCTTCCCCCGGATCTGCCGCCCCGGCGGGAACCGGGACGGCAGGCGGAGAAAGCCTGAAACGCGGCGACGGGTTTAGCGGACCAGGTCGTAGTTGTAGTCCGTCGTCCCCATGCCCATGGTTTCCTTGTCGAGCTGCTCCAGGACACCGTTGACGAGGGTCGTCAGGATGGTCATGGCGCCCTCGTAGCCGAGGGTGGTGGAGCGGTGCAGGTGGTGCCGGTCGAAGATCGGGAAGCCGATCCGGATCAGCGGCACCTGGAACTCCTCGCCCTTGTAGCGGGTGTCACGCTCGATGAACTTGCCGTAGGAATTGCCGATCATGAAGTCCGGCCTGTCGGTGAAGACCAGCGAGCGCATGTGCCACAGGTCCTTGCCGGTATGGACTTCGCAGTCCTTGCCGTAGGGGCTGTCCTCGAGGATCTTGTCCATCGCCTTCTTCCAGCGCTTGTTGGCG
Organism: Rhodobium orientis; assembly: GCF_003258835.1. Classification (GTDB taxonomy): domain Bacteria; phylum Pseudomonadota; class Alphaproteobacteria; order Rhizobiales; family Rhodobiaceae; genus Rhodobium; species Rhodobium orientis. The sequence continues at coordinate 21,863 of NZ_NPEV01000041.1, read as the reverse complement.
TGGTGGCAGACGATGTGACGCGGCTCCGCGCCGAGCTCCAGGAGGAACTTGGTAAGCCCCATGACGAAGTCGGCATCGCCCCAAAGGGCGTACTTCTTGCCGTGCAGCCAGGCGTGGCTGTCCGTCATCATGTCGACGAGGCGGCCGCGCTCGGTCTCGATGGAGGCCGGGATCGGCTTGCCGGTCAGCTCCGAGACCTTCATCAGGAACGCATCGGTGCCGGCAAGGCCCATCGGGATGTCGATGGCCGGGGTCTCGTGGGTCCAGGTCGCCTTGGTGTATTTGCGCGTCTTGACGAGCTGCCAGGGCTGCAGCAGCAGCGTGTCGATGGCGTTCGGCGCGTCCTCGACCTCTTCCCGCTTGGTGCCGCCGGCATACATCCGGTATTCGCCGTCGGCCGGCGTGTCGAGCACCTCGGTCGGATCGCACAGGAACGAGTAGGAGACACCCATCTCCTGCATGTAGCGGTGCATCACCCGGTAGTTGCCGAGATAGGTCTCGAAGCCCGGCACGATGTTGATCTTGCCGTTCGAGCCGACTTCCTTGTCGTCCATCTTGTTGAGGGTGAAGTAGCGGATCGTCCCCTCGAACATGTTGTCCCAGCCGGTCGTGTGCGAGCCGACGAAGCTCGGCGTGTGCGCGAACGGGGTCGGGAAGTCTTCCTCGATATGGCCTTCCTTCTTGGCGTTGCCGATGAAGGCGTTGAGGTCGTCACCGATGACCTCGGCCATGCAGGTGGTCGAGACCATGATCATTTCCGGCTTGTAGAGCGCCTTGGCGTTCTTCAGGCCGTCGAACATGTTCTTCTGGCCGCCGAACACCGCCGCGTCCTCGATCATGGAGTCGGACACGCAGGCGATCGGCTCCTTGAAGTGGCGGTTGAAGTAGGTGCGGAAATAGGCGACGCACCCCTGGCTGCCATGCACATACGGCAGGGTCTTTTCAAAGCCGAGCGAGCACAGCACCGCGCCGAGCGGCTGGCAGGCCTTGGCCGGATTGATGGTCAGGGCCTCACGGGAGAAGTTGAGGTCCTTGTATTCCTCGGTGGTCGTCCACTGGAAGATCTCCTCGATCTTTCCCTGCTCGACCTTTTCCTCGAACAGCTCCTGCTTGTCGGTCAGCGACTTCTTGTAGTCGTCGTCCCGGAACAGCGGGTAACTGGGCTTGATTTTATCGACTGTCTGGCTCATCTCGTCCTCCTTCGCGCCACCAATCCGTGAACAAGCGAAGTGTTTGGGTAAAACTGTCGGTGCTTTACTCGGCCGCTTCCGCGACGTCCGCGCTGCCGCGCTTCCACGGCGGCGTGATCGCATCCCAGCACGGATTGTTCAGGGTCATGTCCATATCGCGGGCGAAGATGGCGAAGCCGTCATAGCCGTGATAGGGGCCCGAATAATCCCAGGAATGCATCTGCCGGAACGGAATGCCCATCTTCTGGAAGATGTACTTTTCCTTGATGCCGGAGCCGATCAGGTCGGGCTTCACCCGCTTGACGAATTCCTCGAACTCGTAGCCGGTGACGTCGTCGTAGATCAGCGTCGCGTTGCCCATCTCCTTGATGGTGCGGTCGTAGTCGTCGTTGTGGGCGAACTCGTAGCCGGTGCCGACGACTTCCATGCCGAGATCCTCGTAGGCGCCGATGATGTGGCGCGGACGAAGGCCGCCGACATAGAGCATGACGCGCTTGCCTTCGAGGCGCGGGCGGTACTTGTCGACGATCGCCTGCCATTCGGGACGATACTTCTCGATGACCCGCTCCGCGCCTTCCTTGATCTTGTCGTCAAAGCGCTCGGCAATCTTGCGCAGGGCTTCCTCGATCTTGGTCGGGCCGAAGAAGTTGTATTCCATCCACGGAATGCCGTGCTTTTCTTCCATGTACCGCGAGATGTAGTTCATCGAGCGATAGCAGTGCAGAAGGTTGAGCTTGGCCTTCGGGGTGTTTTCCATCTCGGCAAGCGTGCCGTCGCCGGACCACTGGGCGATGACCCTGAGGCCCATCTCCTCAAGCAGGATGCGCGAGGACCAGGCGTCGCCGCCAATGTTGTAGTCGCCGATGATGGTGACGTCGTAGGGGGTCGCCTCGAACGCCTTGCCTTCCGACTTCGGGAACACCCAGTCGCGGATCGAGTCGTTGGCGATGTGGTGGCCGAGCGACTGGGAGACACCGCGAAAGCCCTCGCAGCGGACCGGGACCATGGTCTTGCCATGCTCTTCGGCCTTGGTCTTGGAGACCGCCTCGATGTCGTCGCCAATGAGGCCGATCGGGCATTCCGACTGCACCGTGATGCCCTTGTTCAGCGGGAACAGCATCTCGATCTCGTCGATGATCTTGGCCAGCTTCTTGTCGCCGCCGAAGACGATGTCCTTCTCCTGGAAGTCGGAGGTGAAGTTCATCGTCGTGAAGGTGTTCACGCCCGTCGTGCCCACATAGTAGTTGCGGCGTCCGGCGCGCGAGTACTGGCCGCAGCCGACCGGACCGTGCGAGATGTGGATCATGTCCTTGACCGGACCCCACACCACGCCGCGCGAGCCGGCATAGGCGCAGCCGCGGATCGTCATCACGCCCGGCAGCGACTTGCGGTTCGAGGTGATGCACTTGGACGATTTATCGACCGCCTGGTCGTTCGCCGTCAGGTGCTTGGCGCGGTCCTTGGCGGCTTTTTCGGGATAGACCTCGAGAACCTCCTGGATGAGGTCTTCGGTCTCTTGCTTGGTCATTGTCGACATTGGTGTTTCTCCAATTCACCGGAGACCGGGGCGAAGGCGCGGCGACGCCTTCCCCTCCCGTCCGTGTGTGGCGTTACGCGGCGGCGCCGGCTTCTTCGGCCTTCTGGCCGACGATGCTCTCGTCCTCGACTTCCATGATGCCGAACTCCATCAGGAGGTCTTCCAGCTCGTCCATGGAGGCCGGAACCGGGATCACGAACTTCTCGTTGTCGATGATCTTCTGCGCCAGGGTGCGGTACTCGTCCGCCTGCTTCGCCTTCGGGTCGTACTCGATGACGGTCATGCGGCGGATCTCGGCGTGCTGGACGACGTTGTCGCGCGGCACGAAATGGATCATGTGGGAGCCGAGCTTGGCCGCCAGCGCCATGATCAGCTCGTCCTCGCGGTCGGTGTTGCGCGAGTTGCAGATCAGGCCGGCGAGGCGGACGCCGCCGGAATTGGCGTATTTCACGATGCCCTTGGCGATGTTGTTGGCCGCGTACATGGCCATCATCTCGCCGGAGACGACGATGTAGATCTCCTGGGCCTTGTTCTCGCGGATCGGCATGGCGAAGCCGCCGCAGACAACGTCGCCGAGGACGTCGTAGAACACGAAGTCGAGGTCTTCCTCGTAGGCGCCCTCTTCCTCAAGGAAGTTGATGGCGGTGATGACGCCGCGGCCGGCGCAGCCGACGCCCGGCTCCGGACCGCCGGACTCCACGCACTTGATGTCCTGGTAGCCGACCTTGAGGACGTCCTCCAGTTCCAGATCTTCCACCGAACCGGCGTCGGCGGCCATCTGCATGATCGAGTTCTGTGCCTTGGCGTGCAGGATGAGGCGGGTGGAATCGGCTTTCGGATCGCAGCCGACGATCATCACCTTCTTTCCGAGCTCGGCGAGGCCGGCCACCAGGTTCTGCGTGGTGGTCGACTTGCCGATGCCGCCCTTGCCGTAAATCGCGCATTGACGAAGTGCCATTGTGCTTCTCCTTAAAGCAGTCTGTGTCCCGTGTTCCGCCGAACCGAAGTGTGTGCGAAACGTTAAAGCCTCCCCGGTATCGCAAGGGCTGTGCCAATTCCGATTTTTCTGAATAACATATTGTTTTTAAATGTTTTTTCATATTCGGCGCCGCGCACGTCATTGGTTGCAACACAAACAAAAACCGGCATTCGGGCGGCGCGATTGTCGGAGACCCGACAGAGCCGTCCCGACACCGTTGCGACGATGCCGACACCGCCGGCAAGGTGCGACAAAACCGACAGCCCTGGCGGGACCTGTCGCAAAGCCGACAACCCGGCGACGCGCGTTTTCCCATTCAACTCAATGAATTAGATCGACCGCCAATGTGGTTCGGTTCTTGCTTGACTTGCTGCGACACAAGAGACCGACACCAGGAAGGCGAGATCAGAGTGACCACAGGACCCGATTTTGAAGCGATCATCGGCGGCATCGCCCGCGGCGAGGTCGTGCCCTATCTCGGCCCCGGCGTCCTCAAGGGCGTTGTCGAAGAGGGCACCGGCGAGCCCCTGCCCGCCGACAGCGACAGCCTGATCGTCGCCATGAACGGCGGCCGGCCGATGGCGCCCAAGCTCATGTACGAGTTCCCGCGCGCGGCCATGAACATCGAGCTGAAGCGCGGCCGGCGCTATATCGAGCAGTTCCTGACCAAGCTCTATGGCGCACGGACCTGGAGCCGCGCGCCGATGCACGACTGGCTGGCCGCGCTGAAGCCGTCCTATGTCATCGACATCAACCGCGACACCCAGCTCCAGGAGAGCTTTGCGACCACCCCGCACCTCTTGATCAAGGGGATCGCCCGCATCGGCGGCACCGACTATCGCTTCGTCCTGTTCCAGCACGACGGCACGGCCTACCGCGCCGTCAGCCTCGACGAGGCCGACCCCGACCTGCCGGTCCTCTTCAAGCCGATGGGCTCGCCCACGCCGACGCCGGTCTACATCGCGTCCGATGCCGACTATGTCGACTACATCACAGAGCTGATGGGCGGCTTCGGCGTACCGCTGTTCCTGAAGAAGCGGCGCCGCGCCAAGCGCTACCTGTTCCTCGGCATGCGCTTCACCCGCGACACGGAGCGCATGGTGATGTCGGACATCATCTTCGATGCGGCCGAGCCCGCCGGCTGGGCGCTGATCGAGAGCCCGACGGACAAGGAACGGCGCTACTGCGCCACCAAGAACATCGAGATCGTCGAGACGTCCCTCGACGCCTTCCTGGATGCCGCGCGGGCGACCGCCGGATGACAGTCCGGAGCACTCAGATGACTGCCGATCCTTCCGACAAGGAGACCGACATGACGACCCAGAACCTCAAGACCGCCGATACCGCCAACACCGTCGCACCGATGCCGGCCTGGCCGACGTCCGGCCCCGCCCGGCCGCGCTGGCTGCTCGGATCGAACCTCGCCGAAGAGGCCAGGAAGGAAATCGCCGCCGAGACGGCGGGCAAATGCCCGTTCTCGCACGGCGACAGCAACGTCGTCAGCATTGCCGACCACCGCGAGGACGCCGGCGAACAGGAAGAGACCGACCGGTGACATTGCTCGTCTGGCAGGAGGATCGCCATCGCCTTGGCGTCGACGCCATGGACGAGACCCATCTTGCCTTCGCCGACCTTGTCAACAGGCTCGGCACGGCCGCCGATCCGGCCGCCTTCCAGGCGCTCTTTGCCGAGCTTTGCGCCCATACCGAGGCGCATTTCGCCGAAGAGGACCGGATGATGGTCGAAAGCGGCTTTCCGGCGCTGACAGAGCATCGCGGCGAGCACCGCCGCGTCCTCGGCCAGCTCTCCCAGATCGGCGAACGGGTCGCCCGCGGCCGGATTTCCATGGGCCGGGCCTATGTCGCCGACCTGCCGTCCTGGTTCGACCTCCACGCCGCGACCATGGATAGCGCCCTCGCCGCGCATCTGAAAAAGACCGGCATCGGGCTTGGCCAGGAGGCCACGGCACCATGAGCGACGCCGCCATCGTTACCCGCACCATCGAAGCGGCCGCCAGGGTCGTCTCCCGCGACGGCCGCTACGTCGTCCTTGAGACCGATCGGACGGCCGGCTGCGCCTCCTGCGCGGCGAAATCCGGTTGCGGCACCGCCGCCCTCGGCTCGGTCCTCGGCGGCAAGGCGAGCCGGCTGAGGATGATCAACGACGTCGACGCTCGGGTTGGCGACCGCGTCGTGCTCGTCCTGCCGGAAAACGCGCTGTTGCGTGCCGCCATCGTCGCCTACATGCTGCCGCTCCTGGCGATGATCGTTGCCGCGGCAACGGCCGCAGGCTTCGGCGCAGGCGATCTCGGCGCGGGCCTCGCCGCGGCCGTCGGCCTTGGCGCCGGGCTCCTCGCCGCCCGCCATTGCGCCACCGCGCCTTTCGTGCTCACGTCGCTGGGTGGAGCTTTCCTGCGCAAGGCGTGATGCGGTGCGGATGACGGCACGGTTTTTTGTAAAAGCCCTCTTCGCTGTCCTGATCGCCGGCGGCATTGCCGCCTGCGACGAGCGCCGCGACGACGCCCGCTACACCCTCTATGTCTTCGGCACACTGGTGGAAATCGCCGTCCCGGCCGCGGAAAAGACGCGCGCCGACGCCGTCATGCCCGAGATCACGGCGCGATTTTCGAAGATGCACCGCGACTGGCACGCCTGGCGCCCCGGCGAGACGACCCGGCTCGACAAGGCCATCGCCGAGGGCCGGTCGATGACCGTCAGCCCGCTGCTGAAAGACGCGCTGTTGCGCGGCAGGGAATTGGAAGAAAAAAGCGGCGGCCTCTTCAACCCGGCAATCGGCGGCCTGATCGGCCTCTGGGGCTTCCACCAGGACGACCGCCCGGTCGGCCCGCCGCCCGACGACGCCGCCATCGCCGCCCTCGTGTCCCGCCATCCGTCCATGTCCGACCTCGTCATCCATGGCAACGAGGTGTCGTCGACCAACCCGGCCGTTGAGCTCGATTTCGGCGGCTTCGCCAAAGGTCTCGCTCTCGACTGGGCGGCGGAAAAACTGAAGGACAGAGGCATCCCTGACGCCGTCCTCAATGCCGGCGGCGACGTCAACGTCATCGGACATCACGGCAAGCGCCGCTGGCACGTGGCGATCCGCGATCCCAACGGCTGGGGCGTGCTCGGCGCGGTCAAGCTGGAGCCGGACGAGGTCCTCTACACCTCCGGCAACTACTACCGCTACCGCGAGCACGACGGCGTGCGCTATTCCCACATAATCGACCCGCGCACCGGCCGCCCGGTCGACCACATCGTCTCGGCCAGCGTCATCGCCGACAACGGCGCCCTCGCCGACGCCGCCGCAACCGCCCTGTCCATCGCCGGCCCGGGCGGCTGGCAGGAAACGGCAAGCCGCATGGGACTGACGCTGGTGCTTCTTGTCGATGCGAACGGCACAATTCTTACAACGCCGGAGATGAAGGAGCGCGTGGAGCTGGAAGAGGAGGATGTGACGGTGGTCGTACGCAGCGTGACAGACGCGAACAGCGGGATGTCCGATTGAGCGGACATGACCATCCGCTCAATTTTGGTCAAAAGCCGGCTAAATACTCATCGTCATCCGGGGCGGAGCGCAGCGGAGACCCGGGATCCATTACCCAACTCGACACGGTACCCCACTGCGACCGAACACTGGATCGCCGCGTCGCCTTCGGCTCCTCGCGATGACGTTGAAAATACGAGAAAAACCAGCCACAACCGTCATTGCGAGCGCAGCGAAGCAATCCAGAAACGGCCTTTACGATCGTCTCCGACATACCGTTCCGATAGGGGCATTGGACCCCCGCCTCGGGGCCGGGGTGACGGCAGAGTGTGCAGCAGCTGTGAAACAACATCTGCGATGCGATGCTCAACAGCAATCGACGTTAATTAGCCAGATAATGATAATCATCCATTGGAAGAGAGCAACACCCCCGCCCTCACTCCTCCGGCGCGAAGCACTGCGCATAATCCGCGCAGACGGCGCAGCTCGGCGCGCGGCAGGCATTGAGGCCCTCGCGCTCGCAGAGCTGCTTGTAGAGGAACTTCTTCCACTTCATGTTCTTGTCGTTTTTCGCCGCAAGCGCCGGGAAGTTGACAGTCAGCATCTCAGTCAGTTGCGGCCGGGAAAAGAGCCCGAGATCCGACCAAAGATGGTCGGCCGAGCCGCAGCCGGCAACGACGAGGTCGGTGATGAAAAGTTCGGATTCCCGTTCCCCGGCGCGGAACTCCAGGAGGAGCGCGCGCAGGTCTTCCAGTTCGTCCATGTCGTCCGGCAGGGCGTGGTCCTCGCGCACGCCGGAGACGAGTGGAAGGTGTTCGAAATGCCGGTGCAGCATTTCGCAGAAACGGTCCTCGCAAAGCCCCATCCACCGCGGCAGGCCACCCCGGTCCGCCATCCAGCTCGCCAGCATCTGGGCGACGAAGCCGTCATTCGGTCCGCCCCGCGCGCTCGCCATCAGGCGCTGGAACAGCGCCTGATGGAGCGTTTGGGTATCCCCCGCCGCAAGTGGCAAGGGCTTGGTCATTGCGCCGCCTCGTAGGTGATGCGGATGTCCTCGTCGCGGACGATCATCTGGCAGGCGAGCCGCCATTCGCTCGCCATGTCGTTGACGACGATCTTCTCCAACTCGTCCTTGGAGATCTTGCCGATCTCGCGCAGGACCGTCTTTTCCTTCTCGGTCATGTGCTCGCCCATATGGGTCGGGCCGCCGTCGATATCGGTGACGTGCACGACGCAGGATCCGCACTCGCCGTCCTGGCAGTCGAACATGATCGGCACCTTGTATTCCTGGGCCAGCGACAGGACGGTGCGCTTGTGGCTGGTCGCCGGCGCATACACCTCGAACTCGTCGAAGTCCGGGTGCTGGAAGATGATTTTCGGCATGACAGTCTCCTTGTCTTTGCGGGGTCGTCGTCAGGCCGGGTGGACCTTGACCTCGCCGTCGCCCAACACCTGGGCCTGGCAGGCGCAACGCATGTCCTTGCCGGCCATGTTTTCCTTCAGCACCTTGTCTTCCAGCGCCGTCGGCTCGGAGAGGTATTCCATGCCGCCCTCGACCTTCATCAGGCAGGTGCCGCAGTCGCCTTCGCGGCAGCCGTAGATGATGCCGGCGCCGACTTTCTCGGACACCTCGATGACCCGCGTGCCGGCGGGAACGGTCACGGTCACGTCGATGTCCGTGAAGCTCAATTTACCCTTGGCCATTTTTGACTCCTTCGATGGACCACGGTGTTTTCCGTTGCGTCTTTTCTCGGGCCCGGCCGTTCAAGGCGGCCGGCCTTCCCCCGGTTGTCCAGAGCGCTTCACGCGATCACAGGATCGCGCGAAACGCTCTATCCTTTTGTTTCAGCGCGTATTCTTGTCCGAAAACCGGTTCCCACTTTTCGGGAATACGCGCTAGAGATCTGCGAAATCGACCACCTTGGGCTTGGCCTTGCCGACGAGGCTTTCCGCCAGCGTCCGGCCATAGTCCCGGCAGTCGTCCAGTTCTTTGTCCGTCGGATGAAACTTGATCCTGAGGCCCTTGGCCGGCACCCGCATCTTCAGGCCGCGCAGCCGGTCCTCGATCATCGGCACCGCCTCGCCCGACCAGCCATAGGAGCCGAAGGCGCCGCCGAGCTTGCCGCGGGTCTCGATCGAGATCAGCGAGGCGAGCACGTCCCACACCGGCTTGACCGCATCGCCATTGACCGTCGGCGAGCCGAAGACGAGGCCGTCCGCGCTCTCGATGAGGTCGACGAAGGGTTCCGTCTCGCCGCCCTGAAGGTCGTACAGCGAGACCCGCACGCCCTCCACGGATGACGCCCCGTCATGGACGGCCTTGGCCATGTCGGCGGTGGCGCCATAGGCGCTCATGTAGAAGACGAGCAGGCTCTTCTCGCGCCCCTCCACCTCGTTCGGCAGGTAGGAGTTGGAGAGCGTGCGGTAGCTGCGCACATAGGAAAGCGGATTGTCGCGCAGGATCGGTCCGTGCGCCGGCGCGATCAGCTCCGGCGCCAGCGGCTCGATCTTGTCGACGGCCTGCAGCACCCAGCGCTTGAACGGCCGCATGATGTGCTTGAAGTAGTATTCGAACGAGAACCGGAAATCGCCGACCCGGTCGTTGTAGAGCCGGTCGTCGCAGAAATGGCAGCCGAAGACGTCGCCGGAGAACAGAAGCTTCTCGTCTTCCAGGAACGTGCACTGGGTGTCCGGCCAGTGCAGGTACGGCGTATTGACGAAGCTGATCGGCCGGCCGGAAAGGGAGCAGCGGTCGCCGGTGTCGGTCAGCGTGTAGCCGTAATTGTCGAGCTCGTCCTTGAGCAACGCGGTCAGCACCTTCAGCGCCCGCACGGAGCAGAAGATGTGGGCGTGCGGCGCCCGGCGCATCAGCTCCGGCACGGCGCCGGTATGGTCCGGCTCCAGGTGGTTGAGGATGACCGCGCGGATCTCGTCATAATCCGCGACCTGTTCGAGCCGGGTGAAGAACTCCTCGGAGAACTCCTCCTTGACCGTGTCGACGACGACGACGCCCTCCGGCCCGCGCACCGCATAGGCGTTGTAGGTGGTGCCGTTCGCCGTCTTCAGGATCAGGTCGAAGGTTCGAAGATCCGGGTCGAGCGCACCGATCCAGTGCACGCCACCGGCGATCTCGACAGGCTCGGGAAGCTTGGCAAGCATCGCCCTATCGTCCTTCAAAGTATGCCGGCAGCGGCAAGCGCCTGCAGTCTTTCAAGCGGGATGCCGGTCAGCGATCCCTGCGGGTTGGCGGCCTCGCCGAACTCGTTGAGGATCGCCATCTCCACCGGACAGATGCTGGCGCATTGCGGATCGGCGAAGTCGCCCTCGCAATGGGTGCATTTCGCCGCGTCGATCAGAAAATGAGGCTTTGCCTCACGGATCGCCCCGCTCGGGCAGACATCCATGCAGGCAAAGCAGTTGACGCACGCAGCGGTAATTTCATAGGCCATGCCGCTCTCCTTCAGGCCGACCGGTTTTCGAATGCCGGCGGGGCCAGTTGGCCGGTCTGGAACATCTCCCGGTAGACGGCCATCACCGCCTCCTCGATCGGCTCCATGGCGTGCTCGCCATTCGGCAGGATGCCGGCGTCCTCAAGGTGCCCCCAGGGCTCGATACCGATCTTGGAGCACAGCACCACCTCGCAACCGTCGAGCACGCGGATGGTCCGCTGAAGCGCCGTCTCCGCATCGCCGCAGGTGGTGTCGCCGGCGCAGTACTGGTCGGTCTTGCGATGGCCGATGAAGCGCGCGCCCTCGGGGCTCGCCTCGTAGACGAGGAATTCCTTGGCGTGGCCGAAATGCTGGTTGACGACGCCCTGGCCGCTGCTCGCGACCGCCATGTAGACGGAGCGCAGGCCCTTCGGCAGGCCGCTTGCCGGCGCCGTGGCCGACTTCGCCGTCTGGGCTGCGCGCTGCGCATCGCGCGAGGCCTCGATCGCCTGGTGGATCTCGGCGCGCTTTGCCATCGCCGCGTCGTAGTCGATCTCCATGGCGTCGATCTTGTCGAGGGTGAATTCCTGGCCGCGGTCCTCGCCAAGGAGGCCGACCGCATCGGCCCGGCACTGGCGGCAATGGCGCATCATGTTCATGTCGCCGCAGGCATCCTGCAGGGCCGTCAGCTCCGACTGGCTCGGGCTCCTCTGGCCCATGACGCCGTAATAGGTGCCATGCTCCTCTTCCGCGATCAGCGGCATGACATTGTGCAGGAACGCGCCCTTTTCCTTGACGATCCGGCTCACCTCTTTCAGGTGCTCATCGTTGACGCCGGGAATGAGCACGGAGTTGACCTTCACTAAGACGCCGCGTTCGACGAGCATCTCAAGGCCCTTCTGCTGCTGCGCGATCAGGATTTTCGCCGCCTTGACGCCGCGGATGCGCCGGTTCTTCCAGAAGATCCAGGGATAGATCCTGGCCCCGACCTCCGGGTCGACGCAGTTGATGGTGATGGTCACGTGGTCGATGTTGTGCTTGACCAGCTCCTCCACATGGTCAGGCAGTGTCAGCCCGTTGGTGGAGACGCACAGCTTGATGTCCGGCGCCTTGTCGGAGAGCTGGCGAAAGGTGTCGAAGGTGCGCGACGGATTGGCCAGCGGATCGCCCGGGCCGGCAATGCCGAGCACGGTCATCTGCGGGATGGTGGCGGCCACCGCCAGCGTCTTCTTGACCGCCTGGTCCGGCGTCAGGAGTTCGGAGACGACGCCCGGCCGGCTCTCATTGGCGCAATCGTATTTGCGATTGCAGTAATTGCACTGGATGTTGCAGGCCGGCGCCACCGCCACATGCATGCGGGCATAGTGGTGGTGCGCCTCCTCCGAATAGCAGGGATGGTTCTTGACCCGCTCGCGGATGTGCTCCGGCAGGTGCGCCATCTGATCGTCGGTCGAGCCGCAGGAGCCCTTCGAGCAGCCGTCTTCCGACGGCTTGGCCGGTCCGAGAACTTTCAGTTCCATCCCTCTGGGCTCCTTCGCTGACAGGGCTCATATTAATGACGGCTTAACGGTCCCTCCCGGCATAGCAACGGCCGTGCCAGCTTGCCGCGATGCGGCAACATACTGATTTTACGAGGATTTCAGAAAGGTATGCGGCGACCGCGCGTGTCCTGAAACCGACAATCGCCCGGCCGGGCCTTTGTGCCATTCGCGACAATGAATGGATGGAGAAACGGGCCGACGCCTGCGACGGCGTTGGCGCGGAAGGTTCAGATCCGGCGCATCTTGATGTCGAGCACCTTGATCCGGTAGGCGATCTGGCGCGGCGTCATGTCGAGGAGCCGGGCCGCCTTGGCCTGCACCCAGCCGGCCTCTTCCAGCGCCGCGATCACCCGTTCGCGCTCGCTAAGGGCATCGTCCTCCCAGAGCCGCGCGCCGCTGCCCGATCCGGTCTCCGGCGGGCTCGCCCGGGCCGGAACGGGCGGCATCGGCGGGGCCGGCGACGGCGCCAGAGGGCGGGCCGGCGCCGGACTGAGGAGCGCCTTGTCGGGCAGTCCCGCAAGCGCGATGACGTCGCGGTCGATGGTCCCGTCCGCGCTCATCACCGCCGCCCGCTCCATGCAGTTCTCCAGCTCGCGCACATTGCCCGGCCAGGAATAACGCATCAGGAGCCGGAGTGCGCTGTCGGTCAACATCAGCTCGCGGCCCTGCTTTTCCGCCACCTTGGCGACGAGGAAGCGGGCGAGTTCGGGAATGTCGTCGAGCCGGTCGCGCAGCGCCGGCATGGTGATCGCCATGACGTTGAGACGGTAGTAGAGGTCCTCGCGGAAGTCGCCCTTTTCCACCGCGCTCTCAAGGTCCTTGTTGGTGGCGGCGATGATCCGCACATCCACCTTGAGGGTACGGTTGCCGCCGACCCGCTCGAATTCGCCCTCCTGCAGGACCCTGAGCAGCTTCGACTGGAAGGCCGGCGAGATCTCGCCGATCTCGTCGAGGAACAGCGTGCCGCCGTCGGCCTGTTCGAAGCGGCCCTTGCGCAGGGAGGTGGCACCGGTGAAGGCGCCCTTTTCGTGGCCGAAGAGCTCCGATTCCAGGAGGTTGTCCGGCAGCGCGGCGCAGTTGAGCTTCAGGAACGGGCCGCTGCCGCGCGGCGAATTGTAATGGATGGCGTTGGCCACCAGCTCCTTGCCGGTACCGGATTCGCCGCGGATCAGCACCGTGGTGTTCCACTTGGCGACCACGCGGACCTGCTCGAACACCACCCGCATGGTCTCCGTGTCGCCGATGATGTTGGCAAAGCCATGCTGCTGTTTGACCCGCCGGTGTAGCCGGTCGCGCTCCGAGCGAAGCTGGTCCTGTTCCAGTTCGACCGCGCGCGAGAGCTGCACGGTCTGGGCCATCAGCGAGGCGATCATTTCGAGGAGCTTGGCCTGGTCTTCCAGGAACTTGTCGTTGCGCATCGGCTGCGCGGCGAGCACGCCGAGCGGCGCATCGCTGCCGTAAAGGATCGGCACGCCGATGAACGGCAGGTCCGGGTCGTAGACCCCGAGCCGGTCGAGGAAGCGCGGCTCCTCGGCGATCCGCGGCACGATGATGGCGTTGCGCGAATGGAGGATCGTGCCGACCACCCCTTCGCCGGCGCGGTAGCGCACGTCATGGGCGATGGTGGCGCTGTCCTGGTGGACGTCGGTGATGTGCAGCTCGCCGGTCTCGTTGTCGACGAGGCCGATCATGCCGTAGTGCAGCCGGCCTTCCTCGTGCAACAGCTTCAGCACTTCCTTGGACGTTTCGCGCAGGTTCAGCGACCGGCTCAACAGGCCGCTCACCTTGTAGAGCGTCTCCAGCTCCTGCTTGTAGAAGGCACAGTAGACGGGCCGCGGGCAGATGCGGTCGGATCGGCTGAGTTTGCGCTGATCATCCATGGGCGTCATCACCCTCTCTTCCGGGTCCGGTCGTCGGGCGACGGATCGCGCCGGCAGGCGGGCAGGGCGATCCGCATCACGCAGCCAATGTGGTGGCCGTCGTCGATCAGGATGTCGCCGTCGAGTTCGCCGACGATCTGGCGGGCAAGGGCAAGGCCCATGCCGGCGCCGCGCCGCTTCTCGCTCCACAGCGAGCAGAACGGCTCGAAGATGCGGGAGCGGTCGGCGCGGTCGATGCCGGGGCCGCCGTCGCGGATTACCGTTTCGATCATGCCGTCGTCGGTGACGATGGTGGTGATGCGCACCTCGTGGTCATGCGCGCCGGGCTCGCCGACGGCGGTGATGGCGTTGTCGATCAGGGTCTTCAGGAGAATGCGCAGGAGGTTCTCCTGGCCGTAGACCGGCGCGAGATCTCGCTCCGGGGTCCAGTCGACGACGATGCCGGCGGCCGACAGCCTGTTCGCCGACATGACGAGGACGTCGCGGATCACCTGGTTGAGATTGACCGGCGCCTTGACCGGCGGGCTCTCCGGCGGCAGCGCCGTCTTCAGGCGCTCGATCGCCTGCTGGCCGGACATCAGCGCCGCGTCGGTCGCCTGCGACAGCGCCCCGTCGGCGCCATCGCGACGGCTCAGCATGCCGGCCATCGCCTGGATGACGTTGAGCGGTCCCTGCAACTGGTAGAGAGCGCCCTCGATCACCTCGGTGAGGTTCCGGCGCATCTCCAGTTCCGTCATCTCGGCACGCACCGCGTGGAACCTGGCGTGCTCGTACTGGCTCTTCAGATTGGTGACCTCGTTGCAGACGAGCAGCAGCGCATTCTGCAGCCGGCTTTCGAAATAGCTGTCCGCGGCAAGCTCGAACTCGCGCACCCAGATCGTGGAACAGGAGAACCAGCGCACCCGCATGCCCGGAATCAGAACCCGGACCTCGACGCCGGAGAGCGTTCGCTCCTCCTCGCAGGCGCTCTGCATGTCGTCGCCGAGCAGCGGCCTCAGCTCGTCGAGGAAATACTCCGCCGGCACCGCATCGCCCATATCGTGGGCGAGCCGCTTGTAGGCCCGGTTGTCGATGATCGCCTTGCCGGAGACATCGACCAGCGCCATCACCACCGGAGCGCTGTCGATGATGCTCTCGATCAGGTTCTTCTGGTTTTCCACCTGGCGCTGGAGATGGTTTATCTCCGTGATGTCCCGGTGCATGCCGAGATAGTAGCGGATGGTGCCGAGCCGGTTCTTCACCGGCACGATGGTCAGCTCCGCCAGGTAGCGCTCGCCTGATTTCTTCCGGTTGACCAGCTTGCCGTGCCAGGTCTCGCCGCCGGAGATCGTCTTCCAGAGCTCCAGATAGACCGCCCGCGGCGTCGCCTTCGCCGACAGCAGCGCCTCGTTCTGGCCGACGACGTCCTTGACGGCATAGCCCGTCAGCGCCTCGAAGGCCGGGTTGACATAGACGATGTTGGCTTCGGTGTCGGTGACCGAGATGGCGACGGAGAGCTGCTCCACCGTCTCGCGGTAAAGCCGCGGCGGCAACGACCCGTCGACCGGCATGGCGCTCGGCCCGAAGATCTCCTCCACCTCCGGCGGCAGGTCGTCCGGCAGCGACGACAGGATCGCCGTCAGCGCTGCACAGGCTTCGAAATGTTGCTCTTTGCCGGGTTCGTTGCTCATCCCTACCTCGCCCGCCCTCAAAAGGTTCGGCGATACTTAAAGCAAGATGCATGCCTTTAAGGGCGTGGTCCGGCGCTCCGAAAAGGCCCGTTACCGTGGCGTTTGTCGCTCTCAAGGGGCCCGTTGTGTAGGCTTTGCGACAAGCACGGACGACGACACTTACGCGATGTCGCATTATCGACAAATATTCTACCGCAGTGCAACAAAAGGATTCGGCGACGTTTCGTCAAGAATCCGGCGCCTTCGCCCGGCCGTCTCCCGCACCACCCCCGTCTGGCATGGATAATGCTCTTTTTGAGACCAACGCAGTCGCGAACGACAGGACGGTTGGGCGCGCAATGGAACATTACCTGATCATTTTGCTGGGGACGGCTCTGGTCAACAACGTGGTGCTGGTCAAGTTCCTTGGCCTGTGCCCGCTGATGGGCGTCTCCAACAAATTGTCGGCGGCGCTCGGCATGGGCTTTGCCACCACCTTCGTGCTGACCGTGGCGTCGACCGCGAGCTGGGTGCTGGAGACCCTGATGCTGCAGCCGCTCGGGCTCGGCTATCTGCGCATCCTCACCTTCATCCTGGTGATCGCCGCCATCGTGCAGTTCACCGAGATGACCGTGCGCAAGGTCTCGCCGGTGCTGCACCAGGTGCTCGGCATCTACCTGCCGCTGATCACCACCAACTGCGCGGTGCTCGGCGTCGCCCTGCTCAACGTCCAGGAAAAGCACAGCTTCGTGGAGAGCATGCTCTACGGCTTCGGCTCCGCCGTCGGCTTCACCCTGGTGATGGTTCTTTTCGCGGGCCTGCGCGAACGGCTCCGGATCGCCGACGTGCCGGCCGCCTTTTCCGGCGCGCCGGTGGCGTTCCTGACCGCCGGATTCCTGTCGCTCGCCTTCATGGGCTTTGCCGGCCTGGTGCCGCAATGAGGAGAAACGGATGATCGAGGCGATGGCCGTTCTTTTCGGACTGGGGGGAGCGCTTGGCGGTGGACTGGGCCTTGCGGCTTACTATCTGCGCGTCGAGGGCAACCCGATCGCCGAGGAAATCGAGGGCCTCTTACCCGGCACCAATTGCGGTCAGTGCGGCTATCTCGGCTGTTCGGCGGCGGCAGAAGGCCTCGCCAAGGGCGAGATCGGCGTCGCCATGTGCCCGCCGGGCGGCAAGACGCTGGCCAGCCAGCTCGCCGACAAGCTCGGCGTCGAGGCGGATCTTTCCGGCATGAAGGACAAGGGCCCGGTCACCGCCTTCATATTCGAGGATCTGTGCACCGGCTGCACCAAGTGCCTGAAGCGCTGCCCGACCGACGCCATCGTCGGCGCGTCGCGCCAGATGCACGGCGTCGTCGACGACGCCTGCACCGGCTGCGAGGTTTGCGAAGAGGTCTGTCCCACCGGCGCCATCACCATGCGCCCCGTCACCGACACCCTGATGACCTGGCACTGGCCGAAGCCGGATACGGGGCTGGCGGCATGAGGGAGGCGGCGATGAAGATGTTCCGGATCAAGGGCGGCATCCACCCCGACGAGCGCAAGGACCTCGCTGCTGGCAAGGCGATCGAGACCGTGCCGCTGCCGAGCCTGTTGCGCATTCCCTTGCAGCAGCATATCGGCGCGCCCGCCGTCACCGTCGTCGAAAAGGGCGACGAGGTGAAGAAGGGCCAGGTGCTTGCATCCGCCCGCGGACCTGTCTCCGCCGCCATCCACGCACCGACCTCCGGGCGCATCAGCGCCATCGGCCGCTTCGTCGCCCCGCACCCCTCGGGCCTGCCCGGCCAGACCATCACCATGCGCCCGGACGGCAAGGACGAGTGGGGCGAACTCCCGGCCCCGATCGAGGATCCCTTCGCCGTCGAACCCGACGTCATTGCGGAGCGCGTCGCCGCCTCCGGCATCGTCGGCATGGGCGGCGCCACCTTCCCCTCCGCCGTCAAGCTCGGCCTGCGCAACCGCAACAAGCTGGAGACGCTGGTCATCAACGCCGCGGAGTGCGAGCCGTACCTGACCTGCGACGACCGCATGATGCGCGAGCGCAGCGAGGCCGTCATCGACGGCATCCGCATCCTGCGCCATGCGCTCGGCGTGGAACGCGCGATCATCGCCATCGAGGGCAACAAGCCGGAAGCGCTTGCCGCCCTGAAGGCCGTCTGCTCGGCCAACCAGTTCAAGGACGTGCTGATCGCCAGGGTCCCGACCCGCTATCCGATGGGATCGGAAAAGCACCTCGTCCAGACCCTGACCGGCAAGGAAACGCCGGCCCGCGCGCTCACCGCCGATATCGGCGTCGTCGTCCACAACGTCGCCACCTGCTACGCCATCCGCGAGGCGGTCCGCTTCGGCCGGCCGCTGATCTCGCGCATCGTCACCGTCAGCGGCGGCGCCATGAAGCGGACCGGCAATTTCGAGGTGCCGATCGGCACGCCGATCTCGCACCTGATCGACCATTGCGACGGCTTCAACAAGGAGCCGGACCGCCTGCTCCTCGGCGGCCCGATGATGGGCCAGCCGATCGCCTCGACCCGCACCTCCATCGTCAAGGGCAGCAACGGCGTCCTCGCCCTCTGCCCCGACGAGACGCCGGCGCGCCAGACGATGCCGTGCATCCGTTGCGCCTCCTGCGTTTCCGCCTGCCCCTGCGGCCTGACGCCGTTCGAGATGGCCGGCCACATCCGCAAGGAGGAGCTCGACGCCGCCGTCAAGATCGGCCTCCTCGACTGCATCGCCTGCGGCTCCTGCGCCTGGGTCTGCCCGGCCAGCATCCCGCTGGTGCAGTACTTCAACTACGCCAAGGGCAAGCTGACCGCCCAGCAGCGCGCCAAGCACAAGCAGGAAGAGACCAAGCGCCTCACCCAGTTCCGCGAGGAGCGCATGGAGCGCCAGAAGCGCGCCAAGCAGGAAGCGATGGCCCGCATGAAGGCCGAGCGCGAGGCCAAGAAGAAGGCCGAGGCGGAAAAGAAACGGGCCAAGCAGGAAACGATCGGGGCATGAGCGATCTCGTCGGCGGACCGCACGCCCATTCCGGAAGCAGCATCTCGCGGACGATGGTGCTGGTGCTGGTCGCGCTGACCCCGGCGACACTGTTCGGCTTCTACGAGTTCGGCTGGCCGGCCGTATTCCTGTTCCTCGTCACCGTCACTGCGGCTATTGCCGCGGAGTCCTTTGCCCTCGCCCTTGGCGGCAAGCCGCAAAAGCCCTTTCTGCTTGACGGCTCGGCGGTCGTCACCGGCTGGATCATTGCCATGACGCTGCCGCCCTGGGCACCCTGGTGGATCGGCGTCGTCGGCTCCTTCATCGCCATCGTTCTTGCCAAGCACGCCTTCGGCGGCCTCGGCCAGAACGTCTTCAACCCGGCGATGATCGCCCGCACCGTGCTGCTCATCTCGTTTCCCATCGAGATGACCCAGTTCCTGACGCCCCAGCCGATGTTCACCGGGGGCTCGCCGGGCTTTTTCGAAGGCCTTGAGATCACCTTTGCCGGCCATACCGCCTTCGATGCCGTCTCCAGCGCCTCGCTGCTCGGCGCCATCAAGACCCAGCTCGGTCTCGGTGTCCCGGTCAACGAGGTGGTCGGCGGCTCACTGTCGCTGACGGCGATGGCGCTCGGCATCGTGCCCGGCTCCATGGGCGAGACCTCGGCTGTGGCCATCCTCCTCGGCGGCATCCTGCTCCTTGCCACCCGCACCATCACCTGGCACGCACCGGTGGCGATGATCGTGACGATGGCCGTGCTGGCCGGCCTCTTCCAGGCGATCGACCCGGGCCGCTATCCCGGCCCCGCCATCCACCTCGTCTCCGGCACCTTCCTGTTCGCGGCCTTCTTCATCGCCACCGACTATGTGACGGCACCGGCGACCGGCATGGGCAAGCTGATCTTCGGGGCGGGCGTTGCCGCGCTCACCTTCATCATCCGCACCTGGGCCGCCTATCCGGAGGGTATCGGCTTTGCCATCCTCCTGATGAACGCCGCCGTGCCGCTCATCGACCACTATGTCCGTCCCCGCATCTACGGCCGCACCCGTTCCGGCGAGCCGATCCGCTACGAAGAGATCTGACGGCAATGGCGCGGATTCCAGGTTCCAGTTTCTACGAAAAGCTCTCCCGCCGCCTCGTCCGCCGACGCCCGCCGGAAACGGAAGACACCGGCAGCGAGGCCGAGGCGCTCGTCGAGCCCGACGGCGCCGCCGATGCGGCATCGAGCGCCACGGCCGCCGGCGAGCACGGCAGCCGCTCGCCGATCTACCTCGCCGCCCTTCTCGGCGGTTTCGCCCTGATCGGCGCCGCGCTTCTCGCCACGGGCTTTGCCGGCACCGAGGACGCCATCGAGCAGCGGCATAAGGAAGACCTTCAGGCCTCGCTCTCCATGGTCATGCCCGAGGACCTGCACGACAACGATCCCGTCGTCGACGCCTGGAAATTCTCCGCCACCGGCGACAACTCCCGCATGATCTATCCGGCGATCCGCGACGGCGAGGTCACGGCCATCGCCTACCGGGTCACGGGACAGGGATATGGCGGTGCGATCCTGATCCTGATGGGCGTTTCCGCCAACGGCGAACTCATCGGTGTCCGCGTCCTGCAGCATGCGGAGACGCCGGGCCTCGGCGACAAGATCGAGGCCGAAAAGAGCGCCTGGATCGAGAACTTTTCCGGCCTGTCCTTCGGCAACACGTCGCAGGACGACTGGAGGGTGAAAAAGGACGGCGGCCGGTTCGACCAGTTCTCCGGCGCGACGATCACCCCGCGTGCCGTCGTCAAGGCGGTCCGGGAGGGCCTGGAATTCTTCGCCAGCTATCGCGACGCGCTGACCACCCTGCCGAAAAAGACCAGCGAGGCGAATCCATGAGCACCGACTACAAACGCATCGCCAGCGACGCCATGTGGAGCAACAACGTCGTCTTTGCCCAGATGCTGGCGCTTTGCCCGCTCCTGGCCGTCACCGGCACGGCCACCAACGGCCTCGGCATGGGGCTGGCCACAACCGCCGTGCTGGTCGCCTCCGGCCTCATCGTCTCGATCCTGCGCAAGATGATCGAGCCGGAGATCCGCATCCCGGCCTTCGTCCTCATCATCGCCATCCTCGTGACCCTGGTCGAAATGGTCATGAACGCCTGGCTGCACGACCTCTACAAGGTGCTTGGCCTGTTCATCCCGCTCATCGTCACCAACTGCGCGATCCTCGGCCGCGCCGAGGCGTTCGCCTCCAAGGTCAAGGTGCTGCCGGCCGCCTTCGATGGCCTGATGATGGGCCTCGGCTTCACCTTCGCCCTCGTCGTCTTGGGAGCGATCCGCGAGATCATCAGCGCCGGCACGCTGTTCGCCAACGCCTCGCTGTTCCTCGGCGACAGCTTCAGCTTCCTGGAGATCACGGTCATTCCCGAATACCGCGGCTTTCTGCTTTTAGCGCTGCCGCCGGGTGGGTTCCTCGTGCTCGGCCTCCTGCTTGCCGGCAAGCGCATTCTCGATGCCCGCTCCAGCCGCCCGGCCGACGCCGACGCCGAGGAAGAGACCCGGCCCGCGGCCAAGGAAATCGTCGTCGGAAACTGACGCGTATTCCCGAAAAGTGGGAACCGGTTTTCGGACGAGAATACGCGCAAAGAAGTCTTTTCGGAGTTTCAGGCCATGAATATCGGCATTGCCTACGTTACCCCGGTCCACAAGGTCTGGCTGCGCATGGAGATGCCCGACGACAGCACGGTGCGCGACGCCATCGAGCGCTCCGGCATCCTCGGCCAGTTCCCGGAAATCGACCTGGAGCATCAGAAGGTCGGCGTGTTCGGCAAGATCGCCAAGCTCGACGCGCCGCTCGCCGAGGGCGACCGGGTCGAGATCTACCGGCCGATCACCGCCGACCCGGACCTTGTCGAGAGAAAGGACCAGGAGGAGGAGTGAGGCTGGCCGTCGTTCGGCAGCCTGACGCGTTGATGCCCCCTGGCAAACCTCCGATCGTCATTGCTGTGCAAGTTCAGATATTCGCTGATGGGATTGCGGAAAGGAGCGACCCATGCGCGACAACAGCTATGACCGGACGATTGAACGGAACTATGTTCAGAAGTGGCGTTTCCTGATCAGGGAATATGAGGAGGTCAAGGCCGGCCGGTCGTCGGCCTTTGCCACGGTCGGGGCCTTTTACCGCCACCACGGCACCTGCTCGCAGACCTTCCG
>NZ_NPEV01000040.1 GCF_003258835.1 Rhodobium orientis | reverse complement strand
GATCGCCGCCCCCGGATCGCTGCCCGTCTACATCATCAACACCAACGAGGAATTCATGATCGCACGCCACGCCGTCACTCTCCTGAACGCCAGGAACGCGGCGTAACATTTCCCCACAGGTTTGCAGCCGCCGGAAGGACGGTGGCTGCAAACCATGCTTCTAGCCCTGCCGTGCCCCGCCGCTCTCCGGCAGGTCGTCCCATCGCCCCGCGGCCTGCGGCTCACGTCCCGGTTTTTGCCTCCTTCGGCCGTGCCCAGAGTTCGGCATGCGGGTCTGCGGCCACGGCCGCGCCGGACTGAAGGATGCCTGCGATCGCATCAGCGTCGTAGCCCAGCCGGGCAAGGAGGCTTTCGGTATCCTCGCCGAGCAAGGGGGGGCCGTGCGAAAGGCCGTCGTCCCGCAACAGGGAGGGCAGCGGCAGGTCCGGCGTCTCGAACTCGAAATCCTTGAAGGAAAAACCGGAAATCTTTCCGGGGGCCTGCGCTTGAGGGGTGGCCAGCACGCGGTCAGCCGAGAGGACTTCGGTATGGCCGACACCGCTTGCCGACAACCGTTCGGCCAGGTCGTCATAGGTGAAGCCGGAAACGGCAGAGCGCACGATGGCCTCCACCTGCGGCCGTGCTTTCCGGCGGGCACGCAGGGTGTCGAGAGCCGGATCGGGATCGATGCCCGCGGCGGCGCAGAACTTGCGCCAGTGGTCGTCGCTCAGCATCACGAGGTAGATCCACCTGCCGTCCGAGGTCTCATAGGCGCCGTATCCGGGAATGCTGAATTCCGCCGAAGGCTCCGTTTCGGGACGGCCCAGCAGTTGCGATTTCAACTGGACGGCCAACAGGTCCCGCGCGGCAATGTGCAGGCCGGTCTCGTAAAGGCCAAGTTCGATGTTGCGCTCGCCCTCAGCCCCGGCAAGCAACGTCGCAAGGATGGCAATGGCCGCATAACATCCCGCGAACTGGTCGTGGTAGGACGGCCCCAGCCGGGACGGGCGCCCGTCCACCCGGTTGGAGAACATGACGCCGGTCGCCGCTTCGGCAATCGGGTTCGATGCGACTTCTTCGGCGAGGGGACCGGCGCCATAGCCCTTGATATGGCAGAAGATGATATCCGGATTGAGGGCGTTGCAGTCCGCAAAGGTGGCGCCGAGCTTTCGTGCGGCGCTGGGCGAGAGATTGTGCACGACGATGTCCGCCTCGCTGACCAGCTTGCGGAAGATCTCCCTGCCGGCCCCGGACTGCAGGTCGAGGCAAAGGCTCTTCTTTCCCCGGTTGAAGGCAAGGTAGCTGCCGCTCGGCCCGCCGCGCACCAGCTTGCGCGTGGTTTCCCCCGCCGGCGGTTCGATCTTTATGACCTCGGCGCCCATCTGCTGCAGAATGTGCGTGGCAAAGGGGGCCGCGATCATGCTGCCCAGTTCGATGATTGTTTTTCCCTTCAGGACTGGATTGTCCATGGCGCTCTCCCGCTTCCACGATGCCGCTTCCTCGGCGGCGTACTGGCCGAATGACTCTCATGGCGGCGCTTCGCGCGCAACAAAAAATGCATTATATATCGAAATATCGTGCTCACGTCCCAGCGCTGATGGAGCGAAAAGGGCGGAAATTGGCATTCCTGGTGCGATTTTTTCGTTTTCGATCAGATGGGCCAGAATATTAGTGCATTATATATTGACGCGGCCCCATAAGCGCGACTATCGTCATTCGCGAAAAAAAATCCATGGGAGGAGTACAGATGTTTCCGAAGTTGAGGGGGGCGGTATGTGCCGCCGTTGCGCTCGCAGCCGGCACCTTTGCCGGGCCGGTGGCAGGCGCGGAAATCGGTATCGATCAGGAAAACAAGGTCGTTACCGTCGGAGCGTTCACGCCGGTGACGGGGCCGGTGCCGTTCTATGCAATCCTGACCCACGCCGCCGATGCGTACTACAAGAACCTGAACGAGAACGGCGGCATCGACGGCTGGACCGTGAACTACGTCACGAAGGATGACGGCTACGATCCGGCCCGGTCCGTTGCCGTCACGCGCCAGATGGTCGAGGACGACGGGATATTTGCCCTGTCGGCGCCGATCGGCACGGCAACGAACGTCGCCGTGCTTCCCTATGCGCGCGAGGTCGGGCTTCCGGTCGTCGGCCCGATCGGTGGCGCCAGCGCGTTCTTCGTCGAGCCGACGGTGTTTCCGCTGCTGCCGGACTATGGTTGGTCCGCCGCCTCGAACCTCGACTACGCGATCAGCGATCTCGGGCTGACCAAGGTGGCGCTGCTGTGGGAAAACGACGAGCTCGGCAAGTCGGCCCAGCGCGGCGTCGACGCCTATATGGCCAAGGCCGGCAAGGAGCTCGCCGAATCCGTGCCGTTCGACGTCAAGACGACGAATTTCAGCCCCCATATCCGCCGCGTCGCCAATTCCGGTGCCGAGGCGGTGATCCTGTTCGGATCGAACGCCAACCTCGCCGCCGCCCTCAAGGCGGCCGACCTGCAGGGGCTCGACGTGAAATGGTTCGCGCCGTTCTTCACGGCCGACCCGTCGACGCGCAAGCTGACGGGCGGGCTTCTGGACGGCGTCTATTTCTCGTCCTGGCTGCTGCCGGTCTCCAGCGACGAGCCGGAGATTGCGGCCTATCGCGACGCCATGGCGAAATACTACCCCGATGATCCGGTCGGCGTCTTCGGCCTCAATGGCTGGAGCAATGCCGCGATCTTCCACAAGGGGTTCGAGGCCCTGCTCGCCTCCGGCAAGGAATTGACGCGGGAAAACCTGGTCGCCGCATTGGAGACCCTGGACGGAGCAGCGGTGGGCGGTGCCCGCGGCGTGACGTTCAAGCCGGGCGACCATCGCGGCACGCGCCAGGAGGGCATCATCCAGGCAACGGCCGACGGATTCGAGCTGGTGCAGGAATTCCGCCCCTATCCTGCCGTGGTCTTCGACGCTTCCAAGAGCCAGTAGAGCCAAAAAAGAGCCTGCGCCCGCGCGGCGGCGCAGGCTCTATCCTCCAGCTATCGACATTTCAGGAGGCAGGGATGACCCTGACACCAATCAGTGCGCCGGCGCGCATGGATGACAAGATTGTTCTGGTAACAGGTGCGGCAGGCGGGATCGGACGCGCGACCACGCTGGCCCTTGCCGAAGCGGGCGCCACGGTGATCGCGACGGACATCGCCGACAACGCCGATTTCGGCCGCAACGACGTGATCTTTCGCCGCTACGACGTGACATCGCGCAACGAGACGGACGCGCTCGTTGCCGACATTCTCAAGGATCACGGCCGGATCGACGGCCTCGTGCTGTGCGCCGGAACGATCTCCCACCGCCCGCTGACCGAGTCCACCGACGAGGAATGGCGCGCCATCCTCGACGTCAATCTGATGGGCGTGGTGAACCCCGTCCGGGCGATCTTCTCGGTCATGGAACGCCAGGGCGCGGGCAAGATGGTCGCGCTCGGCTCGATCGCGGCCAAGATCGGCGGCGTCGCGTCGGGGCCGTCCTATGTGGCGGCGAAATCCGCGGTCCACGGCCTGATGAAATGGGTCGCCAAGGCCGGTGCTTCCAAGGGCATCTATGCCAGCATCATCGCGCCCGGGCCGGTCGAGACCCCGATGTGGGAGACCGTCACCCAGCGCGCCGCCCCGTCGGCCAACGGCAACGTGCCGCTCGGGCGCTTCGGCCAGCCCGAGGATATCGCGCAGGCCATCCTGTTCCTGTGTTCGCCCGCTTCCAACTGGATCACCGGTACCGTTCTTGACGTGAACGGCGGCATGTTGATGGATTGATATCGTGAGCAATTCCGAAACGATCGGTTTCATCGGTCTCGGCGTCATGGGAGGCCCGATGTGCGGCAATATGGCGGTCAAACATCCCGGCCGCGTGCTCGCCTTCGACCTCTCCGACGAGGCTCTTGCGGAGGCCGAAGCCGCCGGCGCCGTGCGCTGCACGTCCGTTGCGGACCTGGCGGCGGAGGCGGACGTGATCTTCCTGTCCCTGCCCGGAGGCCCGCAGGTCGAGGCGGTGACGGATGAAATCCTCGCGCAGGCGACCTCGTGCACCGCCGTGGTGGACCTGTCGACCACGCCGGTCGAACTCGCCCGAAAGGTAGCGGCCAAGCTGGCCGAACGCGGCATCGCCTTCGCCGACGCTCCCGTCGCCCGGACCCGCGAGGCGGCGCGCAAGGGGGCGCTGGCGATCATGGTCGGGGCGCCGGCCGAGCTGTTCGAGCGTATCAGGCCGATGCTCGACTACATCGCCACCGACATCTCCCATGGCGGCGACGTCGGCGCGGGACAGGTCCTCAAGCTGGTCAACAACATGCTGGTCTTCGCCAATACCGTGGCGCTGGCCGAGATGATGGTGCTCGGCGAACGGGCCGGGGTCGCGCCCGAAACGCTGCTTGAGGTGGTCTCCAAGGGGTCCGGCGACAGCTTCGTCCTGCGCAACCACGGCATGAAGGCGATGCTGCCGAGGGCGTTTCCGGAAAAGGCGTTTTCGCCGGAATACGTGCTCAAGGACATCTCCTATGTCTTTGAGATGGCGAAAAGTGCCGGGGTCGACCTGCCGGCGGCGGAGGTGGCGCGCAGCTACTACGAGGCGGCGACGCATACCGACCTGTCCGGGCGCTACTTCCCCGGCGTCATCGAGCTTGTCGAAAGCGGCGCCATGGGCGCGGCGGTGAAACGGGACGATGTGGCATGAACGACGTCCTGCGCGATCTCTTCCCGCTGGCCTGGTCGGGCATGATCACCGGCTGCCTCTACGCCCTCGGCGCCATGGGCCTGGTGATGATCTTCAAGTCCTCGCGCGTGGTGAATTTCAGCCACGGCAACGTCGCCGGCTTCGCCGCCTTCCTGATCTACGGCTTCTCCAGCGGCGTGCTGCTCGATCTGAGTTGGGGCGCGGCGGTGCTGCTGACGATCGTCGCGGTCGTCGCGATCGCTTGTCTGACCTATGCGGTGATCGCGCCGCTGGTGTTCGATTCCGACCTGACCGCGACCATCGCCACTCTCGGCATCGGCCTCATCGCCCAGGGCGCAACGCTGCTGATCTTCGGTGCGGACATTGTCAGCCTCGACCTGCCGATCCCGCGCTTCAGCACGTCGGTGCTCGGGCTGCGCATCACCGGCTACGACCTGACGGTGCTTGGCGTCGCGATCGTGACCATCGGCGCGCTGTTCTTCGTCATCGACTACACCAAGCTCGGCATCGCGTTCCGGGCGATCTCGGAGAACTCCTTTGCGGCCGAGGTCTGCGGCCTGAACCTGCGCTCGATCCACCTGTTCTCCTGGGTCGTCGCGGCGGTGCTCGGCGTCGTCGGGGCGCTCTTGATCGTGCCGACCACGTTCCTCAGCGTCACCACCGTCGCCGCCTTCATGCTGCAGGCCTTCGCCGCCGCAGTGATCGGCGGGTTCGCAAGCCTGCCGGGCAGCCTGATCGGCGGCATCCTCATCGGCGTTCTGATGAACCTCTTCACCTTCTATGTCTCGCCGCAGTTCAGCAGCACCTTCCTGCTGTGCATCATCCTTCTGGCGCTGAACATCTTCCCCAACGGCATTCTCGCGCGCGTCGGAGGCTCCCGTGTCTGATCATCCCGTGACGATCAAGGCCGTCCACCCGCCGCTGCCCGAACGCCTGCGGGAGCTGGTCGCCTCGGACCTTGGAAGCTATGTGCTTGCTGTGGTGTTGATCGTGCTGCCGCTGCTGGTGAGCGGGTCCTGGATGTTTGCCATCGGGGTCTGCTTTGCCAACGCCATCGGCGTGCTGGCGGTGAGTTTCCTGGTGCGCTACGGCGGCGAAGTGTCGATCGGGCACGCCTTCTTCGCCGCGGTCGGGGCCTATTCGGTGGCCATTCTCGACACGCGTTTCGGCCTGTCGCTGCTCGTGAGCGTGCCGCTGGCGCTGGTCCTTGGCGTCGTCACCGGCGTTGCCTTTGCCTGGCCGTCGCGCAAGCTGTCGGGCATCTACCTTGCGGTCTCGACCATGGCGCTGGCGCTGGCCGTGCCGGAGCTGATCAACAACACCGACGCGCTGACCGGCGGCTATGAAGGGCTTTATGTGTCCAAGCCGCTGATCCCGGGTCTGCCGATGTCGTTCCAGCGCTACTACGTCGCGCTGGCCGTCTTGATCGCCGTCGTCTTTGCGCTCGCCCGGTTCCGCCATTCGCGCCAGGGCCTGACGATCCTGTTGTCCAAGGCGCATCCGGCTGCCGCCGATGCCTTCGGCACGCGCCAGGTCTGGGCCCGCTGTGCGGTGCTCGGCATCAGCGGCGGCATCGCCGCCCTTTGCGGGGCCATGCTCGCCTTTGCCGGATCGACCGTCTCGCCGAGCGGCTTCACGCTCTGGTCCTCGATCTTCCTCCTGGTCGGCTCCGTCGTCAGCTTCTATGGCCTGACCCTCGCGCGGGCCCTGATCGGCGGCGCGTTCCTGACGCTCGTGCCGCAGTTCCTGTCCGCCTCCGGCGCCTGGATCCCCGTGTTCTACGGGCTGGCGCTCCTCGGCATGATCCTGCTCGGCCATTACCTGCCGCGTCTGAAGGAGATGATGGCGCGGCATGGAGGGACAGCATGATGGATGTGGCGACAAAATCGCTGACAGGCCAAGGCATCGCCCTGTCCTTCGGCGGCATCGAGGTGCTCAAGGGCCTCGACGTTGAATTTCGTGCCGGCGAGATCACCGGCCTCATCGGTCCGAACGGGGCGGGCAAGACCAGCCTCTTCAATTGCCTGACCGGCGCCTATCACCCGCAGAAGGGGGCTATCAGCTATGCCGGGCACAGCCTGGAGGGTCTTCCGCCGGCGGCCCGCGCCCAGAAGGGCATCGTGCGCAGCTTCCAGCACGTGGCGCTCAGCCCGGACCTGACCGTCCTGGAAAACGTCATGATCGGGGTCGCGCGCAACTACCATTCCGGCTGGCTCCATGCATTCCTCCCCACCGTCCGGGGCCGCCACGAAAAGGCGGAGATGCGCGCCGATGCCGAGCGTGCGCTGGCCGAACTGGGCCTCGCCAAGGCCGCCGACAAGATGCCCTCCGAACTCCCCCCGGGCATGTTGCGGCTGGTGGAGATCGCCCGCGCCATCGTCGGCCGCCCCGCCGTCCTGATGCTCGACGAGCCGGCGGCCGGGCTGAACAACTCCGAGACGCGGGACCTGATGCGCAGCCTCAGCGCGCTTGCCTCGCCCGACCTGGTGATGGTCGTGGTCGAGCATGACATGGATCTGGTGATGTCGATCTGCGACCGGATCTATGTCCTCAATTTCGGTGCGTTCGTCGCCTGCGGCACGCCTGCGGAGGTGCGAAGCAACGAAGAAGTGGTGCGGATCTACCTGGGCAGCGACGATGACTGATCTCTTGAACGTGTCGGGCCTGTCGGTCTTCTACGGCGCCAAGGCGCAGGCGGTGGAAAACGTGTCCTTCGCGGTGCCCTCCGGCAAGGTGGTCGCCCTGCTCGGGGCCAACGGCGCCGGCAAGACCTCGATCATGAAGGCGATCGCCGGGCTGATCCCGGCCCGGGGCGCGATCAGCTTCGACGGTGTCGACCTCGCCGGCACGCCGGCGCGCGAGCGCGTCAAGCGCGGTATCGTCTACGTTCCGGAGGGGCGCGAGATCGTCCGCGAAATGACGGTGCGCGAGAACCTCGTTCTCGGCGGCTACCACCTCGGCGGCCGGGAGCGGAAGGATCGCACCGCAATGGTGCTCGACCTGTTCCCGGAGATCGCCAACAAGGCGGACGGTGCGGCCTGGCGGCTTTCCGGCGGCGAGCAGCAGATGCTGGCGATCGGGCGCGGGCTCATGGCCGGGCCGCGCCTGCTGCTGCTGGACGAGCCGTCGCTCGGCCTGGCGCCGATGCTGGTGCGGCGGGTGTTCGACCGGCTGCGCGCGATCCGGCAGGAAACCGACCTCGGCATCGTCCTGGTCGAGCAGAACCTCGTCATGTCGATGCGGCTCTGCGACGACCTCTACTTTCTGCGTGGCGGCATGCTGGTCGGCCACCGCAGCGCCGAAGAGCTGAAGGACAGCGCCGCCCGCCAGGAGGCCATCGACGTCTATCTCGGCGCGGCCGCGTGAGGAAAATGCCATGACGGAAACCATCTGGAAGATCTACGGCATCCGCCATGCCGTGAACACGGTGAGGACCCGGGGGAACAATTTCATCCTGGAGGCCGATCCGAATGTGCCGCTGGTGCTCGACTTCTATTCCTGGGTCCTGGTCTCGGGCGACCGGCACATCGTCGTCGATACGGGCATGGCGCCGCAAAAGGCTGCCTTGCACGGCCACACCCATGTGCTCAGTCCTGTGGAAGGATTGTCGGCTCTGGGCGTCGACGCGGCAGCGGCGGACACGGTGATCCTGACCCATGCCCATTACGACCACATCGGGTTTCTCGATTCCTTCCCGGCCGCGCATTTCCACATGCAGGCCGAGGAGATGGCCTATGTCACCGGGCCGTGGATGGAAAAGCCGTGGTTTCGCCGCGCCTACGAGGTCGACGAGATCCAGCGCCTGGTCGCCCTGTTGCACGCCGGACGCCTGACACTGCACGGGCGCGAAGCTGAGATTGCCGACGGCGTCACCGTGCATTGGGTGGGGGGACATTGCGCCGGGCAGGAGGTCGTGCGGGTCCGCACCGCGCGGGGCTGGGTCGTGCTGGCCTCGGACGCCCTCCATTACTATGAGGAGTACGAGCGCGGCGTTCCCTTTGCCGTCGTCTTCAACTCCTCCGACATGATCGCCGCGCATGACACCATAAGGGCGCTTGCCGATAGCGACGACCACGTCCTGCCCGCCCACGATCCGCGTATCGCCGCGATCTATCCCGAGGCCGAGGGGGTCGGATCGGAGCACATCAGACGGCTTGATGTGGCCCCCGGCCAAGGTGACGCAGAGTGATAAATTGCATTATCCTGTCGGCCCGATGGTATAAGGCTTCCGAAGAATGCGCGGAAGGTTACCACATTGAAGCATCAGACGAAGGAAGAGCTGGTCGCGGACTATTTGCGCGAGGGCATTATATCGGGCCAGTTCCCTCGCGGATCGAAGCTGAAGCAGACCGAGATCGCCGAGATGATCGGCACAAGCATCACCCCGGTGCGCGAGGCCATCAAGCTGCTCGAGGCCGAGGGGTTCATTCTCGGGACGTCGCATCGCGGTGCGATCGTGGCGCCGTTCGACATCGATGCCGCCGAGGAGATCGTCGACCTGCGGGTGACGCTGGAATGCAAGCTGGCACTGCGCGCCATGGACAGGCTGACCTCAGAGCAGTTGCAGGAGCTGCGCGATTTGCAGGAGCAACTGGAGGCCGCGGCCTCGCGCGGCGACCGGGATGCGGTGCGCAGCATCAACTACCGCTTCCACGAGGTGCTCTATCTGGCTGCGAACCTGCCGCAGACGCTGCGTTTCGTGCGGGCGCTGTGGGCGCGCTATCCGTTCGATCTGATCAACAAGCTGGAAAACCGCGTCGAGCGGGCATCCGCAGAACACCGCGAGATGCTGAGCGCCATCCTGACGCGCGACGAAAGCGCGATGCTGTCGGCGTTGCGGACCCATATCCGCGCCGGCTGGGACGAATTCAAGGCAGGCTACTCCGGGTAGCGCAGGTCCGCTCTCCTGCGCGGCGCGGTGCGGCTGTCGACCTCACCGCAACTTTGTAAGGAGACCGGAATGCCTGCAAAAAGCATCCTGCTCGTCATGGATATGCTCAACGACCTCGTCCATCCGGACGGCATGGGGGCCAAATCCTACGTCCCGCTGTGCCAGGAGAGGGGGGTCTATGACGCCACCAAACTGGCCATCCGCCGCGCCCGCGAGGCCGGGGTTATGGTGGGCTATGTGCGGGTCGGCTTCTCGCCCGACTACGCCGAATGCCCGCCGGGCTCGCCGGTCTTTTCCAAGGCCCGCGACAACAACGTCTTCACGCTCGGCGGCTGGGGCACGGAGGTGTTTCCCGATTTCGCCCCCGAGGAGGGCGATCCGGACATCGTCAAGCACCGGGTCAGCCCGTTCTATGGCACCAAGCTCGAACCGCTGCTGAGGGCGCAGGGCATTTCCCGCCTCATCCTCACCGGCGTTTCCACCAACGGCGTCGTGTCGGCCGCGGTCCGCGAGGGCCACGACCGGGACTACGAGTGCGTCCTGCTTGAGGATTGCTGCGCGGGCGCGACCCGCGAAGAGCATGACTTTGCTCTGGCTGGTCTTAAGCGCTACGCCACCGTTACATCGGCGGGCGATTTCACCATCTGACCATCCTTTCCATGGAATAATGCACAAAAATGGGGTTCGTTAACGCTCTGGCGGGCCGCAAAGGCCCATGCTTGCGCTAAAACACACCTCTGGATGTGAAAATAATGCATTACGCATTGCTTCTTGTGTTGACGAAAAAAAATATAATGCATTAAGTTAGCCCCAATGGCCGACCGGGCCGCCGGGCGCACCAAACACTGCGCCATGTCGTGATGCATGAACAGGAGACGCGAACCGTGATCACCGCCGAGAAGATCGAAAAGACCAAGCACGACGACGCCAGCGGCATGGGCGGCGCGCCCGCCGAGGGCAAGATCACCGACGAGGCGATCGCGGCCGCAAGGGACATGATCGGTCTGCAATTGCGGCCCGAGGGTCCTTACCTTCAGGACGCCACCTCCGACACGCTGCGCAATTGGTGCAACGGCATCGGCGACCTGAACCCGCTCTATCGCGACACCGGATACGGCGCGGCCTCGCGCCACGGCATGCAGCTCGGCCATCCGATGTTCCCGATGGCCTTCGGCTGGATCGGCCGCACCCGCTGGGGCCTGCCCGGCGTGCACGGCTTTTATGCCGGCAACGACTGGGAGCTGTTCCGCCATGTGCGCCCCGGCGACCGGGTCAGCGCCGTGGAGCGCGTTATCGGCATCGAGGAGAAGGAATCGAAGTTCTCCGGCCGTCTCGTGCTGCAATATGTCGAGGCCAGCTACTTCAACCAGCATGGCGATCTGCTCGCCCGGGCGCTCGGTACCTGCACCCGCCACGAGCGCAAGGCCGCCCGCGACGCCGGCAAGTACAAGGACATCAAGACCCACGAATATACCCAGGAGGAGTACGAGGCGCTCGATGCCTGCATCATGGAGGAGCCCCAGAAGATCCGGGGCTCCAAGGTGCGCTACTGGGAAGACGTGACCGAGGGCGAGAGCCTCGACACCATCGTGCGCGGCCCGCTGTCGCTGATGGACACGATGGGCTTCCTCGTCGGCTGCGGGCGCGGCCACACCCATGGCGTGGTGTTCCAGGCGGCGATGAAGCACCCGGGCCATTTCTTCCGCAATCCCGAGGCCGGTGGCGGAATCGAATATACCGGCATCGGCCACCACCGCGAGAGCACGGCCAAGGAGGTCGGCGTTCCCGGTGTCTATGACTACGGGCCGCAGCGCTCGTCCTGGATGGCATCGCTGGTCACCAACTGGATGGGCGATGCCGCCTTCCTCAAGCGCGTGCGCACCGAGATGCGGCGCTTCAACACCATGGGCGACAGCACCTGGTGCAAGGGCAAGGTGACGAAAAAATACGTCAAGGACGGCCACGCCCTCGTCGATATCGAGATCTGGGGCGAGAACCAGCGCGGCGAGGTCACCACGCCGGGCGTCGCCACCGTGGCCTTGCAGTCGCGCGACCCGGAGCTTCGGGTGTTCCTCGATGGCGGCAACCTGGAGCTCGACCTGCCGGTCGTGCGCTGAGGTCAACCGACAAGGGGAGGGCGCCCGGCCATGCAACAGGACACTCCACTCGCCGGCATCCGTGTGGTGGAACACGCTGCCGGCGTGGCCGGCGCCTGGGCCGGACGCCTCCTCGCGGCTATGGGCGCGGAGGTCATCATGGTCGAGCCTCCGACCCTGTGCCCGTTACGCAAGGAAGCGCCGCTTTTTGCGAACGGCGAGAGCGCGCTCTTTGAATATGTCGCGGCCGGCAAGCGCAGCGTCGTCTGCGATCTGGAAACGGCGGTCGGGCGCGACGTCCTCGCTGCTCTGCTCGACACGGCGCAGATCCTGATCGACGACACGCCGCTGCAACAGCGCCCGCAATGGGGTCTCGACCGGGAGGGGGTAGCCGCGCGCCATCCCGACCTGGTGCATCTCTCGGTTCTGCCGTTCGGTGCCAGCGGGCCGAAGGCCGGCTGGACGGCCTCAGAAATCAACCTCATCCACGCCGGCGGGGAAGGCTATCTCCTGCCCAACGGGCTGTCGGCGCACCTGTTTCCGGACCGCCCGCCGCTCAAGATCGCCGGACACTTTGCCGAATTGCAGGGCGGGGTCGCGGCGGCCCTCTCGGCGCTGTCCGCGCTCTGGTTCGGAACCGGGCAGTTCGTCGATGCCTCGGTCCAGGACGCGAATGTGGCGGTCGGCGCCTTTGCGCTCCAGCGCTATGGCGACGGCTCCATCGAGCATCGCCACACCCGCTCCTTCCGCTATGGCGGGGTCATCGAATGCCGGGACGGCTATGTCGAGCTGCTGACGCTCGAGGAGCGCCAGTGGCAGGGCCTCGTGCACCTGATGGACGACCCGGAATGGGCGCGGGACGAGGAACTGAACGACCCCGTGACGCGCAGCGAGCGGGGCGATGCGATCAATGCCGCGATCCGCGCCTGGGCACGCGAGCACGACGTGGAGGAACTGGTCGCGCGGGCCCAGAAGCTCGGCGTCCCGATGGCCCGCTACAACACGCCCGAACAGATCCTGACCGGCGGGCACGAGACCGCCCGCGGCACTTTTCAGGATGTGGATGTCCCCGGTGTCGGCGAGGTCAAGATCCAGGCCGCGCCGTTCCGCTTTTCCGAGGCCCCGTTGGCCCTGTCGGCCGCGGCGCCGGCACCCGGCGCCGACCAGGACCTGGTGACGAGCGGCGCAGCGGCGGCGAGCCGTGCAGGGGCAGCAGCAAGGACGGCCACGGCATGACCCCTCGTTCCGGCAAACCCCTTTCCGGCATCCGTATCGCCGATTTCACCGTCCACGCGGCAGGACCGTTCTGCACCCACATGCTGTCGCAGCTCGGCGCCGAATGCATCAAGATCGAGAGCGCCCAGCGTCTCGATATCTTCCGCAAGCCCCATGCCGTCTATGGCCGCGCCGGGCCGGCGACCTTTGACCAGGTCGCTTCCAACAAGCTTTCGGTGCGGCTGAACCTCAAGCACCCCGAAGGCGTCGCGCTTGCCCGGCGGCTCGTTGCCGCCTCGGACGTTGCGGCCGAGAGCTTTCGCGCCGGGGTCATGGAGCGCCTCGGGCTCGGCTATGCCGACCTGTGCCAGGTCAAGCCCGACATCGTCATGACCTCGGTCTCGTCCTCGGGGCAGACCGGCCCGGACAGCCATTTCGCCGGCTACGCGCCGTTGTTCGGCGCCTGGGGCGGTCTGGGGCACCTGACCGGCTACGAGGACGGGCCGCCGGTCGAGATGCGCCATGTCATGGACCACTCGGTCGGCATGAACGCGGCCCTTGCGACCGTTGCGGCGCTGCATCGCCGCCGTCGCACGGGTGAGGGGAGCCATGTGGACATCGCCGCGCGCGAGGTCGCATCGTCCCTTGCCGGGGATGCCCTGACTGCCGCGTCGGCCGGGGTCCGCATGCACCGCATGGGCAACGCCGACCCGCAACGGGCGCCGCACGGGCTCTATGCCTCCCGGCAGCACGATCGCTGGCTGTCGATCGCGGTGTCCAGCGACGACGAATGGGCGGCGCTCACCGGGATCATCGGAAAGCCCGAACTCGCGTCAGACCCGCGTTACGCCAACGCCGCCGCGCGTGTGGCCGCGCGGGACGAGGTCGATGCCGTGGTCGCGAACTGGGCGGCTTTCGTGGAGGCGGACGAGGCCGCCGAGATGCTGCAAGAGGCCGGCATCGCCGCGCACGTCTCCTGGCGCGCCGAGGACATCGCCAGGGATCCGCATCTGGCGGAGCGGGGCGCGGTCGTGTCCGTCTCCGAAACGGATGGCGGCCACCGCATGGCGGTCGGGTTCCCCGCACGGTTCTCCGGCACCGACGCGCCGGGGCTGGATCGCGGCACGCCCGGGCTCGGCGAGCACGAGGAATATGTTTACGGCGAAATTCTGGG
Source organism: Rhodobium orientis (assembly GCF_003258835.1). GTDB lineage: Bacteria > Pseudomonadota > Alphaproteobacteria > Rhizobiales > Rhodobiaceae > Rhodobium > Rhodobium orientis. The sequence goes on along the minus strand of NZ_NPEV01000040.1, from coordinate 40,281 downwards.
GTTGGGGCGGGCCGACCGGGCACGTCTCGTGGAAGACAGGGTCATCTACTGACCGCACGAAAGGGGCTCACGCAATGACGGCAACAACCGTCCTTCACGAACAGGACCACAGCGCTGCGATCGGCCGCACGGAGACACGGTCCGAGGTCATCGAGGCCGGCCGCGTCTCGGCGTTGGCGGCAACGCTGGACCTGGAAACCGCGCCCCAGGGCGGAGCGCCGTTGCCTCAGGGCTGGCACTGGCTGTTCTTCAACCCCTTCGTGCGCCGCGGCGAACTCGGTCCCGACGGCCATCCCCGACGCGGCGGCTTCCTGCCCGACGTCGGTCTGCCCCGCCGCATGTGGGCTGGCGGACGGCTGCGCTACCTTGCGCCTTTGCCGATCGGCGCAGAGGCGGACAAGACCAGCGAGATCCTCGATGTCGCGTCGAAGACCGGGCGGGCCGGAAAGCTGGTCTTCGTGACCGTCAAACACAGTATCTCGACCGGCGGTGTGCTTTGCATCGAGGAAGAGCAGGACATCGTCTATCGCGAGGCGCCGGCGCCCGGCGCGCCCAAGCCCACGCCGCCTGCCGCGCCCGAAACCTCCGAGTGGTCGGCCGAATTCGTTCCCGATCCGGTGCTGCTGTTCCGCTATTCGGCGCTGACTTCGAACGGGCACCGCATCCACTACGACCGGCCCTATGCCACCGGCGAGGAGGGGTATCCGGGTCTGGTGGTCCATGGTCCGCTGATCGCCACCCTGCTGCAGGGGTTCGCGGCGGACTGCCGGCCCGACGAGCCCCTGACCGGGTTCTCGTTCCGGGGCATGGCCCCCCTGTTCGTCGACCGCCCCTTCCGGCTCGAAGCGTCCACTGGCGATGCCGGGAGCCTCGATGTGTGGGCCAGGGGGCCGGACGGGGAACTGGCGATGAAGGCTGAGGCGTCGTTCGGGTCCTGAGGGCGAGAACATGAAACACCCGCGCAGCTATCTCTTTGTTCCCGGCCAGCGCCCTGATCGCTTTGCCAAGGCCGCGGCCTCCGGCGCCGATGCCGTCATCCTCGATCTGGAGGACGCGGTCGGCCCGGACGCCAAGGACGACGCGCGCGGCCATGTCCGCGACTGGTTCGCGCAAGGCGGCGGGGGACTGGTCCGGATCAACGGATCCGACACCCCCTGGCACGAGGACGATCTGGCCGCGCTCGCGGACATGCCGGAGGCAACCGTCATGGTGCCGAAGGCGGAACCGGAGGCCCTTGGCCGCATCGCCACGCGCCTGCCGGGGCGCCCGCTGGTCGCACTCGTGGAAACGGTCGCCGGGCTTGCGGCGGTGCGCGAGACCGCGCGGCTCGGCGCCGTTGTGCGGATCGCCTTCGGCAATCTCGACTTCGGGGCCGATGCGCGCATTCCCGAAAGCGGCAGCGTGCTCGATCCGGCGCGGTTCGAGATCGTGATGGCCTCGCGCCTCGGCGACCTCGCGCCGCCGGTCGACGGCGTGACCACGAACCTCAAGGACATAACGGCCATCGACGCGGATGTCGCGCGCGTGCGGGGGATGGGGTTCGGCGCCAAGCTCTGCATCCATCCGGCGCAGGTCGCTGCGGTGAACGATGGCTTCTCTCCGACGCCGGCCGAGATCGACTGGGCGCAGCGTATCCTCGCGGCGCTGCAGGCCGCCGCGGGGTCCGTGGTCCAGGTCGACGGGAAGATGGTCGATCGTCCCCTGATCGATCGCGCCAGGCAGATCCTTCTGGATGCGGGCGCGCAGGCGCACTGACTACGTCTTTGAGGATTGCCGATCCGTTCGCAGGCGGCCGGAAAAAAGCAGACATGAGCGCCGAACACGGGTAGCTGCCCGGGATAATTTTCGCGTTCGTTGAACCCGACGAACGCTGTCGACCGGCGCTCGAAGGGCTTTTTTGGGCAGAATGATCTTGCTGCCGCGCCTCATAATAATCCGTGCGCTCCATGTGACAGGCCGTGCTCGCGAGAGCCCTTTACGATGGCGCCCATAGCGGGACGGCATCCGCGTCCGCATCCAGCACGTCTCGTCGCTTGAGAACGGCACGAAGTGGGGTAGGGGCGAAAACGAATGAAAAGTCCTGAGCGGTGCAACAAGGACGGCAATCGCAGCTTGGCGGTTTGCCGCCGCGCTGCTCAAAGCGCGACCTGGACGTCGCGCGGCAACAGGCAGAACTGCCGCTTCAAGGTGGTGGCGAAATTGGCCGCGCTGATGTCGCCGGCGAGATAGAATGTCATCGAGCGCATGTTCGGCAAGCTGAAGAACTGGCGCCGCATCGCGAACCGGTACGATCGACTGGCCGCAAACGACCTCGCCGCCCTGGCACTCGTTTCCGTCGTCATCGCCTGGATTTGAACGAGGCCTCAAGCTCAATACACCGTCAACCGCTCAAGACTAGCGATACCCGTTCAGGGTCACTCGACTTCCAAAAAACCATGACAGGAGGAAAGCGGCGGGGCGGCCATCAGGCCTTTGAGGTCCGGAGCCTCGGGCGCCAGAGTCGACACCCCTGCGATGAGGCTTTCAAGCTGTGCGGCGACCGCCAGAACGCCAAGGTCGTCATGCCGCCGGCCGATGATCTGAAGTCCGAATGGAAGACCGTTGGGATAACGGCCGCAGGGAATCGATATCGCCGGATGTCCGGCAATGGTCGACGCATAGGCCAGTGCAAGCCAATGGTAGTAGCTGTCGAGCTTGTGCCCGTCGATTTCCAGCGGGGCGTTTTCGTGCCAGTCACGGGGGGCGGCGGTGACGGTGGGCGAGATCAGATAGTCGCAAGTTTCAAAGAAATCCTGCCAAAGCCTGTAATAGGCACTCTGCGCATACATGGCCTCCGCCACATCGGCGGCGGAATACCCGCGCGCCTCGATCACATTGTCGGTGACGTTGCGGCCGACATGCTCCGGCTGCTCTAAGACATAGCGGTCATGGGCGCCAAGAAACAGCAAGGCCCGCAAGACCGCGAAGATCCGGTCGGCGCCGGTACAGTCCGGGTGGCGCTCGTCGATCTTCGGCAGGAAGGGGGCAAGGTCCGACATCACCGAGCGGAATGTCGCGCGCGTTGCGCCCTCGGTGGGGGCAAACCCAAAATCCTCGGTGACGGCGAAGCGCAGCCGGGTGAGGTCGGTGCGCGGCAGATCGGCGAAGCTCTGCGATTTCCATGGCGTCCCGCCGTCTGTCACGGTCGTGAAGGGATCGTATCGGTCCGCAACGGCCATGACGGAGAGCATGAGGCCGCAGTCCGCGACCGACCTTGCCATCGGTCCCGCCGTGGTGATCGAGAGTGTCGCGATCGACCGCGAATGACCGGGCACGACACCTGGGGAGGGGCGAAAGCCGACGACGCCGTTGAAGGCGGCGGGGGTCCTGAGGCTGCCGCCCGTATCCGATCCGGTCGCCAGGGGCGCGAAACCGCAGGCAAGCGCCACCGCCGAGCCGCCCGAAGAGCCGCCGCAATTGAGCGAAAGGTCGTATGGGTTTGCCGTCGTGCCCCAGACGCGGTTGCGGGAATTGGCCCCGGCGCTCCATTCCGGCGTGTTCGTCTTGCCGATCGGCAATGCGCCGGCTTGGCGGAGCGCCGTCACGATCGGATCGTCCGCCGTGGCGATATTGGTCCTGAAGATTTCCGAGCCGTAGGTCGTGGGCAATCCGGCCACGTCGATCATGTCCTTGACCGCGAACGGCAGACCGTGCAGCGGCCCCAGCGGCAGTCCGGCCGCCTGCCTGGCGTCGGCCTCGCGCGCACGTTCTCGAAACGTGTCGAAATCGCGTGCAACCAGAGCATTGACGGCGGGATCCACTGCTTCGACCCGTGCGATGCAGGAGTCGGCCAGCTCAAAGGCCGAAAGCGCGCCGCTGCGGATCCTGTCGCGGGCCTCGATCGCCCCGAGATCGCAAGGGGCGGTCTGCCGGATCATCGACCGGACCCGGACGCGAACAGGTGGGTATGGTCTGACGACCAGCCGAGCCGCAACGGCTGTCCCGGGGCCGCCGCCGCCACCTCGAAATTGTTCGCGACCTTAACCGATACCTCCGAACCGTCGGCGATCTGCGCCCGGATTTCCAGAGCATCACCGAAGAAGGTCGGGCCCAGCGACGACGCCGTAAGGACATTGTCCTCGGCCGCACCGTCGCCGCCGATCAGGCGGATGTGCTCCGGCCGGACCATCAGCCGGACCGCGTCGCCCTGGCGAACGCCGTCGCGCCGGGGAGCCAGCAATTCCTCGCCGCCGGACAGGCGGCAACGCGTTGCGGCGGCCGAGACCTCCGACACCGTCGCTTCGATGAAGTTGGAATTGCCCAGGAAGTCGGCCGCGAAGGCGGTCTTGGGAGAGAAATACAGCTCGCGCGGGGCGCCGAGTTGCTCGATCCGCCCCTCGTTCATCAAGGCGATGCGATCGGACATCGACATCGCTTCCTGCTGATCGTGCGTCACATAGAGGATCGTAATCCCGAGCCGCTCGTGCAGTTGCTTGATTTCGTGCTGAAGCTGTTCGCGCAGCTTCTTGTCGAGCGCGCCCAGGGGCTCGTCCATCAGCACCAGCGACGGATTGTAGACGATGGCCCGGGCGATCGACACGCGCTGCTGCTGTCCGCCGGACAGCGCCTGGGGCTTGCGATCGGCCAGATGCGCCAGCTGCACGGTTCCCAGCGCCTCGCCGACCTTCCGCCTGATCTCCTCGGCCCCGGTCTTGCGCACCTTCAGCGGAAAGGCGACGTTGTCGAAGACGCTCAGATGCGGCATCAGCGCATAGTTCTGGAAGACCATGCCCAGATCGCGTTCGCGAACGGGCGTCTCGGTCGTGTCCCGCCCGTTGATGAAAACACGGCCGCCGCTCGGCCGTTCCATCCCGGCAATGATCTTGAGCAGGGTCGTTTTGCCCGAGCCGCTCGGCCCCAGAAGCGTCACGAATTCGCTCTCTGCGACGTTCAGGTCGGTCGGATGCAGTGCGTCGACATACCCGTAGGCCTTGGAAACCTGTTGCAGCGAAAGCTTGTTGGTCGTCATAGGGGCACCTTTGGAGGGTCCGGGCGGCGGTCAGATGCCGTCGGTTTCGGCTGAACTGATAAATGCCGCCACGACGGAGCCAACCACCGTGATCGCGACGAGGAAGGTGGAGATCGCCGAAAGCACGGGCGAGATTTCCCACTGGATCGAACTGTACATCTTGACGGGCAGCGTCGGCTGGTCGCTGCGCGCGATGAACCACGACACGATGACCTCGTCGAAGGACAAGAGGAACGCGAACAACCCGCCCGTCAGGACTGAGCCTTTCAACGCCGGCAGAACCACATGAAAGAAGATCTGAAGCCGCGTCGCGCCCATCACCATGGCCGCGTTCTCGATGTTGCGGTCCAGATGTTTCAGCCCGGACAGCGTCGTCACCAGAATGAAGGGCGTGATCACCACGGCGTGCGACATGGCCAGCGCCGCCATCGTTCCGGTCATGCCGAGCGTGGCGAAGTAGAGGTAGAGCGCCAGCGCGACCACGATGGTGGGCGCGAAGATCGGGCTCATCAGCATGAAGGTCAGGGCCTTCTGGCCGGGAAACCGCGAGCGCGACAGGCCATAGGCGGCCGGCACCCCCATCAAGAGGGCGATGGTGGTCGCCAGAATGCCCAGTACCATGCTGCGACCGGCCGCCGCGAGCCAACCCTCGGCGGGATCGAGCGCACGACGATACAGATCCAATCCCCAATCCTGCGGGGGAAAGACCAGTTCGTTCGAGGTGCCGAAAGAAATCGGGATCACCACGAGAGACGGCACGAGCAGGAAGACGTAGATCAGCCACGTCACGATGACGGGCAGGCTCAGGTTCTTGGTCAGGAAGCGCATCGGGGTCCCCGAACTGGAAGGGTTCGTGCTCATGCCGCGGCCCCGCTTTCCTGGCGCTGCCGCAGCCAGGCCGCGAGCGACAGGATCAACAGCGCGATGAGAACGAGGATCACCGCGATGGCCGAGGCCATACGCCAGTCGAGTGCTTCGCGGACGTAGAAATCCACCAGGTTGGCCATCATCATGTCGCGCCGTCCGCCCAGGAGAGCCGGCGTGACAAAGCTGCCCATGCCGATCACCGAAGACATCAGGCCGCCGGCGATGACGCCGGGCAGGCTCAGCGGAAAGGTGACCTTCCAGAAAATATCCCACGGGCGCGCGCCCATGATCTCGGCCGCATCGCGCAGCGCCTTGTCCTGCGACAGCAGGCTGCTGAGGATCGGAAACACGGCGAAGGGAATGAGCCAGTGCGCCATGCCGATGATCACCCCGGCACGGTTGAAGATCATCGGGATGACGATATCGGTCCCCGTCACCGCCTGGAGGGCGTTGTTGATGATGCCGTCGGTGCCCAGGATCACGGTGAAGGCAAAGCTCTTGACCAGGATCGAGGTCCAGAACGGCAGCATGACCAGCACGAGAAAGAACCGCCGCCTGCGCGCGGTCATGCGCGACAGGTGATAGGCCACGAAATAGCCGCATATCACCGAGACGAGCCCGGTGACGAAGCCGATCGAAAGCGTGTTGATCAGCGCACGGTGAAACAGCTTGCCGGTGGCGAAATCCACATACGCCACGAGCGAGCAATCGCCGTCGCAGATGCTCGTGCGGACTACCCCGATCAGAGGAAGGCAAAAGACCAGCAGCATGAATAGGGTCAGCGGCAGCACGAAGCTGCCGAAGCCGAGCCGATTCAGCATGGTCCGGGTCCTGCCGTCGCGCCGGAGCATGGGTGTGGTCATGGTGGTCTCCTAACGCTCCACAGGGCAATCCGGGGAAAGCGGAGACGTGCGTTTTCCCCGAAATGCCCGCAATGCCGGTGTGTTTCCCGGCATTGCGGCGGCCGCGAATGCCGCTCAGGTGAGCAGGAATTCCTTGAAGCGCCGGTCCAGCGTGATGAAGTTGTCGGCCCAGAAGGCTTCCTTCAGCAGCACCGTGCGGGGATCCTTCGGATCCGGGAGCAGAGCCTTGACCTCGGGCGTCACCATGTCCAGCGCGCCGGGGCGCACCGGAACGGAATAGTAGGCCTCGGACAGGCGCTTCTGCACATCGGGGCGGGCGGCATAGGAGATGTATTCCATTGCCTGAGCGCGTTTGGGGGAGCCCTTCAGAACCGAATAGTATTGGGTCATGAGGATCGTTTGATCCGTCGAGAATTCGATATTCAACCCGTCGGCCTTGGCGGATGCGACGCGCCCGTTATAGGTGTAGGAATAGTCGATCTCGTTGCTGGTCAGCAAGCTGATGGTCTGCGGGGTCTGCGCAATCCATTTGGCCACCCGCGGCTTGATCCTTTCCAGGGCGGCAAAGGCGCGGTCGACATCGAGCGGGTAGAGGTCTTTGGGGTCGACGCCATCGCCCAAGAGCGCGATTTCGAGCGTTTCGGAAACGCGGGTGCGCAGGCCGATGCGGCCGGGATAGGCGTCGCCGTCGAACAGCTGCTTGAAGGTGCGGGGCGGGTTGGGCGTGCGTTCCGGGTCATAGGCCATGCCGCCGGCATAGATCAGGAACGGCATCGCGTGAGCCGTCGCCTCGCCCACCAGGTTGGACGTGTCGATGACGCTTGTATCGAGCTCCTCGAACAGCCCTTCCTTGGCGGCGTTATGCATTGACCCGCCGCTGCCGTCGTAGAGATCCCATTCCAGGTTTCCGGTGGTGACCTGCGCCTTGGCCTTGGACAGGTCGGGGCCGCTCACCAGCGTTACGCCGATCCCGGTCTCCTCGGTGAAGGGAGTGGTGATGGCCTTGCGGATGACATCGGCATAGGCGCCGCCCCAGGTGACCAGAACCAGGGCATCCGCGGCCAGCGTACGGCGCGCTGACAGAACGAACGGCGCCGCCAGAATGCCGGTGCCAAGCCCTTCGAGGAAGCGCCGACGACTGGGCGTCGGCAAGAGGGTCGTGTTCGTCTTGCTCATTGTATCGCTCCTTGCTGGATGATGTTTGTTTTGGTTTGGATTGCCGGCACGGTTCAATCGAGATGCGCGAAGATGTGGTCGCGCAGGACCGCTTCGTTCAGCGTGACGCCGAACCCTGGGCCTTCCGGGATCGGAAGCGCGCCGTCGCGCGCGCAGGACTCGAAGCTCTCGGTCACCACCTCGATATAGCCCGGGATGGTCGACCAGTAGGGGAAGTGCTCCTGGATATAGAAGTTGCGGATGCAGGCGCTCAGATGGAGGCCGATGGCCACCCCGACCGAACTCGCACAGACATGCGGCTGCAGCTTGAGCCCGTAGGCCTCTCCAAGGGCCGCCACCTTGATCGCTTCGCAGAAGCCGCCGACACTGCCGACGTCGGGCTGCAAAATGCTGACCGAGCGGGTTTCCAGAAGATCGCGGTAGCCGTTCAGAAGGAAATGCCGTTCGCCGGTCGCGATCGGAATGTCGATATGCGGTGCGATCTGGGCCATCGCCCCCAAATCGCCCGGGTCGATGATCTCTTCGACGAAGGAAATGTCGTAGTCCTCGATGCCGCGGCAGAAACGGATCGTATCGCCATGTGACAGGCCGCCGGCCAGGTCGAGCATGAGCAGAACGTCGGGGCCGATCGCGGCGCGCATATCGCGCACGAAGGCAACGGCTTCGGCGACAAGCGTACGGTCGTCGGCAAACCGGTTGCTCGGGTGGCAAAGCGTGCCGTTGGGCCGAATCCGCGCAAGGGGATACATCTTGAGAGCGCGATGCCCGTCCTTGACCGCCGCCTCGGCCTGGCTGATCACCTCGTCCCTGGATTTCGCACCGAAATACCAGCCGTTGGCATAGTAATCGAGGCCGTCGCGCATCCGTCCGCCGAACAGATCGTAGACCGGGACGTCCAGCGCGCGTGCCCGGATGTCCCAAAGCGCCAGCTCGATCGCGCTGAGGGCGGAGCTGGCGATGCCGCCGGGATTGCGCAGCCAGAAGGACTGGTCGATCATCTCGGCCGTCAGCGCGTTGATCCGGGTCGGGTCCTGGCCGATGACGAAGCGCTCGCAAAGATCCTTGATCATCCCGACCGTGCCACCGCCGCCGCAGCCAAAGGAGGGCGCGGACTCGCCGAGCCCGATGATGCCGGCATCGGTCTCAAGCTTCAGGATAATCGGCTTCAGTCCTTCGCCGTTGACACGGTAGACGGTTGCAGAGGTGATCTTCACTTGGATGTCCTGTTTTTATGACGTAGCCGGCAGTGCCGGCATCCCCTGGACGATCAGCGATACGAAGAAACGTGTCAAAATCGCCAAAAACCAAAATTTATATGATATTTTTCAATGGGATAGCACCTGCAGCGGCTGCCACTACTCAGCCGGGCGCATAGTCATCATTACTGACAGTTATGATGACGCCACATTGCGGCGCATATGGAGGGCGATCCGTCGGCGCCGGCCCGTTTTTGGAACGTTTCGGCGCAAGTTTTAGACAGGTTTCGGTCGAAACGGTGTAGGCGGCCCCGGCGCAAAGGCTCCGCCAGCCGCAACGGCGCGGCATGGATATCCGGGGTCAGGTCGTGCCGAGGGCGATATTGCAGGCCGCGGCAAAGAGGCGTTCCGATTTCCCGATAGCCTCAAGCTCCGCGCGCACTTCCTTCTGCATCCAGGCCCGGACTTTCCGGACGAGATCGCTCGGAGGAAAAGCGCTGTTGGTAACCAGGTTGTAGGTCGCACCGGTGGAATAGGCGGCATCCGCGGCGCCGACCAGTTTCCGCATGCGGATCAGCCGTGAGGTGACCGAAAGCCATCCCAGCACCACCCCCTGTCCGTTGATGGCGGATTCCAGTGCGACCGAATAATCCGAAAACTGCATCTCGTTGAACTCGGTCGGCAGGGCAAGTCCGCTTTCTGCCGCGAATTTCTGCCAGTCGCACCAGTGGTTGCTGAGCGTGATCAGCGTATGCGGCCGCCGCGCTCCCTTGCGCCCGAGGGTCCCCACGCGGCGCAGATATTCCGGCGAGGCGATCGGCTGGATGATCTCCGGGACATAGAGCGAGTCCGGCTCCGCGGACTGCCCCGGCTCGACCCGCCGCAGCCCCAGATCCGCCGTGATGGGTGCGCTGCCGATAGCGCCCGCGATCAGTTCGAACCGCAGATCGACATTGGGAAAGATCTGCCGGAAGTCGAACAGCCTTGGGATCAGCCAATGTGTCGCCATAGAAGAGGAGATCGACAGCAGAACCGATCCACGATCCCGGTTCGCCCGCCAGCGCGCAAACAGCGTCTCGAGCGAATTGAAGGCGTCCGAGAGCAAGGTACTGAGCTCCGCCCCCTTAGGGGTCAATTGAACATTCGGGCCCGAGCGCTGGAACAACTGTTCCCCGACCTCCGCCTCGAGCGCGGCAATAGCGCGGCTTACGGCAGGCTGCGTGACCCCCAGTTCGGCCGCTGCTTTGGAAAATGATCCAAGGCGTGCCGCGGCTTCGAAGGCATTGAGCGTGTGGGGGGAGGGAAGCTTTGAGCGCATCTCGCTTGCGGAATAGGTCAATGGAAGGCTGTTGTCCGACGACAACCCAATCCATCGACAGCGACACCATTGATCGGCCTGTCTAGCACAGAAAGCAGGTCACCGCGCCTGTCAGACGTCGTCCTTGTCTGTTCGACGACATCGAACGCTTCCACAATCCTCCGCGCCGGCAGACGGGCCTTGTGCCCAGGCCGCCGCGATTTTTCCTGGCGTGGCCGCGGGGCGCTTGGCGGCGCCCGCCGGTGCGGCCAGACTCACCCCATCGTCGGCATGACGAAGTCCGGATCGGCGCGCAGGCCGGTCGGCCAGCGCGTCGTCACGGTTTTCAGCCGGCTATGGAACCGCACGCCCTCCGGGCCGTGCATGTGGTGGTCGCCGAACGAGTGGAAGGCCATCGGCACCGGAATCGGCACGTTGACGCCGACCATGCCGACGTCGATATCCCGGGAAAAGGCGCGCGCAGTGTCCCCGTCGCGCGTAAAGACGGCGACGCCGTTGCCGTAGTCGTGGCGCGAGACCAGGTCGACGGCAGCGTCGTAGTCCGGCACACGGGCGAGCGAAAGCGCGGGGCCGAAGATCTCTTCCTTCCAGATCGCCATCTCCGGCGTCACCCGGTCGAACAGCGAGCCGCCAATATGGAAGCCGCCCTCGTAGCCCTGGCGGTCGATCGTGAAGTCGCGGCCGTCGACGACGAGGTCGGCGCCTTCGGCGACACCCTTCTCGATATAGCCACGCACCTTGGCGCCGTTGACGACGTTGAAGACACCGTCGGGCAGTCCGGCCTCGTTCTGCCCGGACTGACGGCCGGCCGTCAGGCGACCGCGCGCGCCTGGCGGGCCTCGACCCAGATGTCGACCAACCGCGCGAACCGCGTCGTCAGCCGCCGGCGCGCCTCGTCGTCAGAAATCGTGCCGGCCAGCCAGTCGCGGGCGGCGGCGGCAAAGACGGTGCGGCCGACGGCAAAGCCGCGGACCACCGGCGAGGCGGCGGCGCGGGAGAGGCTTTCCTCCATCACCTCGATGGGTGCGTCGAGGCCGAGCAGGAGAACGCCGCGGCACCAAGGATCCTCGGTCCGCACGACCTGTTCGATGGCGTGCCAGCCGCGGGTCGTCTGGTCCGGCAGTTTCCACCAGTCGGGGCGGATACCTTCGGCGTAGATCTGCCTGAGGGCGTCGGCGGTGGCGGTCTCCCCGGCGTTGCGGTCGGTGCCGATGACCTCGACGAGGAATTCCAGCCGCGCCTTGCGCGCCGCCGAGGCGAGCCGGTGGAGCTGGTCCATCTGGGTGCGCCGCATCTCTTCGGGGTCGTTGGCGTTGTGGTAAACGAGGCATTTGACGACGTGGTCGGGCGGCCAGCTCTGCAGTTCGGCGCCGAGGCTCGGCAGGCCTTCGAAGCGCAGCGGCCGGGAAGTGGGCACCTCGACCGGGCGACCGATCCAGACGCCCTCGCGCTCGGCCCGGAACAGGGCGTCGCGGCCGTAGCGGCTATCGAGCAGGGTGCCGAGCGTGACGCCGTCGCGCCGGGCCGCCAGCAGCGCATCGAGGCAGAGTGACTTGAAGGCGGAAATCCGCGCCCGCGGGACGCCGGCCTCGTCGGCCATCGCCTCGAGCTGGACGCGATGGTCGGCAGCGAGCGCGCAGACATCGTTCCATTGCGGACCTCGGGTGGTCGTCCAGTGGACGTGTTCGAGCCAGTCATCCTCGCGCAAGCGTGGCGTGACGATGCCGCGTTCGAAGAAGACCTGCAGCTCCTCCCAGGTCGGATAGGACGGTGCGCACCCATGGCGCGACACGGCAAGGGCGCCGCAGGCATTGGCGATGCGGCAGCACTCCTCCAGCGGCAGGTCGCGGAGATAGCCGCGCAGGAAGCCGGCCATGAAGCCGTCGCCGGCACCGAGCACGTTGAAGACCTCGACCGGAAAGCCTTCGGACGACACGCCGTCCTCCAGATCCTCCGGGATCGGGCCGGGAAAGACCAGGCAGCCCTTGGGCCCGGTCTTGAGCACGATGAGGGCGTCGGTGCGGGCACGAATGGCACGGAGCGCTTCACGGGTGTCGCCGGCGCCGCCGGCGATGCTGACCTCCTCATCGGTGCCGACGACGACGTCGCAATGGGGCAGGATCTCCTGCACCCGGGCGGTCACCGCGGAATCGCTGACGAAGCGGATGTCGCCTTCGCCGGCGCCGGCCAGGCCCCACAGGTTCGGCCGATAGTCGATGTCGAAGACCACCTTGCGGCCGGCGGCGCGGGCCGCTGCCATCGCCTTGTGGCTGGCGGCGGCGAGATGCGGCTTGGAGAAGTGGGTGCCGGTGACGACGACCGCGCGGGCGCGGGCGATGAAGCCGGGATCGATATCGTCTTCGCAAAGCGCTGCGTCGGCGCAGTCGGTGCGGGCGAACAGCAGGGGAAAGCTGCGGTCGTCCTCGATGCCGAGGAAGGCCATGGCGGTCAGCCGCTTGGGATCGCTGCCGAGGGCTTCGGTGGAGACGCCCTCGGCGTCAAGCGTCTCGCGGACGAAGCGGCCGAGCTGGTCGTCGCCGACTCGGCTGATCACCGCCACCTTGAGGCCGAGCCGGGCGGCGCCGACGGCGATGTTGGTCGGGCAGCCGCCGACATATTTGGAGAAGCTGCGGGTGTCTTCCATGCGGCAGCCGATCTGGTCGGAATAGAGATCCACGCAGCTGCGCCCGATGGTGATCGCGTCGAGGGTGGGGGCGGTCTGGTCTGCCATTTCGGTCATTGTCTCTCGTCTTGCGGGTTCGACTTGTGGGCACTGAAGGTGCCGGCGCGGATCGCCAGCACCAGCGCCAGCGAGATCGTTGCGGTAAGCGAGCGGAAATTCTCCACGCTGGCCTCGACGACCTCGAAAACGACGTCGGCGTGGACGTAGGGCGCGCGCGGCACATCGACGATGGCGACGGTTCGGGCGCCCTTGTCGAGAGCCAGGCTGAAGACGTCCGCCGTTGTCTGGGCGCCGGGCAGGAAGGAGATCGCGACGACCACGTCGTCCGGCCCCATGAGGTTGCTCTGCTGCTCGAGCATGCCGCCGATGCCGTCGAACAGATGGGCCGGCATTTCCAGCCTGGCGAGGTTGTAAGCGAGATAGGCTGCGGCCGGGAAGGTACGCTTCTGGGCGAGCACGTGGACGGTCCGGGCGTCGGCGATGAAGCCGGCGGCCTCGTCGATCTTGTCGGGCGAGATCGTCAGCTGCAGATCCTTCAGCGACGCGATGCCGGCGTCGATGAAGCGGCGCATCATGTCGTCGGTCGCATCGGCGCCGCCATGCTGCTCCAGATTGTGGACCCGGTCGCGGTAGGAGGGCGCTGCCGCTTCCAGCCGCTGGCGGAACACGTTCTGCATTTCCGAAAAGCCGGAATAGCCGAAATGCTGGGCAAAGCGGATGATCGCCGAAGGCGCGACGCCGATCTCTGCGGCAAGGCCGGCAACGGCGCGCAGGGCGAAGGCGGAGGGATCGAGCAGGGCGTAGTCGGCGATCAGCCGCAGCCGCTTGCTCAGATCGTTGCGCTGGCTGGCAATCGAACGGCGCAGGGTCTCGTAGCTTTCGGGCGCGGGGCCGTCCATGCTCTCGGGTTTCCTCCAAATGTCTTTCTGAATGGAATGTTTATTCCATATTGACTTGAGAATAGATTTTATGATCTAAAATGGACAACATCAAGATAAAAGGTGCTCCGGCATTCGGGAGGAAAGGCACCAAAATGAAGGCATGCGTCATTCACGCCGCGCATGACGTCCGGCTGGATAGGCTGGAGGAGCGTGCGCTGGAGCAGGACGAAGTGCGCCTGAACTTCGGTTTCGGCGGCGTCTGCGGCTCCGATATTCACTATTTCCTGCACGGCCGCGTCGCCGATTCGATCGTCCGCGCGCCGATGATCCTCGGCCACGAGTTCACCGGCATCGTCGCCGAGATCGGTTCGGCGGTAAGCGGGCTTGCCGTCGGCGACAAGGTGGCGGTCAATCCGGCCCGCCCCTGCGGCGACTGCGCCTATTGCCGCAAGGGCATCACCAATCTGTGCACGTCGATGCGGTTCATGGGCAGCGCCGCCTTCACTCCGCACGAGAACGGCGGCTTTGCCGAGCGGCCGGTGGTGTCCGCGCGCCAGTGCATCCGCCTTCCCGAAGATGCCGACCTGCGCCACGTGGCGATGTCGGAACCATTTGCGGTGGCGCTACATGCGGTTGCCCAGGCCGGCGACCTGGCCGGTGGCGCGGTTCTGGTCTCCGGCGCCGGGGTGATCGGGCAGCTCGTTGCCGTGGCGGCGCGGCGCGCCGGTGCCGGTGCGATCACCATGACCGACGTTTCCGATGCCGCGCTCGCCCGCGCCACCGATCTCGTTGCCGACCGGACGGTCAATGTCAGCGATGCGGCGGCGACCGAGACGCTTGCGTCGAGCCCGGCGTTCGATGCGGTGTTCGAGGCCTCCGGCACGGCTCCGGCGCTCAACCTGGCGCTGGCCGCGGCGCGACCGCAGTCGACGATCGTTCAGGTCGGTTTCCTGCCGCCGGCCTCGCCGCTCGATCTCGCCAAGCTGTTGACGCGCGAACTGGTCGTGCGCGGCGCCTATCGCTTCGTCGACGAATTCGAGGTGGCGGTGCGGGCGATCACCGGCGGCGAGGTCGACCTGCGCCCGCTGATTACCGCGACCTGCACGCTCGAGGCGCCGGAAGAGGTGTTCGCCCGTGCCACCGACAAGACCTGCAACGCGAAGGTGATGGTGGCATTTGCATGACCGAGGCAGCGGGACAGATCGGTACCGAAGCGTTGGGCTACGATCCGGCGGTCCTCAGGCCGGGCGCCCTCCACCTTGGCATCGGCGCCTTCCATCGCGGCCACCAGCAGGTCTATTACGACGACCTCGCCCGCGACGGCGAGCGCGACTGGGGGGTGGTCGGCATCAACCTGCTGCCGCCCGACCTCGGCGATGCCCATCGCCGCCAGGCCGGCCGCTATGGCGTTCTCGCCCGCGACCAGCATGGCAGCGACTGCCGGGCGATCGGTACATTGCGGGAGTTTCATTTCGTCGCCGGCGCCGCCGATGCCGCGCGCTTTGCCGATGCCCGCTTCGTAACGCTGACGATCACCGAAAAGGGCTATTGCCACGTTCCCGGCACCACCGATCTCGATCCCACCTCGGCGATCGCCGCCGACCTTGCCGCGCCGAAAACGCCGGCAACGGCAGTCGGCTTCCTCTGCCACCTGCTCGAGGCCCGGCGCCAGGCAGGCGGCGGTGGCGTGACGATCGCCAGTTGCGACAACGTACCGGCCAACGGCCGGCTGCTGCGCGCCGTGATGGAGCAATATGCGGCCGAGGCATGGCCGCAGCTCGGCCCGTGGATGCGCGACAACGTCGCCTTCCCGAATTCCATGGTCGACCGCATCGTGCCGGCGATGTCGGCGGAAAGCCGCCACCTGCTTGAAGCGACGCTCGGCACCGGGGATGCCCTTGGCGTCGTCACCGAGCCGTTCCGCCAGTGGGTGCTAGAGGACGCGGTCGCCGGCGCCCGGCCGCCGTTCGAACGGGCCGGCGTGCAGATCGTCCCCGACGTCGCGCCCTACGAGCACATGAAGCACCGCATGCTCAACGGCCTGCAGTCGGCCTATGCCGAGCTCGGCCGGCTCTGCGGCTGTGCGACCAGCCACGCGGCGGCGACCGATCCGGCGCTCGTCGCCTGGGCAAAGTGGTTTCACAAGGTGCAGGCGACGACGCTCGCCTGTCCGCCGGGCGAGGACCTTGCCGCCTATGGCCGGGTCAGCCTGGAGCGGCTAGCCAACCCGACGATCCATCATCCACTCGGCCAGATCGCCACCGACGGCAGCTTCAAGCTGTCGCAGCGCATCGCGGCACCGGCCGCCGACCTGGTCGCGGCGGGCGGCGATCCGACCTGCCATGCCATGGTACTGGCCGCCTGGATGCTGCAGGCTGGCGAATGCAAACCCGACGCCGGCGGTTTCACCCCGAGCGACCCGCTCGCCACCCGCCTGGCCGATCTCCGTTCCCGCCATGCCGGCGATGCCGCCGCCACTGCCGGCGCTTTTCTCGACCTGCCGATCTTTCTCCCGGCGCTCGGGAAAAGCGCCGGTTTCCGTGAGTTGGTGGCGAAGTGGATCGGCATTTTCGGCGACCGCACCGGGCGGCCGGAGGCGATCCGGGCAGCCATCGCCGGGGCTGTCGAGGAGATGGCCGATGCGTAGGATCCTCGCCGGCCGCACACCGGAGGAATGGATCGGCGCCATCGCCATGACGGTGGTGCTGGCGCTGCTCGGCTTCCAGGTGGTCGCCCGGTTCGGCTTCAGCCGGTCGTTCAGCTGGCTGGAGGAAGTGAGCCGCTTCGCCTTCGTCTGGGCAGTCTATTTCGGCTTCGTGATTGCCGCGGAGAAGGATCGCCATATCCGCATCTCGCTGCATATCGAAGCCTTGCCGCGGCGACCGCGGCTGATCCTCTTCACCCTCGCCGACGCCGTCTGGCTGGTCTTCAACGCCGTCGTCATCTGGCACGGCTACTGGTTCACGATGTCGATGTTCGAGTTCCCCTACATCTCGCAGACGACCGGTATCAATCTGGTCTGGGTGCAGATGATCGTGCCCCTCGGCTTCCTCCTGATGTCGGTGCGGATCGTGCAGGTCATGATCCGCCGCTGGCAGGGAGAAGAGGAACACGTCGATCACCGCAAGGGGGATTGAGCGGTGAACATTTCGCTTCTCTTGACCGTCACCTTCGTCGTCTTCCTGGTACTCGGCGTTCCGGTCGCGATCTCGATCGGCCTTGCCGCCGTTCTGGCATTGGCCTCGGCCAACATGCCGATGTCCTACCTGGTGCAGACGGCCTACACCGCCGTCGACGAGTTCACCATCATCGCCGTGCCGATGTTCATTCTTGCCGGCACGCTGATGGAAAAGGGCGGCCTTACCGCCCGGCTGATCGGCTTTTCCCGTGCCATTGTCGGCCCGGCGCCCGGCGGCCTCGCCACCGTCACCATCGTCGCCTGCACCTTCTTTGCGGCGATTTCCGGCTCCGGACCGGCGACGACCGCGGCGATAGGCTCGATCATGATCCCGGCGATGGTGAAGGAGGGCTACGGCAAGGGTTTCGGCTCGGCGATTTCGTCGTCGGCCGGCGGCATTGGCGTGGTCATTCCGCCGTCGATCCCGATGATCATCTACGGCATCACGTCGGAGACCTCGATCAGCGGTCTTTTCATCGCCGGCGTGGTGCCGGGACTGATGCTTTCCGGTGCGCTGTTCCTGACCAGCGCCGTCATCAGCCGCCGCCGCGGCTATCGCGCGCGAAGCGCCGAACCGCGCAGCTTGCGGCTGGTCGGCCGCGCCGCCTGGGAGGCGAAATGGGCGCTGTTCGCGCCGGTGCTGATCCTCGGCGGCATCTATTCCGGCATCTTCACCGTCACCGAGGCCTCGGTAGTGGCGGTCTTCTACGCGCTGTTCATCGGCATCTTCGTCTACCGCGAGATCAACGTGACCGGCTATTTGGACAGCATGACCTATGCCGTGCGGATCACCGGCACCGTGATGCTGGTGCTCGTCACCGGGCGTATCGTCGGGCGCATTCTGTCGGTGTTTCAGGTGCCGCAGGCAGTCTCGGCCTATTTGATCGAGACCGTCTCCGACCCGACCATGCTGATCCTGCTCATTCTGGTGATGCTGGTCTTCATCGGCATGTGGATGGAGACGCTGACGCAGATCATCATCCTGACGCCGCTGCTTCTGCCGGTGGTCACCAATGTCGGCCTCGACCCGATCCAGTTCGGCATCGTTTTCGTGATCGCCTGCGAGATCGGCTATTCGACGCCGCCGCTCGGCGTCAACCTGTTCGTCGCCAGCGAGATCGGCAACACAACGGTCGAACAGGTCAGCAAGGCAAGCATCCCGTTTCTGGCGGCGGAGATTTTCGTCATGGGCCTCGTCGCCTTCATCCCAGAGTTGAGTATGTGGTTACCGCGCCTGCTCGGCTTCGCAACCTAGATAAAACCAAGGAGGAAATGCAATGAAACTTCTCAGGCATGCAATGATCGGTGCGCTTTTTGCGGCGGTGTCGGTGGCTCCGGCACTGGCGGCTGACTATACGATCCGGCTCAGCCACGGCGACAACGAGAACAACCCGACCCACAAGGGAGCGGTGAAGTTCGAGGAGCTGGCGGAGAAATATTCCGACGGCCGCATCGACGTGCAGATATTCCCGAACAACCAGCTCGGTTCTGAGCAGGAAGTGGCGCAGGCGCTGCGCACCGGCTCGATCGAGGCGGAGATCCTCTATACTGGCAATCTTGTGCCGCTGGCGCCGTCGGTGGGTGTGATGATGCTGCCCTACGCCTTCACCTCCAACGAGGAGGCGCATGCGGCGATGGATGCACTCAAGGACCCGCTCAACGCGCGGCTGCCGAAGGAGGCGGGTGTGCGCATCCTCGGCTATTTCGAAAAGGGCTTCCGGGTTCTCACCAATTCCAAGCGCGAGGTGAAGACGCTCGACGACCTGCAGGGCCTGAAGATCCGCGTGTCGAAGAACAATATCGCCATCGAGACCTTCAAGTCCTGGGGGCTCGATCCGATCCCGATGGCCTGGGCGGAGGTGTTCCCGGCCCTGCAGCAGGGGGTGATCGACGGCCAGGAGAACCCCTACACGACGTCGATCTCGTCGAAATTCTACGAGGTGCAGAAATACATCACCGAGATCCACTACCTGATCTGGTCCGGTCCGATCATTATCTCTGAACGCTTCTACCAGGGCCTGCCAGCCGACCTGCAAGAGGCGCTCGACCGCGCCGGCGAAGAAGCGGCGGTCTATGAGCGCGAGGTTTCGGCGACCGAGACCGAGAAGGCAACGAAGGAGCTGGTTAAGCTCGGCATGGTGCTGAGCGGCGCGCCGACGGACGAAGAAAAGTGGCAGTCGGCGGCCAAGGCCCTGTGGCCCTCGTTCTCCGAAGACATTGGCGGCAAGGAGTGGGTCGATAAGGCCAGCGGCATTATGGAAAAGGCCATCAAGGGCGGCAGCGAATAGACCCCGATTCCTCCAGCATGCGCCGTTTTTCGGATACCCATAGCAACAACGGGGCCGAAAACCGGTATAAGAAGTGCCGATGCGCCGGCTGAGGCGCATCGGAAACCGAACTGGCGGGGGCTCCCCTGCCAGTTCTTTTTTTGCTTCGTCGCGCCGGTGTCGTAGGCGATGCGCCGCGGGTATTTGGCGACTCTGCACGCCGCACGAGTGAGGCATTAAGATGCCGCCGCGGCCGATGCGACCATGGTCGAGCGATTGCCCGACTTCCGCCGCTTGCGCGCCCTCAAGGTGGTCCGACGACCACAACGAAATCCATCTCCCGTCATCGCTTCGGATGCGTCCCGCAGGCAGTTCATCCAAACGCGGACCCAGTAGCTGGTCCATCCGGCGAAACGGGCATAACTCCGCCGTGCGGTGTTGCCTAAGCCGAACCTGCAAAGAAGCTCTTGCGCCATCCTGTGCGTAAGCAAATCGCCGCGGGCGTCCTCAAGCAGGGGCAGCCGTGCCATTGTGCTATCCCAAGAGCAGGAAAGTGGTTTTGAGTGGCAATGGTCGTTACAATTTGAAAAACAGACCGAAATAGATCGCCCATCAAAAACGCCGGCAGTGTAAGTCGGGCCGATCTTGCTGTGGCTCAGGAATCTCATATAAGTGATTGAAAAATATAATAAATTCTCCGTCGCGCCCATGATGGACTGGACGGATGTTGCAAAAAAAGGCGTGATATCAACACTCTATCGGGCACGGCTCTCGTCATGTTGTACACTCGTTGTACCGGCCAGCCCTTTTTCGATACCGGTTGCGTCCCGGTGAGGAGGGCAGGCGAATAGCCGATACATCGTGGAGCCTTTCGACCATGCTGGGATAAGGGATCAAACAGAGCATTGGCGTGTAGCTGAGAAACTGTTGGGGCGGAAGGCGAGAGCCTCGGACATTACGATCTCGCAACGCTTGTCGATATCCGCGTAGCCCCACAGCATATCGCAGCCGCCACGGTAGATCCGGACCCGTGTCACGAGACCAAAATGATCCGCGCATACCGCTGAAGCGCGTCCGGCGGAACCTTTTCGCCGATGGAGCCGGAGCCCCACGTGACCCACGCGATGTCTCTTCACCAGAGCAGGCCAGGCCGGCACCGCTCCGTCCTACCGAATGAAGAGTTCCCGGGGACATGTCGAAAGCGTTCTCCCGCCGGTCGGCGCAACGACGAAGGTTTCGGAAAAAGCATATCCAAAATCTTCCTCGAGCCAATTTCCCAGCATGAGGTGGAAGCTCATATTCTCCGTCAGAATGGTCTCATCGCCCGGCTTCAAACTGGCCGAGACCTCGGTCCAGTTTATCCCTATGGCATAGCCGCACCGGCTGACTTTTTGAAAGCCGTGCCGTTCCAGAACCCGGTGAAACGCATTCGCGACATCGGCGCATCGGTTGCCAGGTCTGGCCTCCTCCAAAGCCCTTTCCAGCCCTTCGGATTCCGCGTCGTGCAGTCGTCGCAGCCGGTCTGGCGGCGGCCCCACATGCACTGTGCGCATGAGGCCCGTATAGTACCGATGGCAGGAAGCCCCGAGTTCGATGTTGATCTGCGACCCCGCGGTATAGACATGGTCGCTCCAAGCCACATGTGAGGTGCCCGTCAGCGGCGTGGTACAAAAGGCCGGTTGCTTCAGATGCGTCGGCTTCACATCGTCGACACCGCCGATCATCACATCGACGGCGGCCCGTACGGCAGCACTTTCCGGCACGCCGGTGCCGATTGTATCGACGGCTGCGAGCATTGCAGCGTCCGAGACCTTCCCGACAGCCTCCATTACCGCTACCTCTTCATCGGATTTCGGCAGCCGGAGCCAGGTAACGAGCGACGTTGCGTCCACAAGCTCGGCGTTCTCGAAAGCCTGGACCAATTGCTTGGCGGCAACGAACGACAGAGTACCGAATTCCACGCCTATGCGCCCGCCCGACAGGCCGCATTCACGCATCCGGTCCACCATATGGTCGTAGCCGTTACGCTGCGGATTGGCGACCAGGTGTTCCGGGAACGCGACGATCTTGTCCCGATCCAAATAACTCTCATGGATTGCCGCCGGCGCATCCATAGCACGCACGCACAGAAGGGGTTCGTCGGCGCCAGGATCGACGACGAGGGATTGTTCGACATAGGCGGATTCCGCCGTGAAGCCACTCAACCAGACCAGATTCGCATGATCGGTAATGAACAGCGCATCGAGACCGGCTTTCTCCATGGCCGCTTTTGTGGCGGCCAGGCGGCGAGCGTATTCCCGCCTCGTGAAGGCCTGCGGTCCTTTTGTCAGCGTCATGGTCTGCGCTCCTCAATCCTTTGATGTAGGGTTCTCGAGCCTTTGCGCGCGAGAGAGATCGATGACGATTGTCAAACGGTCACCTGTCCGCGGCCGGCTGCCGGCCGGGAAGGGGTGCTCCACCACCAGCGTCTCCTCACCGACCTTGACATTGATGCGCGTAACGCCGCCGAAATATGCACTCCCCGATACGGTTCCCAACAACCCGTCAGGATCGTCCGCCTCGGCCACCCGTACATGTTCGGGACGCAGCACCAGCGAACAGTCGCCAGGGGGGGGCCTCGAAAGGCAGCCGCAATCCGTTGACGCTTCTGAACGCTGCGTCTGCGCATGTGCCGTCCAGGATCGTGCATTGGCCGATGAAATCGGCAACGAAACGGCTGGACGGCCGTTCATAGATCTCCCCCGGACTGCCGATCTGCTCCACGCGGCCGGTGCTCATCACAACAATCCGGTCAGAGAGTGCGAGAGCTTCCTCCTGATCGTGCGTGACGAATAGCGTCGTCACGCCGATCCGCTCGATGATCCTTGTCATGTCCTCGCGCAACCGGACGCGCAGCTGCGCGTCGAGGTTCGAAAAGGGCTCGTCCAGAAGCAGCAATGCGGGCTGAAGTGCCAACGCGCGGGCAAGCGCAACGCGTTGCTGCTGACCGCCCGATAGCGCGGCCGGCCGGCGGTCGGAGAGATGGTCCAGCTCAACCATCCGCAACATCTCATGGACGCGGGTCATGCGCTCGGATCTCTCGACCCCCAGGTTCTCGAGACCGAATGCGACATTCTCCGCCACGGTCATGTGCGGGAACAACGCGTAGTTCTGGAAGACCATGCCGGTATCCCGCTTGTAAGGCGGCAGCGCGGTCACATCTTTTCCGGCAATGCCGATACGGCCCGCCGTCGGTTTGATGAAGCCGGCCACCATGCGCAGTGTGGTGGTCTTCCCGCACCCGGAAGGGCCGAGGAGGCTTACGAACTCACCGTCCGCGACATCAAGCGAAAGATCCTCGACGGCAATCACGTCGCCATAGTGCTTGCTAAGGCCGTCGAGCCGGAGAATCGGTGCCGCCTGCTTCGCGGAGCCCGCATCGGAAACGTCTTCGAAGTTCACCTTCATTACAGAACCTTGTCCATTCCGGCGATGCGCTCGATCGCCAGCATGATGATGACGGTCAGCACAATGACCATGGTGGAGACGGCAGCGAGCGTCGGGTCGTAGCTGTGTTCGACATAGGTGAATATCTGTACCGGCAGTGTCTCCGCCCCCGCGAATCCCAGAAAAATCGATAGCGTGATATTCCCGAAGGAGATGACGAAAGCGAAGATTCCTGCCGATAGGAATCCGGGCAGAAGCAGAGGAAGGGTCACGCGGCGCAGAACCACGTGCGGGGCCGCGCGCAGATTGGCCGCCGCTTCCTCATAGCTTCGGTCGAGCAGAGCCAGCGATGTCGTGAGGGTGCGGACGACGTAGGGGAGCGTAATGATGACATGCCCGATCAGCAGACCGAAAAACGTCTGCCCGAATCCAATGGCCGTCAACAGTTGCAGAAGGCCGATACCCAGCACGACAACGGGAACGATTAGCGGCGAGAGCGCCGTGGCCCGAAGCGTTTCCCGTCCGAAAAATCGGTATCTGTCCATTCCGTAGGCGCCCGCAAAACCTATCGCCAGGGAGAGGAACATCGCGGCGAAGCCGAGTTCCAAGCTCATGACGAAAGCATTCATGAATGCGGTGTTCTGGAACGCCTCATGATACCAGCGCAGTGACAGTCCCTCGGGCGGGAAAACCATGCTGTTGCCCGCGGTCAGCGACGCCCCGACGACGATGATCGGCGGAAGCAACATGGTGATGTAGACGAGTGACTGGGTAAGAACCCCCGCGACGGCAAGGAAGCGGTCCGGCCATTGTGATTTCATATGCCTGCCTCCTCATCCCGGATGGGATTTCAGCCATTTGTTGACGATGAGCGTAATAGTCAGCGTGACGGTGAAGAGGACGGCGGACATCGCCGCTCCGAAGGGCCAATTCAACAGGACGATGATCTGTTCGTAGATAAGGCTGCCGAGCATCTGCACACGGTGACCGCCGATCAGACGTGGCGTGATAAAGGCAGACACGCTGAGTACAAATACCAGGGTCAGACCGGAAAGAATCCCAGGCAACGAGAGAGGAACGATGACTTTTCGGAAGGTGGTCCAGCGATTGGCCCGCAGGTTGGCGGAGGCTTGCTCCAAGGTCGGGTCTATATGACCAACGACGCTCATCACCGACAGCACCATGAAGGGCAGGAACTGCTGCGCCAGGACGATGATCACCGCCGGGGAGTTGAACAACAGACGTATCGGCTTGTCGATAAGACCGGTAAAAACCAGCACTTGGTTCACCAGCCCCTGGCGTCCCAGCACCACGAGCCATCCGAAGACCACGATCACCAGACTCAAGGTCAAGGGAAGAATGATGATAATCAGTCCCCATCGGCGCCAATGCGGCTTCGCGCGGGCCAGGGCATACCCGGTCGGAAAGCCCAGAACCAGGCACAGAAGCGCCGTCGCCAGACCATATCCCAGCGTGTCCAACATCACGTTCAGGTAATAGGAATCTGTCAGGAACCGCAGATAGTGCTCCAGGGACACGCCGGATGCGTTGAATGAGCGGTCGCCCTCAAAAAAGCTGGCGCGCAGCAGGGACAGGATCGGCACGACAAGGAACAAGAGGAGCACAATTGCCAGGGGCGCGGTCAGCGCGATCCAGGCATATCGGCCGGACGGACCAACGCGCACGGTTCCGCGTGCCGCAACAGAGGACGAATTCATGCCGACCCGGCTCCTTCAATCGCGGGCCGCGGCGTCTCCATCCAACCGGATTGGCGTCGGCTCTGACACTGATAGGACATGATGCTCACTTGAAGGTTCTGCCCAGGGAACCACACGGGTACACCGGGCAGGACCAACCTCGACAAGGGTCGCGCGTGCGGGCCAGTAATCAAGCCATCGTTCGATTGAAACGCTCGATCCATCCGGACCGCTTTTCGGCGATCTTGGTCCAGTCCAGAGTCTTGATCTTCGCGCGTCCCTCCGGGCCGAAGGTGATGATCGTATCGGCGACCGCCTTCGGCAGATCGACAGTCGTCGTCGGCCCATAGCGGAAGAAGTTGGCGATCGCGCCGATCGCTTCGTCGGACAGTGCCTTGTTGAGATAGGTGGCGACCGCTTCCGGATGCTTGGTTCCCTTGATGGGGTTGTAGTAGGACATCAGGGAGTAGATGCCTTCCGACGGGGCGACCATGGCCATGGGCTGTCCGGCATTCTGCATCGCGAACACGCGGCCGTTCCACAGCGCGCCCGCCGTCGCTTCGCGTTGCTCGAACAACTGGATGAGCGATACCGTCGATGAGGTCAGTGTGACGATGTTGGGCTTGATCCGTTCAAGCGCCGCGAAAGCCGGGTCGATGTTGTCGATGCCCCCGCCATTTGCCTCCGCCATCGCCAACAAGTACAGGACACCGCCGGTGTTCTCCAGATTGAAGAGGGCGACCCTGCCTTCAAGGTCAGGGCGGGCAAGATCCGCATAGGACGCGATCGGCGTCTGCGTTTCTTCCGTATTGTAGGTGATGACCGAGGAAGAAATCATGAACGGGACGCCGTGTTGCCCGAACTCCGGTAGACCGGGAAGCAAATTTGCGACATTCGGGACCTTGTCCGGCGTAACGGGGTCGATCATATCCGCCTTGATCAATTCTGGCACACTGGGGCTGTCGCACAGCACAATGTCGAAAGGCGGATTGTCGGGCGTTGCGATCGTCTTGGCGACTGCCGCCGAGGAACCACCTGGCGCATAAGTCACGTCCAGGCCCGTCTCAGCCTTGAGCGGATCGGCCACGGTTTCTTTCATGATGCGGTCGAAGTCGCCACCGAAGCCGTTCAATGTCAGCGTGACGTTGTCGAACGGTTTGGCCCTGACAATGGCCGGTGCTGCCAGCACGGCCCCCGCGGCCACAGTGCTTACAAGGAAAGTACGTCGGGTTTGCATATGCGCTTCCTTTCTGCTTTTCGAAGTCCAGGCGGTCTTGTCACGAATTGCATTGCGCTAAGGCAGCGCGGATTTCTCCGGCGTAGCGTTCCAGGTCGTCGTCATCGCGCTCGGGGCCGATGCAAACGACGAACCCGCCGGGCGACTGTATTTGCTTTCCTCTGTGGCGGCGCGCCGCGAAGCGGGCCGCAAAGTCCCGGTGCTGCGGCGCCACAGCATCGAAGGTGACGACACCGAGCGTCGGCTCAACAAGGACCCGCATGCCCGCAATATCACGGACCATTTCGGCAAAGAGTTTCTGGTTCTCGGCAATCGCACGCGCTCTGGCCGTATAACCCTCGCGCCCCAGGACTTGGACGATCGCCCAGGCTCCCGCGAGCGTGTCCAGACTGCGCAGTCCGGCTACCCTGTCGCCCGTCATGGCGGATCCGTCCCAGTTGGACATATCGACGAGGCGGAGGTCGGCGATCGACTTTTCGCGAAAAAGAGCCGCGGCGACGCCGACGGGTGCATAACCGTATTTATGAAGACCGATTCCGATGGACGTGACGCCCGGGACCGTGAAGTCGAATGCCGGAAGTGCCACGCCTACCGAATCCATGAACGGCGCGAGACACCCGCCGATTGCTCCATCGACGTGAAACCAGATGTCGCTTTCCGACGCGATCGCGGCCATTTCACCGATCGGGTCGCACGCGCCGTGGCTGTCGGTCGGCAGCGCGCCAGAGATGACAATCGTATCGTTGTCTATTGCCCGACGGAGCGCCGCAGTATCGCAGCGCAGGTCTTCGTCCAAGGAAACCGCCCTTACCGAAAGCCCCAGATAGTGGGCCGCCTTGTCGAAGGCCGGATGGCCGCTTGTCGGGCGTATGACGTTGAACGGGGGGCGTCGGCCATCTGCGAGCGCCTTGGTCCGGGCGGCCAGCAACACCAGAAAAATGCATTCCGAACTGCTGGAGCCGTAGGCGACATCGCCGCCCGCAGGCAGGTTGTACAGGTTGCCCCAGAATCGGGACACCTCACCGGTCAGCAACTGGCCGAGCGGGGAGCCCCAGGTCATGGCGGAAGGATGCATGCCGACGTGGCGCATCGTGTCGTGCGCAAGCCCGCGAACCTCGTCCTGCGGGCGCAGCCGCGTGATGCGCATCCACTGGGTGGTGTCCTGTTCCATGGCCGCGTCGAGGCGGGCAAACGTCTCTGTCACAGGGTCGGATAGCGACATGGGTTTCATCAGACCTTCTCTAGCGTGTCTTCCGACATGTTCAGAAATATGTCCCTGCACAGTCTCCTCCAGCCACCCATGCAGCGGGCTCTTCGACGGGTCTTGCAATAAGCAGTTCGTCCTTCTAACAAACATTCCATTTGAATGGAAGGAAAATATTCCAGCGATACCCTCATGCGGCTTCGGCGCCGGTGGACGAGAGAAAAACATGCCCATGCGGGATTGGAGATGCGGGTTTGTGAATTCTCAAAGGGCTGATTATCCTTCGGAAATTCTAGTCCCCGGCTTTGCTGGAAATATGAGATCTCAAATGCCGGGTCCAGGAGAACCAACCCGAGCCGCATGTCACAGGTTTGGTCGATAGAGTATTTCCAACCAACAAGAAGCAGTGCGTCATTGCCATTTCAACGGAGGAACCATTGACGAAACGTATGACTCAGGAGGAACGCCGCGCGGAGACAAGCGAGCGTCTGATCGCGACCGGAATTTCTCTTGTGGCCCGCCGCGGATTGGCCTCGGTAACGACCAAGACGATTGCGCAGGAAGCCGGCATTACCTGGGGTGCGGCGCAATACCTGTTCGGCAACAAGATCGGATTCCTTACGAGCCTGGGTCGCCGCCTCCTGGAGGACCTGAAGAACCAGGCCCCCATACCCGGACGGGCGGCATCCAGCGTCAGGGCCGGATTGGAAACATTCGTTTGGAGTGTTTGGTGCTCCTACAGCAGCCCGTCCTATATCGCTTGGATTGAACTCGTTCGAGGCTCTAGGGGCGATCGGGAAATGCGGGACGCCCTCAAAGTGATGCAAAACGACTACATCGACCATATCAGCGCACTTTGGCATGCGACTGTCCCACACGGCACCGCAGGCGCCCCAAACGAGATCATCATGCACCACATCGTCCTGACGTTGAGCGGCCTGGCGGCTCGACGGATTTTTCTGCACGACGAAATCGCGGAGAATGAGCATATCCATCTGTGCATCGACATGGCGGTACGGATGGTGATGGAGAAAACGCAGGTTTCCGGAAGCTAGAGCCTCGCAAAACAGTTCGGACGCGGCCGGGATCGGCTGATACGGCCGTTCGTTAGGCGTCATTGTGCAGGGGGATCGCGCCGCTTTGTGATCTGAGCCACTTTGTCCCGCTCGAAATCATCTCTGTAGTTGGCTTTGCCCGCAACCGCCTCTTCACCTCAAATTTAGGGAATATTCACGTATAGATTTGGTATACGCCTGTAAATTCTGGCATTCTGCGCCAAAATTAGGTCGGCGAGAACAGAGCGGAAAAACATCTGTCTGAAAAAACGAGAAGATGTTCGCAACTTAAAAAGAGATATTCTTATAAATAACTGAAATAAATAGGAAAATAGCCGTCGCGCTGATGATGGATTGGATGGGCGTTGCGGAAAACGGCGTAAAAACAATTGCTAATGCTCCTTGTATTTGTGGAGTTGTGCTCTCGTTGTACTGGCCAGTCGGTAGGGGCGATGCCGGTGGAGCTGCGGAGTAGGGTGCGCGCGATTAGCAAAGCGTGGCCGAAAGCCGAGCCATGAGGTCCTGGCGGGTCAAAGATCAATCACTGCCAGGCTGGTGCTGAGATATTATTTGATGCGGAAGGCGCGAGCTTCGGACAATGCTATCTCGCGACGTTTGTCGATGTACGAGGCCAGGTGCTGCAGGTGAACGCCCTTGTGGATATGACGTGTTCGCGGCGGGCCCGGCGAATAGTTCCGTAGTGCAAAAAATAGCTCGTCGCGGTCGCCGCGTTGCTTTCCGGCGCTCAGCCGGGCGCTGGCGACAGACGAGAACACCGGCCGCTTCGCGCCTTATTCCGGAGCGTGATCGTCTGCCGTGAACGCGGGCCATTGCGAAGGTGCGCCGGGAAGATCGGGGGATCGAAGACAAGCGCACGCCGCGGTCTGCCATCGGGCCGTCGATGACCCCGTTTCCGCCGCGACCCTTAAAGCGCGACCTGGACGTCGCGTGGGGACAGGCCGAACTGCCGCTTGAAGGCGGTGGCGAAATTGGCCGGGCTGGTATATCCGGCAAGGTAGGCCGCCTCGGCGATGCTGACGCCGCCGTTCTCCAGCGCCTGACGCGCCTGTTTCAGCTTCCACAGCCGGATATAGCTGTAGACCGACATGCCATAGGCCGCCTGGAAGAGCCGCTGCAGGGTGTTGGTGCTGGAGCCGACATCGCTTGCCAGCCGGTCGGCGCTCACCGGCCCCTCATTGTTGGCGGACAGCCATTCCTCGACCCGCTGCAGGCGTTTGCGGTCCTGCGGTCGCAGTCGGGCGTCGTCCGCGCCCGGCGCAACGGACAGGATCTGTTCGAAGGCCTCCGCGATCAGGGCCAGCACCCGGCTTTCCAGGTAGAGCCCGGAAAGCAGCAGCGGCTGGTCGGGCGGGTTGATGATCTGTTCGGCCATGGAGATCGCCCGGTTGCTCGGTCGCCAGGTGCGCCAGGCCAGGTGGCAGCTCGCGAACCGCCGGATTTTTTCCAGATCGAAGCCGTTGTCGGCCGCGCCGGCCTCCAGCCACTCCGGCGTGATGGCGATCGACACCTTGCGCACATGGACGCCCTTGCGGGTGCGCCTGACGAAGCGCTCGGTGCGCGACTGGGCGAAGATGCAGCCGATCGGCTGCCAACCGGTCTCGGCCTTTTCCGGCATCGGCACGCGCACGCCCCCGACGGTCGCCTCGACCGCGCCTTCCAGGAAGATCTTGACGCCGAGATTGGGCGCACAGTCGCGCTCCACGACGAAATCCTTCAGGTCCTCCGCATCGGAAAAATGCACCGACAGGCCGTCGCGCAGGCGCATGACGCCGCTGCGGCCCCGCAACAGGCCCTCGGACCGACGATGGTCACCCTTCAGCGTGCGGGAGGGAGCATCGCCGTCGCGGTCGTAGAGGTCGCCGGCCGTGACCACCGGTTCGGCGCCGTGACCGCGGCCGCGCGCGGCGCGCGCAATGCGACGCGGAGCCATCGTTTCCGGCTGTCGGAGGATCGCCATTCCAATCCCGTGCGTAGTGTTTCGGATAGCCTTTCCTACTGCGCAAAGGTAATTGATGCAAATGCAAATGAGTAGCATCTAGGCCGCATGCGGAGGCTCGTGTAACGAATCCTGACGGTAATTGTGATGGTTCCCGCAACGCAGCATCGATGGCTGCGGCAGCAGCGGGAACGGGGTGACCGGCGGAAGCGCGCCGGGGAACGGGGTAGTTCAATGCAGTACAGTCAGCGATTCATCGGCCTGCTTCTGGCGGGCGTCAGCGTCATAGCGCTCGTGCCGGCGGCACTGGCACAGGACAGCGTCCCGCTGGACACGATTGTCGTCTCCGACGAGAGCGGCGCCGGGGCCAAAGAGGTGGAAACCGACGTCCAGGTCACCGAGGAAGACATCGAACGGCGCAATCCGCAGACCCTGCGCCAGCTTTTCCAGACCGAACCGTCGGTGCAGGTGACGGGCGGCAGCACGGCGACGCAGAAGATTTTCGTCAACGGCGTCGAGCAGTCGAAGCTCAACGTCCAGGTCGACGGCGCCCGCCAGCGCAACAGCGTCTGGCACCACAATGGCGACTTCGGCATCGATCCCTATTTCCTGAAAGAGGTCGAGGTCGACGCAGGCGTGGCGCCGGCCGATGCCGGCCCCGGCGCGCTCGGCGGTTCGGTCAGGTTGCAGACCAAGGACGCCAAGGACATGCTGCTGCCGGGCCGGACCTGGGGCGGCACGGTGCGCGGCAGCTACGACACCGACAGCGAGACCTTCACCTCCACGACGGCCGCCTACCGGGTCCACCAGGGCTTTGAGGTGCTCGGCATCCTCAAGCGTTCCGAAGGCCAGGACTATACCAACGGCGACGGCATCACGGAGCCCGGCACGGCCAACGACCTGTGGAACGGCCTTGCGAAATTCGGCTACGAGAGCGAGGCCGGCCACCGCTTCATGCTCTCCACCGAGTACTACCGCGACGCCGGCATGCGCCGGCTGCGGGCCAACCTCAATCTGTTGTCGATGCCGCTCTTCAACTACAGCCTGGCGGAGCGCTGGACGACCACGTTCCGCTACACCACCACCCAGCCGACCGACACCTACGACCCCGAGGTTCTGCTCTACTACAACCGCAACCGCCTGCAGCGGCCGAACCGCAACGGCTATGCGGGGCCGAGCGGCGACTTCAATGCCGACAATGGCGAAGTCGGCGGCAAGATCCAGAACCGGTTCCGCTTCGACTGGGGCACGCTGACGGCCGGCACCGATTTCTCCAACAACAGGACGGAGATCGAGCGGTTTCATTTCCCCAACGACGTGTCGGAGCGGATCACCGATGTCGGCGCCTATCTGCAGGCGCGCATCGCGGCGACCGAGCGGCTGGAAATCTCCACCGGCGCGCGTGCCGACTTCCAGAGCTACCGCGCCGTCGACGGCCAGACCTTCGACAATTTCGGCCTCTCGCCGAACATCAGCGCGGCCTTCGAGATCATCGACGGCATCAAGCTGAAGAGCGGCTACGCCTATGTCTTCGGCGGCCTGGAGCACCCGCAGACGGCGCTCTACCATGCAAGGGACTACGTCTACGACCGCGGCCTCGACCCGACCTGGGCGCATAACGCCAATGTCGGAGCCGAGTTCAGCCGCGGCGGTGTCACGGTCGGCGCCAACCTGTTCTACACGGAGATGGATAACATCCTCGCCTACGACTACACGGGCCCCGTGGCGGCCCGGGTCAACGGTCCGGAACTCGTCACCTACGGCTTCGATGTGTTCGCCCGCTATCGCAGCGAGACCACCTATCTCTCCCTTGCCTACAGCCACACCAAGCCGGAGGTCGACGGGCTGACGGCGCTGCCGAATTCCAGCCCCAACTCGGCCAATGTGGTCGGCGACATCCTGACCTTCGACGGCTCCTACACCTTCCGCGACTGGGGCGTCACCGTGGGCGGCCAGGCGGAAATCGCCTTCGACTTCTCCGACGAGGACCTGCGGGACGCGGGCTTCTCGGACCTCGACGGCTACGAGGTGGTCAATTTGTTCGCCGAGTGGCAGCCGCCGGTGGAAGAGCTGGCGCATGTCACGCTGCGCGGCGAGGTCGTCAACGTCTTCGACGAGCAGTACACGCGCCGCGGCGGCTACTACCAGCTTCCAGTGCGCGGCATCGAGCCGGTCTACGAGCAGGGCCGATCCTTCCTCGTCACCGCAACGGCGAAATTCTGAGCCCTGCCGACCCGGGCGTCCGTCGCGGCGTCCGGGCCGGTTCTCCTGCAAGGCCCGCATCGCGAAAGGACGCTATGCCCGTCACCTCGACCGAAATCGCCACCAAGGCAGCCTCGAAATATCTGCAGCAGCTCTGCAAGCATTTCGCCCACAAGGTCCCTGCCGAATGCGACAGCGCCGCCGGCCATGTGCGCTTTCCCTTCGGCCTATGCCGGATGGCGGCGACCGGTGCCGCGCTGACCATCCATTGCGAGGCCGACAACGTGGAGGCCGCCGAACGCATGCAGGCGGTGATCGCCACCCACCTGGAACGCTTCGCCTGGCGCGAAGAGCTGTCGATCGACTGGGTGGCGGCATGACGGTGAGGGCGCTTTCCAAGACCAACCACGCCGCGTTTCGGTCGCTCGTCCTCTTCTGCGCCGTCCTCGCCGCCTCCCTCGCGCACGCAGAAGAGGTCACGGACCTCGCCGGTCGCACCGTGACGATCGAGCGACCGGCCGAGACCATCGTCGTCGGCGACGGCCGCATCCTCTCCGCCATCGCCCTTCTCGACCGCAAGGATCCGCTGCACAGGGTCAAGGCGCTGCTCTCCGACCTGCGCCTCACCGACGGCGACCTCCTGTCGACCCTCTCCACG
This sequence comes from Rhodobium orientis, assembly GCF_003258835.1. Taxonomy (GTDB): domain Bacteria; phylum Pseudomonadota; class Alphaproteobacteria; order Rhizobiales; family Rhodobiaceae; genus Rhodobium; species Rhodobium orientis. Next base: position 7,408 of record NZ_NPEV01000040.1, on the reverse strand, counting down.
CATTTCGAGCGCATGAAGACGCTGCCGATCTATGCCGGCAAGGGCGACTCGGTATCGGCCGAGACGATCATTTCGCTGGCGCCCGACGCGGCGGTTTTCGGCCTCCAGGACCACGGGCCGGGTGCCAGCAACACCGAACTGATCGCGCAACTGGAAGAGGCCGGCACGACGGTGGTCTTCATCGACTTCCGCCAGCACCCGATGGAAAACACGGTGCCGTCGATCGCTCTCCTCGGCAAGCTGCTCGGCCGCCAGAAAGAGGCGAGGGAATACACCGATTTCTATGAGGCGCACCGGGAGCGGATCGCGAAACGCGTCGCCGGCTTCACCGGCGAGCGGCCGACCGTGTTCCTGCATGCCCATCCCGGCCGGTTCGACTGCTGTGTCGGAATGGCCAACGGCATGCTCGGCCCGTTCGTCACGCTCGCCGGCGGGCGCAACATTTCCGCCGCGGTGACGCCCGCCGTCGTCGGTAGGCACACCCTGGAATTCGTCCTTGCCGAGGACCCGGACGTGTGGATCGGCACCGCCTCCGGCTCGATCGAGGATTTTGAGGCCGGACGGCCGATCGTCGTCCTCGGCACACGGTCGAGCGATGAGATCGCCCACGCCTCGCTTCAGGCGGCGCTGGAAGCCGATGGCCTGGAAGCCCTGTCTGCGGTGCAGGCCGGGCGGGCGCATGCCATCTGGCACAATTTCTACAACTCGCCGCTCAACATCTATGCGTTGGAATCCTTCGCCAAATGGCTCCATCCGGACCTGTTCGCCGACCTCGATCCTGACGAAACACTGAAGGAAATCCATCGCCGGTTCCTCGGTTATCCGCTTAACGGTCTCTACAGCGTGAGCCTTGCCGATGACTAGCGCTGCAACCGAGACGACGCTGGCCGCACAGGACCTTGCGGCCGGCCACAGGCGCATCGCGATGCACCGCATCGCGATGCTCGTCGTTCTTGCCGTCATCCTCCTCGTCGCGCTGGTCCTCGACCTCACCACCGGGCCGGCGCGGATCGATCTTGCCGAGATCGTCGGCGGCATCCTCGATCCGGCCGGTCTCGACGTGCGCACGCGGATCATCCTCTGGCAGGTCCGGCTGCCGGACGCGCTGATCGCGCTGTCGGTCGGCGCCGCCCTCGGCCTTGCCGGCCTGGAGACCCAGACCGTCCTCAACAATCCGCTCGCCAGCCCCTACACGCTCGGCATTTCCGCGGCCGCCTCCTTCGGCGCCGCCATGGCCATCGTCCTCGAGCCGGTGCTCTCCTTCGTGCCGCCGATGGCGGTCTTGCCGGTCACGGCGTTCGCCTTTTCCTTCGGGGCCGCGCTCCTCATCCTCGCCCTGTCGGCGCTCCATGGCGGCGCCACCAGCACGGTCATCCTCTACGGCATCGCGCTCCATTTCCTGTGCAACGCCCTGACCTCGGCCCTGCAGTATTTCGCCAGCGCCGAGGCCGTCGAACGGGTCGTCTTCTGGACCGTCGGCAACCTGACCAAGGCCGGCTGGACCGAGGTGGGGATCGTCACCGCCGTCTTCCTCCTCGTGCTGCCGCTCAGCCTCCGCCATGTCTGGGTGCTGACCGCGCTGCGGGGCGGCGAGGTGCTGGCCGCGAGCGCCGGCATCGCCGTCGGCCGGGTGCGGATCGCCGTCATGGCGCGGGTGGCCTTGCTCGCCGCCATCGGCGTGTGCTTCGTCGGCGCCATCGCCTTCGTCGGCCTGGTCGGGCCGCACATCGCCCGCATGCTCCTCGGCGAGGACCACCGCTATCTCATTCCCGGGGCGTGCCTCACCGGCGCGGCGATGCTGTCGCTCGCCTCCTTCCTGTCGAAGGTGCTGCTGCCCGGCGTCATCGTTCCCGTCGGCATCGTCACGGCGATTGTCGGCGTGCCGGTGTTTCTGGCCCTGATTGCCGCGCGGCGGGGGGAGGCGGCATGGCGGTGATGACGGTCCGCGACGTGGATGTCCGGCTCGGCGGCCGGCCGATCCTCTCACGAGTGAGCCTGCCGCCGTTGCAGCCCGGCCGGCTGACGGCGCTGATCGGCCCGAACGCGGCCGGCAAGTCGACGCTCCTGCGCGCGCTCATCGGCGCGATCCCGGCGCGCGGCACGATCGCCGTCGACGGCACGGAGGTGCGCAACATCGACCGGCATACACGGCGGGGCCTTCTCTCCTATATGCCCCAGGCGCTGCCCCAGGGCTCGTCGCTGTCGCCCTACGAACTGGCCCGCAGCTATGCCCGCGCCACCGAACTGGCGCTCGCCGGCCCCGACCTCGACCGGCGCATTGCGGAGCTCTTCTCCATGCTCGGTCTGATGGACGATGCGCACCGGCCGATGCAGGTGCTCTCCGGCGGCAAGCGTCAGCTCGTCGGGCTCTGCCTCACCGTCATCCACCAGCCGGCGATCCTGCTCCTCGACGAGCCGACCAGTGCCCTCGACCTGCATTGGCAACTGGCCGCGATCTCCATGGTCCGCGGCTATCTCGACAGGAACGGGGCGTCGGCCGTGATGGCGCTGCACGACGTCAACCTGGCCCTCAGGTTCTCAGACGAGATCGCCGTCCTCAAGCACGGCCGGCTCGTTGCCGCCGGGCCGCCGGCCGACATCGTCACCCCCGATCTCATCGCCGACGTCTACGGCGTCGCCGCCCGCGTCGAGACCTGCAGCGCCGGCATTCCGGTGCTGCTCGCCGACCGCCCGACCTCTACCGCCACCTCCACAGCAAGCCCCGGATAAAGCCATGATCCCAAGAACCGTCCTCTCCCTCCTTGTCCTCCTTGCCGTCAGCATGGTCACGCCCGCTGGCGCTGCGGAGAGCCTGCCGATGGAGCTCAACAAGGCGGCGACCGTTGCCGGTAAATGCCGGGTCACCATGGTCGTGCGCAACGGCCTGGCGCGGCCTTTGTCGGCGCTCTCCGTCGACGTCGTCGTGTTCGACAAGGAGGGCGGCGTCGCCGGCTATTCGGCGCTCAATTTCGGCGCCCTGCCGGCCGGCAAGATGCGCGTCCGGCAATACGACATCGCGGAGATGCCCTGCGCGGAGATCTCCCGGCTCCTGATCAACGACATCCGCAAATGCGGCGAGGGCGGCGAGGCCCAATGCCTCGGCCTGCTGGAACCGTCATCGCGCCTCGACATCGACTTCGCACTCTAACAGTTTGTTCTAGCGCGTATTCTTGTCCGAAAACCGGTTCCCACGTTTCGCTGACGCGGACCTTCGGTTCGGGAATACGCTCTAAGGGAGAATTAAATGCCCGAAGCTCTCGCACCCGTCGGCGTCTCCTTCCTCGATCCGCTGATCCGGCTGGCGACCACCGGCGGTCCGGTCGTCATGCTGCTCATCGTCCTGTCCGTCATCGCGCTCGGCCTCGTCATCGCCAAGCTGGTGCAATTCACCAGGCTCCGCGTCGGCCGCCACCGCCGCGCCCGGGCCGCGCTCAATCTCTGGCTCTCCGGCAACCGCGAGGAGGCGAGCGGGCACCTGCGGGGCGACCGCTCCCTCGTCGGCGACGTGCTGCATCACCTGTTCCAGGGCGCCGCCCAGCCGGCGACGCGCGAGGAGCATTTGCGCGAGGACATCGAGCGCGTCTGCATGACCAGCCTCGGCCGGCTGCGGGCGCTGCTGCGGCCGATCGACATGATCGCCCAGACGGCGCCGCTGATCGGCCTCTTCGGCACCGTCATCGGCATGATCGAGGCGTTCCGCGGGATGCAAGGGGCGGGTGCGACCGTTGATCCCTCGGTGCTGGCCGGCGGCATCTGGGTGGCGCTCTTAACCACCGCGGTCGGTCTTGCCATCGCCATTCCGGCAAGCGCCATCGTCGGTTGGTTCGACGGCCGCATCGAGCGCGAGCAGGCGGCGATGGAAGCGCTGGTCACCGCGTTCTTCACCGGCGCGCCGACCGAACGCGGTGCGCTGACGGTGGTGGCGATCGACCAGCGCCGGAGACGTCCGCGACATGAAGCTTGAACGTGCCGAGCGCCGGCGGCCGATCGGGATCACGTCGTTGATCGACGTGATCTTCCTCCTGCTGCTGTTCTTCATGCTGGCCTCCAGCTTTTCCCGCTACCAGGCGCTGCCGGTGAGTGCCGGGGTCTCCGGTGCCGGCAGCTCGGCAAGCCGACCGCAGCTCCTGCGCGTCCACGACGCCATCCGCATCGACCTCAACGGTGCTCCGGTGACGCTGGACGAGCTTGCGGAACGGCTCGGCGAGACGAGTGGGACGAATACCGGGGACATTCCGAAGCCGGTGGCGATCTGGTCGGGGCCCGAGGCCTCGACCCAGCATGTCGTCGATGCGCTCGTCGCCGTCAGGGGCGCAGGGCGCGAGGCGCTGGTGATCGCGGGGACAGGCCGGTGAAAATCGCAAAGCCGCAGCAGCGCACGCCGCCCGACAACACCGTGCCGCTCATCAACATCGTCTTCCTGATGCTGATCTTCTTCCTCTTTGCCGGCACGGTCAGCCGCGACGACGCGGCCGAGATCGACCCGCCCAGGAGCATTGCGGAAGACGAGCGCATCCGCTCCACCGGGGCGCTGGTCATCACCGAGGACGGTACCGTTACCCGCAACGGCGAGGCGGTGGCGCTGGAAAGCCTCGACGCAAATGCCCTTGCCGACGATGTCGAAAGCGCCCGCCTGATGATCGCCGCCGACGGCCGGCTGCCGGCAGACCACCTCAAGCAGGTGCTGGCGCGGCTCAAGGACAGCGGCCGGGAAATCGTCCTGATCACCCGACGGAAGCAACCATGATCAACCGGCGCGTCATCGGCATCTCCATCGTCCTGTCCCTCGGCATCCATGTCGCGGGATTCGCCACGTTCGCCGACCCGGACGACCAGGTGGAAATGGCGGCCTCCCAGGGCGGCGCCGTCTCCGTCATCGGCTCCCTTGAAGACATGGTGGCCGGGGCCAATACCGAGCTCGACCCCGTCGATCCGGTCAGCGAGGCCGAGCCGGTGGCAACGGAGGTCGCCGAGGCCGAGCCGATCAAGATGCCGGAGCCGGCGCCGCCGGTGGAGGCAAGCCCGGCCACACCCGTCGAGACCGCACCGCCGCCGCCCGATGCGGTGACGCCGCAACCGAGTGCCGAGGTGGAGCCGGCGACAGAAGCGGCGCCGGTGATGGCGGCTGACATTCCGCTGGTGCCGGTGACGGAAGCAGAACCGGTCGAGCAGGACGAGGCGGCCGAGGTCACGCCGCAGGAGACGATAGAGGAACGCCCGGCCGAGGTCGCGGCACTCACGCCTCCGCCGGACGCGGCCGAGCCGGTGCGCCCAGATACCATGACGCCGGTGGCAACCCCGGTGCCGCAGGTGAAACCGCGCCCGCCGCGCAAGGTGGCAAAGAAACCGGCGAAGAAGAAGCGCCGCACCACCAGGCGCGTGCGCCGCGGCGGCAAGGCCAATTCGCGGCGCGGCGGCGAGCGCATCACGGCAAAGCGGGGCAATTCCAACGCCGCCGGCGGATCGCGCCGCAAGACCGACGGCGGTGGCAGGGCGGCTGCCGATAACTACAAGGGCAAGGTGTTGCGCCGGCTCAGGCGGGCCAAGCGCTATCCGGCGACGGCGCGAAGGCGCGGCCTGACGGGCACGGCCGTGGTGCGCTTCACGGTCTCCCGCGGCGGCGGCGTCAGCGGCATCCGCCTGGCGCGCTCGTCCGGACACGGCGTCCTTGACCGCGAGGCCGTCGCCATGGTGCGCCGCGCCTCGCCGATGCCGCGCTTTCCGAGCGCCGTTGCGCAAAGCCGCATGACCTTCAGCGCCCCGGTCCGCTTCGCGCGATAGGGATGAAGGGACGCCGGTGCAACCGCGGCACCGGCAGCCCGGAGAGCATCACTTTTCGGGTGCGAAAAGGGCGATCAAGCCGTCGATGAGGGCGCCGCGCCAGATGGCATAGTCGTGGCCGCCGGCATATTCCCGGTGGACCACCGTTTCATAGCCCTTGTCGCTGAGGGTCGCCGCGACCTGCCGGTTGGACTCCACGATCGAGATCTCGTCCGGGAACCGGCTGGTCTCGAAGATGCCGGCCGACAGGAACGCCCTGATCGGCCGCCGCGGCGCCTCCCGGAAGCGAGACGCAACATAGGCCTCCTTGCCCTCATAGGTTTTCGGCGCCCACCAGAACGATCCGGAGAGGGAGAGGAAGGCGCCGAAGCGGTCCGGATGGCGATGGGCAAGGCACGCCGAGGCGAGGCCGCCATAGCTCGACCCGGTGACCGCGGTGCGCGCTGCGCTCGGCGTGAGACCGGTCCGGCGCGCGATCTCCGGCAACAGGTCCAGCGCCATGGCATCGGCGAAGTCGGCATTGCACGGCAGCTCGCGCGCCCGCGTCCTCTGGTCGATGTGGTCGACGAAGACGGCGACGACCGGCGGCAGCGTTCCGGCCGCGATCAGCCGGTCGAGCATGGCCGGCAGTTTTACGCGCGTCTGGTACTGCTTGCCGTCGAAGACGAAGAGGAGGATGTTTTCCGGGTCGGCGGGATCGAAGCCGGTCGGGCGATAGATCGACACGGTTCGCGTGTTGCCGAGCCGCTCGCTTTCATAGGTGACGTTGGTGATCGTGCCGGGCTGCGTCACCGGTCCCGTCAGCCCCAACTGGCGCGGGGCGTCCGGGAGTTCCACATAGCTCAGCTGGTTGAAGCGGTCGGTGCCTTCCGGCTTCTGCGGGAACCTGTTGAGCGGGTCGGCCTGCAGGACGGAGAGCATGGCAAAGCGGCGGTCGCGCCTGGTGCCCGGTACGAGCGGAATGTCGGGCGCGAAGCGATAGGAAAGCCGCGTTTCATCGGGGACCTCGAAGGAAGCGAACCAGACGTCGCTGTCGCCGAGCCGCTCAAGCCACACATGGTCGCCGGTCGGGCCGCCCCAGAGCCGGACGTTTTTCTCCGCGCCGCGCCAAAGGAAGGTGAGATGGGATTTCCCGTCCGCGCCGCTCGGCGCGGGCTCGATGAGCGGGGTTCCCGCGCGGGCGAATTCCGCCCAGAAGGCGTCGGTGTCGCCGCCGGCCTCCAGCTTCGCCAGGAGCGCTTTCAGGGCCGGGCTTTCCGGATCCGTGCTGGTGCGGACCGGCGGATGCGGCCGCTGCTCGTCGGGCGCAATGTTGTTGACGATGGCAAAGGCGACGCCATCCGCCTGTGCCTCTGTGCTCAGCGCCAGGTCGGCGACATCGCTCCCGGCGACGAAATAGAAGTTGTGGTGTCCGGTGGCGTCCTCAAGCAGCACCCTTTCCGGGGCACCGTCCGGCCCGAGCAGGACGAGATCGACCGGCACTGCGCTCTCTACCAGGCCCTTTATATAGGCGCCGGGCGTTGTCGAAACGCGAAGATGCCGCGTCGACGACGCGGCAACATCGAGCACCTGTTCCTTGGCCGTCACCGGTGCGCCGGTCGGGTCCGAAACGGCTTCGGCGGCCGCC